>NZ_JBGFQZ010000004.1:0-143938 GCF_041295535.1 Cellulomonas sp. ICMP 17802 | reverse complement strand
CGGTGGCGGCCAAGACCGGCACGGCCCAGTTCGGGGACGCCGGCAACCTGCAGAACCTCGTCGCGCCCGACGCGGCCCAGCCGCACGCCCGAGGTGACCATCGACGTCCACGACCCGGAGGGCGTGCGCCTGCAGAAGGTGCTCGCGGCGGCCGGGCTCGGCTCCCGCCGGGCCTGCGAGGACCTCATCTCGGCCGGCCGCGTGACGGTCGACGGCAACAAGGTGCTCGAGCTCGGCGTGCGCGTCGACCCGCTCACGGCCGTCATCCACGTCGACGGCATGCGGGTGCAGCTGGACACGTCGATCGTCACCATCGCGCTGAACAAGCCGAAGGGCGTCGTCTCGACGATGCACGACCCCGAGGGCCGGCCGTCGATCGGGCAGTTCGTCGCGGACCGCGAGGAGCGCCTGTTCCACGTCGGGCGTCTCGACGCCGAGACCGAGGGCCTGATCCTGCTGACCAACGACGGCGACCTGGCCAACCGGCTCTCGCACCCGTCGCACGGCGTCACCAAGGTGTACCTGGTGCAGCTCGACGGCCGCGTGACGCCGTCGCTGGGCACGCGGCTGATCAAGGGCGTCGAGCTCGAGGACGGGCTGGCCAAGATCGACAAGTTCCAGATCGTGCAGACCACGCCGCAGGCCAGCCTGGTGGAGATCGAGCTGCACGAGGGGCGCAACCGGATCGTGCGGCGCATCTTCGACGAGGTCGGCTACCCCGTCACGCAGCTGGTCCGCACCCAGATCGGCCCGATCCGCCTGGGCGACCTCAAGCCGGGCCGCACGCGCGTGCTGTCGAAGACCGAGGTGGGCTCCCTGATGACACGGGTGGGCATGTGACGCTGGCGACGCGAGGGCCGGTGCGGATCGTCGGCACCGGCCTGCTGGGGACGTCGGTGGGTCTCGCGCTCGCCACCCGGGGTGTCGACGTCGTGCTGCACGACCCGTCGCGGACGGCCCTGGCGCTCGCCCGGGACGTCGGGGCCGGCCGGGCCGCGCGCGCGGACGACCCCGCCCCGGCGCTGATCGTCGTCGCCGCCCCGCCGGACGTCACCGCGGATGTCGTGCGCGCCGAGCTCGAGGCGTACCCGGACGCCGTCGTCACGGACGTGGCGAGCGTGAAGGGCTACGTGCTCGCGGAGCTCAAGGCCGCCGGCGCCGACCTGACCCGCTACGTCGGCTCGCACCCGATGGCCGGCCGCGAGCGGTCCGGTCCCTCGGCGGCGGTGCCGGACCTGTTCCTGGGCCGGCCCTGGGTCATCGCCGACTCCGGCTCGTCGCGGCCGGACGCCGTGCTGGCGGTGCGGGCGCTGGCCGTCGACCTCGGCGCGGTGCCCGTGACCATGGACGCCGACGCGCACGACGCCGCGGTCGCCGCCGTCTCGCACGTACCGCAGGTGGCCGCGAGCCTGGTGGCTGCGCGCCTGCGCGGCGCCGACGACGCGGCGCTGGGCCTCGCGGGTCAGGGCCTGCGGGACGTGACGCGCCTGGCGGCGTCGGACCCCGCGCTGTGGACCTCGATCCTGGCCGCGAACGCCGCGGCCGTGCGGGACGTGCTGGTCCACCTGCGCACCGACCTCGACGGCGTGATCACCGCGCTCGGCCAGGCCGCCGTGGCGAGCGGACCGGAGACCGTGGAGCTCGGCGCCCTCGCCGCGCTCGCCCAGACGATCGCCGACGGCAACGCCGGCGTCGCCCGCATCCCCGGCAAGCACGGCGGCGCGCAGCGGGTCTACGCCGTGGTCACCGTGCTGGTGCCCGACGCCCCCGGCGAGCTGGCGCGGCTGCTCACCGAGGTGGGGGAGGCGGGCGTCAACCTCGAGGACCTGCACCTCGAGCACGCCGCCGGCCGCCCGGTCGGCATGGCGCAGATCTCGGTGCTGCCCGGCAGCGCGGAGCACCTCGAGGCGGAGCTGACGGCCCGCGGATGGAGACTGGTGAGTTGAGCACGGCGGTGGTCGTCGCGATCGACGGACCCTCGGGGTCCGGCAAGTCGAGCGTGTCCCGGGGCGTGGCGAGCGCGCTGGGGCTCGCGTACCTGGACACGGGGGCGATGTACCGGGCGGCGACCTGGTGGTGCCTGCAGCGGGGCGTCCCCCTCACGGACATCGACGCGGTCGCGGTGCAGGTCAGGGCGCTGCCGCTGGTGATGGGCGTCGACCCGGCCCACCCGACGGTGCACGTGGGCGGCGTCGACGTCGGCGAGGCGATCCGGGAGACGGAGATCTCGGCGGCGGTCAGCGCGGTGGCGACCAACCTCGAGGTGCGGGCCGAGCTCGGCCGGCTCCAGCGCGAGGCCATCGAGGACGCGCGCGTGAGCGGTCGCGGGATCGTGGCCGAGGGCCGGGACATCACCACCGTGGTCGCCCCCGACGCGGACGTGCGCGTGCTGCTCACCGCGAGCGAGGAGGCCCGGCTGGCCCGCCGCGCGCGCGAGCTGCACGGCTCCGCCGACGCCGACGCGGTCGAGGCCACCCGCGACCAGGTGCTGCGGCGCGACGCCGACGACTCGACCGTCGTGCAGTTCCACGTCGCGGCCGACGGGGTGGTCACCGTCGACTCGTCGCACCTGGACCTCGCCCAGACCGTGCAGGCCGTGCTCGACGTCGTCGAGTCGGTCGTGGGCCCGCGGGCGTGAGCACCGACGGCCCGTCGCCCCGAGGCCCGCGCTGGGCGCGGTGGATCGGTCGCTTCCTGGCCCGGGTGGTCTGGGGCACGCGCGTGGTCGGCGCCCGGAACGTGCCGGCCGACGGTCCCGTCCTGTTCGCCGCGAACCACACCGGCATCGTCGACGGCCCGATCCTTCTCGGTGTGGCGCCGCGGCCCTCGCACATGCTGGTCAAGGAGGAGATGTTCTGGGGTCCCGTCGGCTGGGTGCTGCGGGCCGCGGGCCAGATCCCGGTGGACCGCGAGGGCGGTCGCACGGCGCTGACCAGCGCGTTGGCCGTGCTCAAGCGCGGCGGCGTGGTCGGCGTGTTCCCCGAGGGCAACCGCGGCCGCGGTGACGCGGCGAGCGCCCGCGCCGGGATCGCGTGGCTCGCGCTCAACGGTCACGCGCCCGTGGTGCCGGTGGCGGTGCTGGGCACGCGCCGGACGGGGGAGTCCGTCAACCACGTGCCCGGGCTGCGGCGGCGGCTGGCGATCGAGTTCGGGGAGCCCCTCGTGCTCGAGCGGCCGCCCGGGACGTCCGGCAAGGTCGCGCTCGTCGAGGCGAACGAGGCGATCCGGGTGGCCCTGGCGGCGCTCGTCGACAGCGCCGTGGCCCGGACCGGCCTGGCCCTGCCCACCGACGACCCGAACCGCGAACGCGCGAGCTGACCGTGGACTGGCGGTGGGACCCGACCCTGTTCGAGGGCAGCGCCGCGCACTACGTGGTCGGCCGGCTCCCGTACCCGCCGGCGCTGGCGGACGCGCTGCGGGACGCCCTCGGCCTGGACGGGACCGGTCGGCTGCTCGACGTCGGCTGCGGTCCGGGCTCCCTGACGCTGCTGCTCGCCCCGCTGTTCGCCTCGGCCGTCGGGGTGGACCCCGACCCGGGGATGCTGGCCGAGGCGCGGCGGGCCACCGGGTCGGCGCCGGTCGAGTGGCGGCAGCTGCGGGCCGAGGAGCTCCCCGGCGGTCTGGGCACGTTCCGCACGGTCGTGTTCGCCCAGTCCTTCCACTGGATGGACCAGCCGCTGGTGGCCGAGCTGGTGCGGGGGATGCTCGACCCCGCCGGCGCCTGGGTGCACGTCGCCGCGATGACCCACCGCGGTGCCGACGGCGACGACGAGCTCCCGCACCCGCGCCCGCCGTGGGACGGCATCGACACGCTGGTCGCCGCGTACCTGGGGCCCGTGCGGCGGGCCGGGCGCGGGACGCTGCCCGACGGGACCCGAGGCGGCGAGGAGGACGTCATGGCGGCCGCCGGCTACCGAGGCCCGGAGCGCCTCGTGGTGCCGCGCGGGAACGCGGTCGAGCGGACCACCGAGGACGTCGTGGCGGCCGTCCTGTCCCTGTCCAGCTCCGCCCCGCACCTGTTCGGGGACCGGCTCGGCGCGTTCGAGCGCGACCTCCGCGCGCTGCTCGGCGCGGGCCTGTTCAGCGAGCGTGCACGTGACGTGGCCGCAACGATCTGGCGGCCGTGACGGGACTCTCGCCGGGGCCGTCGCCCCGCGGCCGGTACACCTGGGACAATGGGTGCATGACTGAGCCCGATCCGATCCTCGCGCTGCCCGACGAGACCGCCGACGCCGACCGCGAGCGGGCTCTGCGCGCAGGGCTCACCGAGTACGAGCTCGAGGACGAGGACCTTGCCCTCCTGCACGCCGGCGACGTCGGGGAGATCGGCGAGGAGCCGGTCGTCGTCTTCCCGGTGCTCGCCGTCGTCGGCCGCCCGAACGTCGGCAAGTCGACCCTGGTGAACCGCATCCTCGGCCGCCGCGAGGCCGTCGTCGAGGACCGGCCGGGCGTCACGCGCGACCGCGTGAGCTACCCCGCGGACTGGTCGGGCAAGCGGTTCACGCTGGTGGACACCGGCGGCTGGGAGGTCGACGTCGCCGGCATCGAGGCGCGCGTGGCCCAGCAGGCCGAGGTCGCCATCTCGCTGGCCGACGCGGTGATCTTCGTCGTCGACGCCACCGTCGGCGTCACCGAGACCGACACGCAGGTGGTGCGCCTGCTCCGCAAGGCCGGCAAGCCGGTCGTGCTCTGCGCCAACAAGGTCGACGGCCCCGCCGGCGAGGCCGACGCCGCCAACCTCTGGTCGCTGGGCCTGGGGGAGCCGTTCCCGGTCTCCGCCCTGCACGGCCGTGGCACGGGCGACCTGCTCGACGCCGCCATCGAGGCGCTCCCCGAGGTCTCCGCGCACGGCACCCCGATCCCGGACGGCCCCCGCCGGGTGGCGCTGGTCGGCCGCCCGAACGTCGGCAAGTCCTCGCTGCTCAACAAGGTGCTCGGTGCCGAGCGCGTGGTCGTCGACTCCGTCGCCGGCACCACGCGCGACCCGGTCGACGAGCTCGTCGCCCTCAAGGGCAAGCCGTGGGTGTTCGTCGACACCGCCGGGATCCGGCGCCGCGTGCACCAGACGTCCGGCGCCGACTTCTACGCCTCGCTGCGCACGCAGGCCGCGATCGAGAAGGCCGAGGTGGCCGTCGTGCTGGTCGACGCCTCGGTCAAGCTGACCGAGCAGGACACCCGTGTGATCACGCAGGTGATCGAGGCCGGCCGCGCCCTGGTCATCGCGTACAACAAGTGGGACCTCATGGACGAGGACCGCCGCCCGTTCCTCGAGCGCGAGATCGAGCAGGACCTCGTGCAGGTGCAGTGGGCGCCCCGCGTGAACATCTCCGCGAAGACCGGCTGGCACACCGACCGCATGGTGCCCGCGCTCGAGCGCGCGCTGGAGTCGTGGGACACCCGCATCTCGACCGGACGCCTCAACGCGTTCCTCGGCGAGCTCGTCGCGGCCCACCCGCACCCGCTGCGCGGCGGCAAGCAGCCCCGCATCCTCTTCGCGACGCAGGCGTCCACCCGGCCGCCGCGCTTCGTCATCTTCGCCACCGGCTTCCTCGACCCCGGCTACCGCCGCTACATCGAGCGCCGCCTGCGCGAGACCTTCGGCTTCGAGGGCACGCCCATCTCGATCTCGGTGCGCGTGCGGGAGAAGCGCAAGCGGTGACCCCTGAGGGGCCGGTGGGGCGCCGACGACCTCTGCTGAGGCTCGGGCTGCCGCGCGACCCCGCGTCGAGCAGCCACATCACCGGCTTCCTGGTGACCACGCTGGCGACCGTCGTCCTCACGCGCCTGCTGCTGAGCCTCACCGGGTTCCCGCAGCTGGGCGGCGGGAGCGTGCACGTCTCCCACGTGCTGTGGGGCGGGCTGCTCATGGCCCTGGCGTTCATCCTGCTCATGACGTTCGTCGGCCCGGTGGTCCGGCGGATGTCCGTCCTGGTCGCCGGCGTGGGCTTCGGGCTGTTCATCGACGAGGTGGGCAAGTTCGTCACGGCCGACTACAACTACTTCTGGCAGCCCACGGCGGCGCTGATCTACCTCGTGGTGATCGGCCTGGGCCTGTTCGCGGACGTCCTGCAGCGCCGGCACCCGCGCGACCCGGCCGAGTTCCTCGCCGCCGCCGCGGACCAGGCCGTCGCGGGCCTGGCGGGCGGCTTCAGCGCTCGAGAGCGCACGCGGGCCCGCTGGTACCTGTCCCAGGCCGGCGACGCGCCAGGGGCCGACGAGGTACGCGCCTTGCTCGACGCCGTCGAGCATGACGCCGTGGAGGTGCCCGACCCGATCGGCGCGACGTCCCAGTGGATCGTGCGGGCGTCCCGGTGGCTGGTCCGCGCCCGCTGGGTGCCCTGGGTGACGGTCGGGGTCCTGGTGGCGACGTCCGTGGTGACCCTGGCGCAGGGGATCTACGGCTGGACGGCCTCCGACGACGAGCCCGTGTGGCTGGTGGTCGGCCTCGTGCTCAGCGGGCTCGCCTCGACCGCGTTCGCCGTGCTGGGCCTCGTCCGCGTCCGCACCGACCGCGAGGCCGGCTACCGCTGGTTCCGCCGCGCCGTGCTCGTCGCGCTGCTGGTCACCCAGATCTTCCTGTTCCGGCTCTCGCCCTGGGACGCCACCACCGGCCTGGTGATCGACCTCGTGATCCTGGCGGTCGTCGCCGCCGAGCTCGACGTGATCGCCGGTGACCGGAGCACCTCGCCCGTGGGGTAGAGTTTCCGAGGCTCCTGCGGGGGCCATCGGGCTGTGGCGCAGCTTGGTAGCGCACTTGACTGGGGGTCAAGGGGTCGCAGGTTCAAATCCTGTCAGCCCGACAGTGAAGCAGCAGGTCAGGGGCCGTTTCCGGATCACCGGAGCGGCCCCTGAAACTGTTTGGGGAGTCACGCGGCGAGTCACGTTCCGCCGCCGGGGGAGTCAGCCGAGGCCGAGTGCGGTCGCCGCCGCCGCGACCGCCTCCCGGCCCCGCTACGGCGCTTCATCTCCGGAAGACTTCGAGCGCCTCCTTGCGGGTGTGCTTCTTGGCGCGCTGGAACTTCCGCTTCCCGGTCGCCGGATCCCGGTAGCCCGAGATCCACGACCGCGGTGCGGTGCCTCAGCTCGCCCGCGAGCCCGGCGACCACCGTGCGGAGGCCAATTGGCAACATGAGACGGCGGTCTTCCGGATGAGACGCCCGCGTCTCATCCGGAAAGCATGAAGCGGTGACAAGGTGGACCGGCGGTCACGACGCGGCAAGAAGTGGCCTTACTCGTCTTTCACGCCGAAGGCATCGTCCAGCGCTTGGAGCTCCGCCTGTTCCGTCTCGGTGAGAGCGACGTCCTCTTGGGTGATCGTGATGTAGCGAGGGCCCTTGGGTGCCGGCTGCGGTGGAGGGACCGTGGGGAGTGCAGTGGGGTCGACCTCCTCAATCGGGATCTTGCCCTTGGTCCGCTGATCCCCTTTTAGGGTGAACTCGTTGTCGAGGTCGTCGATGATCCTGATGTCCAACTTCTTCGCCTCGACGAGGATCCGCTTCGGGATGGGTTTCAACTGGACCGGGATGCGAAGTTCAATCACGCCCTTCAGGCGCTTTCCCGCCGGCCCGACTTCGCGCAGCTCCTTGTTCTTGGGCGTATTGGCGATTCTTGTTCCTGGGTGGTACTTGGCGAAGGTCTCGCGGAGGTATGAGAGGCCTGTCGCAAGAGAGATTGCCGCGAACTGAGTGTTCTTCCGTTCGAGGATCCGGCCCGTGACCGGGTCGTAGCCGTCGACTCGATTGAAGACACCAGGCGTGCCGCTTTCGACGTGCACCTCGGTGAACGGGGTGTCAAACCTGTGCAGGAGGTTGTACAGGTAGCCGAGCCACATGACCCTGAACCAGGCTGCTCTGGCGGCCTTCTTGTCGGCCGCGATCGCCTCGGGAGATTGCGGTCGCTCTGGCCTGCCGACCGCGCCCGTCGTCATGAACAGGAAGTACTCTTCCTCGGTCATCTCGCCGTTCTGCCACATGATGAACGCCTGCTGCTGGAGATGAACCCGCGCCCACCATTGTTCGCGTTCGGCATCCTGGCGCTGCTCGTCGGCCTCGAGGGCCAAGCGGTGGACCTCATGCCAGCGGTCGAACGCCCACGTGACCGACAGGTACGCCGCCGCTGCGGCGGCCGCGACGGGGACTGCGGCCCTGGCGAGACCGCCGAGGCGTGCCGCGATCCCTACCGCCGTCTCTCCGGTGGCGCCGCCCCTGAGGAGCGTGAGGTACGGCCCGGGTGGGACCTCGGGTGGGACCTCGGGTGGGGGGGTGGGCGCGAGGCGAGGGGCACTTCCGAGGAGCCCGAGCATCGGATCGAAAGTGTGCGCCGCGTCAGTAGGCCCTCGCGCCACGTCCGTCGCCCCGTAGCGGCCCTCCAATGCGCGGACTCCTTGAGGATCCGCGGTCTGTGCGGACGTCGCTGGTTGCACCACGGGCGGCGACGGCTCCGCCACTGGGCTGGCGGCCTGCCGCGCCAAAGGCACCAGGTACTCCTGGCCGGGGCGGATCCGGTCGGGTGCTGCCAGCGCGGTGCCGTCCGGGGACCGCACGATTCCGGTGTGTGCGCCATATGCGGTGTCCGGACCGTAGACGGACGCCCATCCCTGCTGTTGCATGCTGGCCGAGACCCAGGTGCCCTCGGTGGCCTTGTACTGCGCGTAGCGCTGGCCGCCGACGTCCCGGGTGCCCACCAGGACCCCGGGGTTACCGGCGTTCGCCGTGCCGGTGTTCTGCGTGCCTGGGCGCACAACGCCGCGCTCGGCAGGACTGGCGTCCGGTGTGTCGGTCACGGCTTGACCTCAGTTGGTGCTCACGTCGACGCCGGCGACGCCCTCGACCATGATCTTCTTGTCGATGTCGGGGTCGTCATCCTTGCCCTTGGCCGCGCGGACCGCCAGGCGCAAGTTCTCCAGCTCGGCGTGCCGTACCTCGGCCTGCACCTTCCTCACGTCTAGCGCGCGGTGGTACAGCTTGAAGTCCTCGAGCAGCGGATGCGTCCCGACGAGCGCCTCCATGTAGAGCGAATTGGTCGGGACGATGACGCGGTCGTCGTCAGGGTGGCCGGACAGGAACCGGTCGACGATCAACTTCTTGAAGTCCTCCTCGTTCGCCCTGTACAGGTCGGCGTCCGTAGCCCGGACGCACTCGGCGAGCTGGACGAGCTCGTCGATCGTGAAGTTGCCCAACGGGTCGGGGTCCTTGAGGCGCACGACGTCCTCTGAGACCTCCAGGTAGTCCTGCATCATGTTCAGCGTCACGAAGTTGTTCTGCAGGAGCGGGTAGATCGCGTAGTTGCCCTTGTAGCCGAGCACGGTGTCTAGGTCGGCGATGTCGACGAGTTTTCGAGTGACCGTCGTCTTGCTCGGCCCCGGCATGCTCGCCATCCAGGACTGCGTCCCGACGTCGCCGGCGAGCCGCTGGACGATGCTCGGTGCGGTCTTGGTCGCCGTGACATCCGGGGTTCCGGCGCCGGGGGGCTCGGGGATGCTGATGTCGTAGTTGTAGACGCGGAAGAATCGTTGGTCGGCAGGTTCGTGGCTCCAGATGGCCTGCATGTAATACAGGATGTTGTCTTTCACGTGCCCCCGGAGCCGGTCGATCTCGGCGACGCGCTCGTAGTGCTCCTTGACCGCCATCGCGAGTCGGTTAATCGCTTCTTGCAACGTGGTGGTGGCTGCGGCGAGCCGATCAAGAAGCTGGGATGCCTCCCGTTCTGCACGGTCGACAGAATCCTGGGCGTAGTCGACGACGGCCTGCACCCCCTGGCCGGTTCCGAGCACTTCCTTGCCGGTGATCTGCAGCGGGTCGAAGATCCGCTTCACAGTCCCGAGAACGCCCTCGGCCGTCGTGTTCGCGGCGCTTGCCTTGGCCGCGAGATCCAGGTCCTTCTTCGCCTGGTCGAGGATCGCGGTCTGCGCTTTCAATTCACCCTTGATCTCATCCGCGAGCTGCTTCTGCGCCTTGGCGGCGATCTCGAGGATGTTGATGTTGAGCTCGGCACCGACGAAGCTCTTCGCGAGGTAGTCCAGCGCCGGCCGGAACGAGTCGTCGAGGATGACCCGGCGCAGGATCCAGTCGTGCGCCGTGACCCAGGCGTCGTCGATCTCGTTCGGCGCGGGCACCCGGTTGGCCACGAGGATGACGGGCACGATCTGGTGCAGACGTTCCTGTATCCGGTATCGACGCTGTAGCTCGTACAGCATGTAGGTGACGGTGAGTTCTTCGTTCGGGTTCTGGATCTCGTGCTCCGTCGTCTCCTCGTACTCGTCCGTGGTGGTGGCATCGACCTCCACGCGGTGCTGCTGGCGGTACTCCTGGGAGCTGTTGAGGACGGCCTCGTGGAACTGGCGCTTGATCCGCTCGGACTGCGCGGACTCGTCACCGCCCGTGTGCGCGGTGAAGTCGCCCTTGTAGGAGCCCTCGGCGCCGAATGACCCGTGGGTGGCCATGTCGTAGTCGGTCTTGGTCTGAGCCTTGTCGACGATCTCCCGTTCCACCCGGGCCGAGGTGGTCGAGCCTGTGCGGGTGGTCCGCAACGAGTCCTCGAGCTCCTTGGTCGCGCGAGTCGTCTTGACCACCCGACGCGTCGTGTACTTGCGGACTTCTCGCGGGGCCAGCGGGATGGTGGAGACGAGGTCGCCGACCTGATAGCGCTCGGGAGTCCAGGTCTGGCGGTACGTGGCCAGGAATCCGAAGTTGTACGCCCGTTCGGGGAACACCCTGAACGAGTACGGCTCGTTGAGGCGCCGCAGCGTCTCCGTCAGGAGGCGGCTGAGTCGCTGGGAGCCCGGAAGTGGCGGCGGTTCCGACTTGTCGCCCGTGATTGCTGAGGTGTTCGGATGGAATCCACCTAGCGTGGAGATGCCACCGGTGGCCACCGCCGAGAAGGCGCCCGAGGAACCAGGCTCGTTCTGGGTCCGTTCGACGACCCCGCTGAGCTCGGCGACGCTCGTGAGCAGTCGCCTGAGGTCGTCGAGATCGTCGACTTTTGCGGGCAGCTGTGGGGCCTGTCCGCCGAGCATCGCGAGCACGAGCGCATACATCTCTTCGCCCAGCGCGCGGAGGTTGTCATCGACGAGCTCGGTCCACACGTGGTCGAACGCCACGCGCAGCGTGTGGAAGTCGTGGTACGACGTGACATCTGAGGCGCCGGCGCGCAGCTGGAACGTGTCGATGCCTCGCTCGGTGTCGTCCAGGGTGGCCCGGGAGGTCAGCGGGTCCAGGGGCGTCTCGGGCGATGTCATCGTGCCGATCAGCTTGGGTAGGTAGTCGTGCACGAGGTCCTTCGCGCGCAGCGACCGCTGGGTGGTACCGCTGGTGCTCTGCTGTGTTATCACGGCCGTGTCAGCGCTGGGTGTTGGCGGGGGCGCTGGTGTCGGCGTGCCGAGGGTGCCTTCACGGAGTCTCTTCGCCGCCTCGAGCTGGGCCGCGCAACGGGAGACGATCGAGGGGAGCGTCAGTGCCGGCGCCTCCTTGAGGTGCGTGTCGAGGAACTTCACCAAGCCACCGACCTTGACCGGGATGGCGGCCTGCCCTCGGTCGTTGGCACCAATGATCGTGCTTGCCGCGTCGGCCAGCGTCACCCGGAGGTGCCGTTGGTCGGCCGTGTCGTTCAGCCTCGTCACACCGTTCGCTACGGCGGTCGCCTGGAATGTCGCAAGCTTCCTTCCCTGAGGCAGGAACACCCCTCGCGCGCGGTCGGCCGGCGTGAGTGCACTGGGCGCGAACTTCGCGAAGGCTGCTTTCGCCGTGGTGGCGTGTTTCGTGGTCTCGGCGACCTTCGCCTTGAGCCGTCCGCCCAGGAGGTCCTCGATCCTGTCCTGGGTGTGCAGCTCCTTCTCGAACGCGGAGACAGACGGTGCATCGGCCAGCACCCCGCCATCGTCCGATGAAGCGGCGGGCGCCTTGACCTGCGCGACCCTGCCTCTGGTCGTCGCTCGAGCGGTCTTGGACCCGCCGACCGGTGGAGGCGTCGCCGTCACCAGCGGCGGTGTCTGCTGCGGATACGCTGCGGGGTCCTGTTCGACCTTCGATCCAGCCGTCGCTCTCGCCGACAGCGTCGTGTGCCGCGATCTGGACGAGGAAGTCTTCGAGGTCTTGGGATCAGGCTCGCTGGGCGTCGCAATCGTGGCCCGTGTCAGCGGCGGCGCTGGGGATGGTGCGTCGGGGTGCTCCGGCTCGTTCGGCATGTGGCCGCTGGCGTCGTTGATCTCGGGCATGACGACGTTCCCCCTCGGTGGTGGGGGCGGGCACGTCCAGCTCGTCGTCGATCCCCGAAGGCGGTGATGCGGCGGGCCAGACAGCGGAAGGCGCGGGGTCTGGACGGCCGATAGCCCCCGATACCGGCCCGATGTCTAGAATGCACCGGTACGTCACGTCTTCACAAGGGGATGACTTGACCCCAGGACGTGTCAATCGCCGCCCAGCGGGAGGAGTCTCTGGACTCGCCCGTCCCCACAGAAGCACCACGTCAACCCCTCCCGGAGTGCGGCCGTTGGCTGCTGACAGGCCCGGTGGCTTGCAACGCCTCGCAGTCGGTCGTGCAGGCGTACAAAGAGATGTGGCTGACATCGACGTCGACGTGGTGATCCTCGGGTGGGGGAAGGGCGGCAAGACGCTCGCCGGGGCGCTGGGACGGGCGGGCAGAAGCGTCGCGGTGGTGGAGCGGTCGTCCCAGATGTACGGCGGCAGCTGTATCAACATCAACTGCGTGCCCACCAAGGCGCTCATCCACCAGGCGGAGTCCCGACCGGACGGTGCGGATGCGGGTGAGTGGTTCGCCGCATCCGTCGGCCGGCGGGACAGTCTCACCGCCCAGCTCCGGGCACGGAACCGCGCGATGCTGGCCGAGGTCGACGCCGTGACCCTGGTCGACGGGCACGCGCGCTTCACGGGCCCGCACGAGGTGGCGGTGGAGGCGGGAGGGGACCGGCTGACGATCGCCGCTGCGACCGTCGTGGTGAACACCGGCACCGTCCCCGATTCCGCTTCCGTCGGAGGAGCCTCGGGAAGCTCACGGGTGTACGACTCGACCACGCTGCAGCACGTCGACCCGCTGCCTCGTCGGTTGGTCGTCGTCGGGGGCGGGTTCGTCGGGCTGGAGTTCGCCGGCATGTTCGCCAGGTTCGGTTCCCACGTCACGCTCGTCGACCACCACGACCAGCTGATTCCGGGTGAGGACCGTGACGTGGCGGCCGCGGTTCGATCGCTGCTCGAGGACGTGGGGGTCGACGTGCGGCTCGACTCCTCGATCACATCGATACGTGACGCCGTGGGCGGCGCGGCCGTGAGCGTCTTCGTGGGCGCTGACGAGATCCGGGCCGAGGCCGTGCTGCTGGCCACCGGTCGGAAGCCGGCGACCGCGGACCTCGGGCTCGAGCGGGCCGGTATCGCGACCGACGACCGCGGATATGTCGTGGTCGACGAGAAGCTGCGGACCTCGGTGCCCGGTGTGTTCGCGATCGGGGACGTGAACGGCGGTCCCCAGTTCACCTACGTGTCGCTCGACGACTACCGCATCGTTCTCGACCAGCTGACCGGTGCCGGCGCCCGATCCACGACCGACCGGGTCGCTGTCCCGTCGACGACGTTCCTGACCCCGCCGCTGGCCCGGGTGGGCATCAACGAGAGTCAGGCCCGTGGGCTGGATCGACCGGTGCTGGTCGCCACGAAGAACGTGGCCGATATCGCCGCCATGCCGCGCCCCAAGATCGTCGGTGAGACCCACGGGCTCATCAAGGTGGTCGTCGACGCGCGGACGGACCAGATCCTGGGCGCCACGCTGTTCTGCGTGGATGCGCAGGAAGTCATCAACACGATCGCCCTCGCGATGCGTATGGGCACCACGGCCGCACAGCTGCGAGACGGCATCTGGACCCACCCCTCGTCGACCGAAGCCTTGAACGAGGTCTTGGGCGGTGTGCGGCCGCTGGTCTGAGTGATCGGGCGGGGAGTGCCCGCGGGGCTAGTCGACCATCGGCGTCGCGGTCCGGATCGAGGTGACCACGTCGAGGATCGCTCGGGCGGTGGCGGCTGCACCGTCCTCGTCCACGATCATCCCCATGTGGTCGACGTCGTCGATGACGCGGTGGACGCTGCCGGTGGACAGAGTGGCCAGGGCGTCCTGTGCGGCCGACGCGTCGGCGTCGTGGCCGATGCCGGCGGTCAGGACGATCAACGGGTTGCCGGCGAAGTCGCGCAGCGCTGCCGCTTCCCGCGTGGAGGACCCGCCCTGGCCGTACTCCTCGATCGTGCTGCGCACGTCGTTCGGGGTCGGGAGGCCGGCCAGGCGGGTGACGCCGAGGCGGGCGGAGGCCGAGACCAGGGTGACGACACGGTCCGCGAGGGGGGAAGCCCCCGCGTCATCGGGTGCTGTCGCGGTCGCGTCTGCGGGGGAGGCCGGGGGGGTGGAGTCCACCAGCACCAGGCCGGCTACGTCGGCGGGGTAGCGCGCGGCGAAGGTCATCACGTAGAGGCCGCCGAAGGAGTGGCCGGCCAGCACGTACGGTCCGGGGACCTGAGCGCGCTCCAGCAGGGTGTGCAGGTCGGTCGCGATCTGCGTCGCATCCTGGCGGGTCGCAGCGGGTTCGCTCCAGCCGCGCCCTGCGCGGTCGTAGACGCAGACCCGGGTGTCGCGGGCGACGGTGGGCGTGATCAGGCCGAGCTGCGCGGAGACCATGCCGGCACCTGGTTCGAGGACGACGGTCGGGCTGCCCGAGCCCGTGCAGGTCAGGTGCAGGCGGTGGCCGCCGACGTCGACCAGCTGACCGGGCATGGCGTCGGCGCTCGCCTCCACGGCTGCGCGCACGGTCTGGTAGCCGCCGCCCAGCGAGGCGAGCGCCAGGACGCCGAGCGCGGGGTAGACGAGCCAGCGTCGGCTCGGGCTGTGCAGGTGTCGACGGGCGCTCACGAGCATCCAGACCGCCAGGGCCAGCATGACGGGAGGCCACACCCAGCTGAGGAGCTCAAGGGCGGAGTGGCCGAACGCGATCAGGAGCAGGCCGGACAGGCCCATGACGAGCGCGGGAGCCGCGGCCCACCTCTGGGGCTGGTCGGTGAACCGCGTCGAGAGCACGGCCAGGAGCGCCCAGCCCAGAGCAATCCCGCACAGGACCGCGCCGGTCAGCCCGGCCTCGGTCGGTGGTATGAACGGGGCAGCAACGAGCGCGACAGCCGCGAGGAGGCCGCCGGCGAACGAGCCGGCCACGATCGCACCGATGTGCCCCCGTGGCGCACGAGCCCCGACGACCGGGTGGCTCATCCGAGTCGTGGACGGCGCAGCGTCGGAGGCCGGAGGGGTGGCGGTGGTGGTCATGGCTGCCTTCTTCAGTGGTGGCTGGGTGGGGGAGGGGGTCCGGAAGGGGTCCGTGGCCGTCTCCCTTCCAGCGTGGGGCGGGAGCGGCCCGGCCACCAGGACACGTTGTTGACGATTCCGGCCACCGCGTACGGTCGGCAGATGGAGCCCCGATGACCGGTGTGGCGGGCCCGCGCGCGCGTGAGCCGGCGGTCGCCCCCGTCGTCGAGCGGGACGTGGTGATCGTGACCTTCGAGGGAGCGCAGATCCTCGACGTCACAGGTCCGCTGGAGGTCTTCTCGACCGCGTCCCGCTTCGTGCCCGCCGCCCGGTACCTCACCCAGGTCGTGACCACCGGGGGCGGCCCGGTCCGGCCGAGCTGCGGGCTGGAGTTCGCGTCGACCCCGGCCGGCGACGTCGCCGGACCGATCGACACCCTCGTCGTCGCCGGCGGCACCGACATGGGCACCGTCGTCGCCGATGACGAGCTGCTCGCCCAGGTCAGACGGCTGGCCACCGACGCCCGTCGCGTGACGTCCGTCTGCTCCGGCGCGTTCGTGCTCGCGGCAGCCGGCTTGCTGGCCGGACGACGTGCCACCACCCACTGGGCGGACTGCGGGCTCCTTCGTGACACCTACGCCGACGTCAGCGTCGACCGCGACGCCATCTACGTGCACGACGGCAACGTCTGGACCTCCGCCGGCGTCACCGCCGGCATCGACCTGGCGCTGGCTCTGGTCGCCGACGACCACGGCCATCGGGCCGCGGCCACCGTCGCGCGCCAGCTGGTCGTCTACCTGCAGCGCTCTGGTGGGCAGGCGCAGTTCTCGCCCCTGCTGGCTGGACAGGCAGCCGACACGGAACCGGTCCGTGACCTCCTGGCGTGGATCCGCGACCATCTGACCGACGACCTCTCGGTCGCCGCGCTCGCCCGTCAGGTCAACCTCTCCGAACGGCAGTTCACCCGGGTCTTCAAGGCAGAGGTGGGTGCGACCGCGGCCCATCACGTCGAAGCAGTCAGGCTCGAGTCTGCGTGTCGGCTCCTCGAGACCACCAGCAGGACCATCGAACAGATCGCCAGGGCGTGCGGCTTCGGGACCCCCGAGTCCATGAACCGGAGCTTTCAGCGACGGCTCAGCACGACGCCTGGTGCACATCGCCACCACTTCCGGGAGACGTCCTCGGACGTCTCCCGATGAACAGTCTGGGCACCCGGCGGGTGGGCGCTCCGCCGCCGGAGTCGCAGGCTCCGGTCAGTAGCCGGCGCCGCCGTCCAGGCCGGCGAGCACGGGGCCTGTGGCGGACAAGCCCAAGCGGGTCGCGCCCGCATCGATGAGTGCGACGGCATCTGCGGCCGTGCGGATGCCACCGGAGGCCTTGACGCCCACCGTGGGACCCACGGTCGCGCGCATCAGCTCCACGGCGTGCACGGTGGCGCCGCCGGCCGGGTGGAACCCCGTGGAGGTCTTGACGTAGTCGGCGCCCGCAGCCACCGCTGCGCGGCAGGCGCCCACGATCTGCGCGTCGTCGAGCGCCGCGGACTCGATGATGACCTTCAGCACCCCGGTGGCCGGCACGGCGGCCCGGACGGCGGCGATGTCTGCTTCGACCGCGGCGAAGTCCCCGGCCTTGGCCGCACCGAGGTCGATCACCATGTCCACCTCGTCGGCCCCCTGCTGCATCGCCAGTGCCGCCTCGGCAGCCTTGACCGTGCTGTGGTGCTTGCCGGAAGGGAAGCCGCACACCACAGCCAGCCGCAGGTTCGGCGCCTCGGTGAGGTCCAGCGGCAGGAACGACGGCGAGACGCACACCGAGTAGACGCCCAGCCGCGACCCTTCGGCCACCAGGGCGGCCACGTCCGCGGCCGTCGCCTCGGGCTTGAGCAACGTGTGGTCGACGTACCCGGCGAGCGTGGCGGGGTCGATGGTCGTGGTCGTGGTCGTCGTCGTGGTCATGCGGCTCTCCTGTCGATCTCGGCGGCCAGGCCGGCCGGATCACGGGGTCGACGAGGCGTCTGACTCCACTCTGCGGGAGGAGACGGAGGCCGGGGTGGGCCTTTGGGCCCCTCACCGGAGCGCTCGCGACGTCGGCAGCGGCGTCGCGAGCCCGAGCGGGTACGGGTCAGCCTGCGTTCAGCGACCTGCGCGCACGATCGAGCCGACGGCAGGCTCGATCCACCCGGACGGGAGGCGTCCCATGCGTGGGTGCACGGAGGACAAGGCGACAGGCCGTGGCACGGGTGTGCGGCGGGTGCGTGTGCGGGTGGGCACGGCGGCCGCGGTGCTGCTCGCGTGCGGGCTGAGCTCGTGCACACCGGGCTCGCCACCCGGTGCGTCGGCGTCGGGCAGCGCCGCGGCGACCGGGCGCGAGCAGCTGCCGCAGGGCTCCGAGCCCGTCCGGCTGGACCCGGCCGACTTCTCCGTCACCATCTCCAACCCGTACTGGCCGATGGAGGTCGGCGATCGCTGGGTCTATCGCGAGACCGACGACGCCGGCCGCGTGCTCCGGGTCGACGTGACCGTCCTCGACCGGACGTCGACCGTCGCCCTGGGGATCGAGGCCCGGGTCGTGCACGACCTCGTGACCGAGGGCGGAGCCACCGTGGAGGACACCTACGACCTGTACGCCCAGGACGCCACCGGCAACGTCTGGTACCTCGGGGAGCACACCACGGAGTACGAGAACGGGAACGTGGCGTCCACAGCCGGCTCGTGGGAGGCGGGCGTCGACGGCGCGTTCCCCGGTGTCGTGGTCCCCGCGCAGCCCCGACCGGGCACCCGGTACCGCCAGGAGTACCTCGCGGGAGAGGCCGAGGACGTGGCAGCCGTGCTGTCCGTCAGCGAGGCGGCCGAGACTCCCGCCGGCGCCTACCGCGACGTCCTGCTGACGCGAGACACCACGCCGCTGGAACCGGACGTGGCCGAGCTGAAGCTCTACGCCCCCGGCGTCGGCCCCGTGATGACCGTGCAGATCGCGGGCGGCACGAGCAGGGAGGTCCTCGTCGAGACCACGCGGACCCACCCGTGAGGCCGTCAGTCGTGCCGCCTCACCACGTGTGCCCGGGCTCGTAGCTGCCGAACGACCACTCGTTGCCTCCCGGGTCGAGGACGCGCGCCCGCCGCGAACCCCACTCGGTGTCCTCCGGCGGGAACACGCTGCGACCCCCGGCAGCGACCGCCCGCTCGAACAGCTCGTCCACCCGAGGGGTCTGCAGGTAGAGCCCGTGACCGACCGACTGGCCGTGCAGCGCGGGGGTGTCGTACGCCTCGTCCGACGACGCCACCATGACGACCGCGCGTCCCAGCCGGAGCTCGGCGTGCTGGACGGTGCCGTCGTCGCCCGGCTGCGGGGAGACCACCTGGAACCCGAGCGCCTCCAGCCAGAGGATCGCCGCCGGTACGTCGGCGTAGCTGAGGTACCCGAACAGGGTCGTCGCATCCTGCCAGTCGTCCATCCCTCAGAAGTAGGCACGGGCGATCGTCGCGTCGCAACCGGGACAGGGCCTCGCGGACCACCGGGCAGGGCCGACCCCCGCTCGCTATCGTGCGACGGATGGCCATCACGCTGGAGAACGTCGGCATCGCCGTCCGCGATCTCGACGCCACGATCGCGTTCTTCACCGACCTCGGCCTGACGGTCGTCGGGCAGGACACCGTCAGCGGCGAGTGGGCCGACACCGCCGTCGGGCTGGACGGGAACCACGCCCGCATCGCCATGCTCCAGACCCCCGACGGCCACGGTCGCCTCGAGCTGTTCGAGTACCTCCACCCGACGGCGATCGAGACCGAGCCGACCCGCCCCCACGAGATCGGCATGCACCGCGTCGCCTTCTCGGTCGACGACATCGACGAGGCCCTCGAGATCGCCGCCAGGCACGGATGTCTCCCGCTGCGCGGCGTCGCCAACTACCAGGACGTCTACAGGCTGACGTACGTGCGGGGGCCGAGCGGGATCATCGTCATGTTCGCCGAGGACCTGACGAAGGACCGCCGATGAGGAGCTCGCCGGGGAGCTCGGGACCGACGCCGTCGCGGAGCCGGAGCAGGACCTCCACGGATCTCTCCCGAGAGTGCGCGCGACCGGGACGTTCGGCCCGTTCCGCCGGCTCCGGGCGGCTCTAGCCTGGAGAGCCGGGCTCCATCGGCGGGGCCCACGCGGTGCGAGGAGTCGTGCGATGCGACGTGCGTTCCTGTCGGTCCTCCTGCTGGTGAGCGCGTTCCTGTTCGTCCCGGCGTCGCCTGCCACGGCAGCGCCCTACTGCGGCCTCGTGTGGGGCTCGCTCGAGAAGTCGGCGTCCGGCCTGCCGGCGGGAGGCCGGGCCCAGGGCCGTGTGGTGAACGTCCGCACCGGCCAGCACGCCTGCTACGACCGGTTCGTCGTCGACGTGGACGGGGCCGTCGGCGGCTACACGGCGAGGTACGTGCCGCACGTGGTGCAGGACGCCTCGGGGGCGCTGATCCCGACGCGCGGAGGCGCAGCCCTGCAGATCACCGTGCAGGCCCCGGCGTACACCCACAACGCCGTGCCGACGTATCGGCCCGCCGACCCGCTCGAGCTGACGAACGTCGCGCGCTACCGCCCGTTCCGGCAGGTCGTCCTGGCGGGCACCTTCGAGGGGTACACCAGCGTCGGGATCGGCGTGCGGGCACGTCTGCCGTACCGGGTGCTCGTGCTCGACGGACCGGGGACCGGGTCTCGTGTCGTGGTGGACGTCGCCCACCGGTGGTGAGCCGGCACCCGTGAGAGCTCGGCCCGGCACGGCCTACGACGCGGCGTGCAGCGCCTCGACGGGCACGCGGGCGCGGGCGAGCGCGGGGCTGCGCAGGTCGTTGAGGGAGACGCCGATGCCGTAGGTGAGGAACTGCCCCACGGGCACGATCTCGATGAGGCGGCACTCGGCGCGGCGTTCGGCCGGGACCAGGGACGCCAGCTGCTTCGGCTCGTCGGGCAGCTCGCCGGCGGGGTGCACGACCGCGGTCGCATGGAAGCTCACCGTGGCCGGCGGGATGGGGAAGAGCAGCGAGAGCAGCCCTCCGCGACGCACGGGCACCGTCACGGCGAGCCGCCCGTCGGCCGCGAGGTGCCGCGCCTTCCAGGCGTCCGGCGCCACCGCGACGTACATGCGGCCGCCCGTCGCCACGTAGACGACGCCGCTCGACCGCGGCTCGCCCTCCGGCGTGAGGTGGCTGAGCACCGCGAACGACGCCCGTTCGATCGCGCGCCACACGTCCTCGGTCGTCGGGCGACGCTCCGGCCCGCTCTCGTGGCCCACTGTCCTCATCCCCTCGCGCCGGCTGCTGTCCGACCAGCCTGTCGCCGGCGGGCCCGGCGCAGCAGGGCCCAAGGTCCTTCGAGGAGCCGTCAGGGAGCGCCGCGGACGCTGAGCTCGTTGCCGCCGGGATCGACCAGCGCGACCGAGCCGTCCCCGGTCGCGCCCAGTCGGGTGGCGCCGAGCGCGACCAGGCGGTCGACCTCGGCCCGCAGGTCGCCGACCGCGCCGAGCTCCAGCCGCAGCCGGTCCCGACCCTGCCGCCGCGACAGGTGCTTGCCGTCCCACGAGACCTTGGTGCCGCCCTGCGGCGACTGCACGGCGGTCTCGTCGTCCTGGTCCCACACCAGCGGCCAGCCCAGCGCGCGGGACCAGAAGACGCCGGTCTCCCGCCCGCCCTCGCAGGTGAGCTCGCCGAGGAAGCCGCAACCGGCCAGGAACCTGTTGCCGGGCTCGATCACGCAGAACGCGTTGCCCTCGGGGTCGGCCAGCACGACGTGCCGCTCGCCGGGGAGCTGACCGACGTCGAGGTGCCCGGCGCCCAGCCGGAGGGCTCGGGCGACGGTGTCGTCCTGGTCGGCCTGCACGGCGCTCGTGAGGTGCAGGTGCGAGGGGTTCAGGCCGACCCGGGGCGCCGCGCTCGGGACGAAGCGCAGTCCGAGCTGGGCCGCGGTCGCGGGCACCAGCACCCCGGAGGCGTCCGCGACGGCGTCGCGCCCGAGGAGGTCGGCCCAGAACCGCGCGAGGCGCGCGGGGTCGCTCGCGTCGATGGTCAGGGCCGTCAGTCGGCTGGGCACCCTCGAACGCTAGGTGCGGCGCGGGGGCGAGGCACACGAATATCGCCCACCTGTACAGAGCGGACGGGGAGGCGTTGACTGCTCCGGTGGCGAACAGGTCCGCTCCGGCGTCGGCGGTCGTGCCGGTGCTCACCTACCCGGACGTCCGCGCAGCCGTCACGTGGCTCGCCGCCGCCTTCGGCCTGGTCGAGCGGGTGCGCATCGGCGCCGACCACCGCGCGCAGCTGCGGTGCGGAGACGGCGACGTCATCGTGGCGGACACCGGGAGCGACCGCCGGCCACCCCGACCGGGCGAGGTCGTGCAGTCGGTCATGGTCCGCGTGGACGACGTGGACGCGCACTGCCTGCGCGCGCGGCAGAACGGTGCGAGGGTGCTCATGGAGCCGACGGACTTCCCGTACGGCGAGCGGCAGTACACGGCAGAGGACCCGGCCGGGCACCGGTGGACGTTCACCGAGACGATCGCCGACGTCGACCCGCAGGACTGGGGCGGCGAGCTCGTCGAGGCCTGACACCCGTGACCGCGCACCACCGACACGCTTGACGAGGAGTACGCATGGAGTTCCGCCAGCTGGGCACGACCGGCCTGACCGTGTCGGAGATCGGGTTCGGGGCCTGGGGGATCGGCGCCTCGATCTGGATCGGGGCCGACGAGGACGAGTCCGTGGCCGCGCTGCACCGCGCCATCGAGCTCGGCGTCAACTTCGTCGACACCGCGCGCGGCTACGGCGAGA
Organism: Cellulomonas sp. ICMP 17802; assembly: GCF_041295535.1. NCBI lineage: Bacteria > Bacillati > Actinomycetota > Actinomycetes > Micrococcales > Cellulomonadaceae > Cellulomonas > Cellulomonas sp. ICMP 17802. Next base: position 121,853 of record NZ_JBGFQZ010000004.1, on the reverse strand, counting down.
GCGAGCGCATCGTCGGCGGCGTCCTGCGCGACCACCCGGAGGTGCACGTCGCCACGAAGGTCCCGCCCAAGAACGGCGTCTGGCCCGCGCCGGGCGGGCTGCACCCGGACCAGACGTTCCCCGGCGACCACATCCGGCGCAGCCTCGAGACGAGCCTGGCGGCCTCCGGCCTCGAGGCGTTCGACCTGCTCCAGCTCCACGTCTGGAGCGACGAGTGGGTGGGCAGGGGCGACTGGCTGGAGACGATCGCCGACCTGCGCCAGGAGGGCAAGATCCGGTTCTTCGGCGTCTCCGTCAACGACTACCAGCCCGAGAACGCGCTCGACCTGGTGCGCAGCGGCACGGTCGACACCGTGCAGGTCATCGACAACGTGTGGCACCAGCAGCCGCAGGAGCAGCTGCTGCCCGCCTGCGCCGAGCACGGGGTCGGCGTCATCGTGCGCGTCGCCCTCGACGAGGGCGGTCTGACCGGTCGCATCACGGCGGGCTCGACGTTCCCGGACGGCGACTTCCGGAACACCTACTTCGGCGGGGACCGGGCCGCCCAGGTCGAGCGGCACGTGGCGGACCTCGTCGGCGACCTGGGCATCAGCACCGACCAGCTGCCCGACCTCGCGCTGCGCCACGTCCTCGACCACCCCGCGGTCTCCACGGTGATCGCCGGCATGCGCACCGTGCGCAACGTCGAGCGCAACGCCGCCACGAGCGACGGCCGACGCCTCACCGACGCGCAGCGCGACGTGATCCGGCGCCACCGGTGGGAGCGGAACTTCTACCAGCCGGCGGACGCCTGACGCCCACGCCCGCTCACGGGCCCGCGAGGATGCGCGCGCGCATCTGCTCCGCCGGCAGCGGGTCACCCGCCGACCAGCCGTAGCGCCACGGGGTGACGTTCTCCTGCCACCACGTCCCGCCGACGTCGGCGTGCGGAGCACCGGCGTCGTGCGCGCCGCCCTCCGGGCTCGTTCCCGGCACCAGCAGCTCGAACGGCCCCATCGACGCGGCGCGGTGCCGCGCGACGTAGGCGTGGACGTCCCGGGTGTCCGCGGGCGTCCACGGCCCGTCGACGCGCATCGGCACGACACCGTCCCAGCGGCCGCGCGCTGGAAGGGCCGCGTGCCCGGCCAGGTGCCGGCGACCCACACGGGGATGCGCGGGCGCTGCACGGGAGGGGGGTGGGCCTCCGCCTGCCAGGGGAGGGCGGCGTCGGTCCGGGCGACCCGGTAGTGCTCGCCGCGGTGCTCCACCGGCGCACCCGTCCAGAGCCGGGCCAGGAGCTCCAGGTGCTCGTCGAGCATGCGGCCGCGCGTCGCCAGGTCCGGTTCTTCCCCCAGGTAGTCCCACTCGAACGGGAAGGCGCCGATGCCGACACCGAGCACGGCCCGCCCTCGGCTGAGGCGGTCGAGCGTCACCGTCTCTCGTGCGAGCTTGACCGGTCGGCGGCGGGGCAGCGGAGTCACCAGCGTGCCGAGCCGGATGTGCGCGGTCCGGTCGGCCGCCACGGCGAGCGCCATCCACGGGTCGACGACGTCGATCGGCCCGGGGTCGAACGCGAACAGGTGGTTCCACAGGAAGAAGCCGTCCCACCCGGCCGCCTCGGCGTCCACGGCCCAGCCCGCGAGCACGCCGGCGTCGATCCCCGGCCCGAAGTTGGCGACGGACACGCAGTAGCGCATGTGCCCACCGTGCCACCGTCGACGGACACGAGGGTGGACCTGTCAGGCGCGGAGCACGCGGACCCCGGTGCGCTCGAGCTCCGCGAGGACGGGATCCTGGCGGTCGGCGTCGCTGACGATCCCGGCGACCTCGTCGAGGCGCAGCACGGGGAACGGCGACGCGGCGCCGATCTTCTCCTGGCTCGCCATCACCCACGTCTGGGCCGCGCGGCGCGCGAGGGCGCGCTTCATCGCCGCCTCGTCGACGTCGCCGGTGGTCAGGCCCGTGTCCGGCCGCACGCCGGTGACGCCCAGCAGGAAGAGGTCGGCGCTGACCAGGGCGGCCGCCTCGACCGCGGCCGCGCCGGCCGCCACGACCGAGTGCTTGAAGAGCCTCCCGCCGAGGATGACGACCTCGGCGGGGTGGTCGACCAGCGCGACGGCGATCGTCGGGCTGTGGGTGATCACCGTGAGCCCGGGGTCGCGGGGCAGCAGGCGGGCGACCTCGAGCGCGGTCGTGCCGCCGTCCAGGATCAGCGTGCTGCCCGGCTCGACCAGCTGGAGGCACGCCGCGGCGACCCGCTGCTTGCTGCCCGTGGCGATCTGCTGCCGGCGCGCGTAGCTCGCGGCGGCGGGCGCGACCGGGATCGCGCCGCCGTACACGCGCTGGGCGAGCCCCGCGTCGGCGAGCTCGCGCAGGTCGCGCCGGATCGTGTCCTCGGACGTGTCCAGCTCGGCCGCCAGGTCCTTGGCGACGAGGCGCCCGTCGGCACGCAGCCGAGCGAGCAGCAGCTCCTTGCGCTGAGCAGCCAGCATGCACGTTCCTCCGTGGTTGTTCCGATTCATGCATACTAGTGCACGTGACGACTCCCCTGCTGATCCTGATCGCCGGCCCCTACCGCTCCGGGACGGGCGACGATCCCGCCCTGATGGCGCAGAACCTGGAACGCCTCGAGCGGGCCGCCTGGCCGATCTTCCGCAGCGGCCACCTCCCGATGATCGGCGAGTGGGTGGCGCTCCCCGTGCTGAGCAGCGCGGGAGCCGACGGGCCGCTCAGCCCGTTGGCGGAGCGCGTGATGTACCCCACCGCCGAGCGGCTGCTCCAGCACTGCGACGCCGTCCTGCGCTTGGAGGGGGAGTCGACCGGCGCCGACCAGGACGTGGCGATCGCGCAAGAACGCGGACTCCCGGTGTACCGCCGGGTCGAGGACATCCCCGGGTTCGTGCCCGACGACGGGCTCGCGGCGCGACGCTAGATCCGCGTCTTGCCCACCTGCATGTGGATGTGGTCCTGGTGCTGCGCGCGGAGGTTCTCGCCGGGGCCGTCGATGTAGTCGGGGTGGATCACGTACCCGCCGGCGTCGCCGAGCCGCTTGCGCGGCCACCGGTTGGCAGGACCGATCCCGTTGCACTCGCACTCGAACGTGCCGAACGTGAAGGCCGTGCGGAACAGGAGGTCGGCCAGCGGGTCCACGGCGGGGTCCAGCCGGGTGGCCGCCCCGGCGACGGCCGGCAGCTTGCCCCAGTCGGCGAGCACCCGCTTGTCGAACGCGGCGCCGTCGAGGGTTCCCTGGACGCCCGAGAAGTCGAGCGCCCGGCCCTGGTTGTGGCAGTCGTTCGGGAGCCCGCTCCCGTGCCCGATGCCCTTGTGCAGGATGGTGGAGACGTCCGGCGCGGACGAGTTCAGCCATCGGGTCAGCCGGTAGAGCGCGACGAGCATCCGCTGGTCGACGTTGTCGATGAGCGTCTGGTGCACGGCGTCGTTCTCGTAGGTGATCCCCCCGACGGAGGTCGGCTGCACGACGACGTGGGTGGCGGGCTGCGGCGACGTGATCCCGGTCTGCCAGTCCCCGGCGTACGGGGTGCTGGTGGCCCTCAGCGAGTACTTCCCGGCCTGGATCTGGTAGCCCATGATCGCGTTGGCCTCGGGCAGCGTGAGGTCGCGCGCCGCCTTCAGCATGGCCGGCGGGACGGGGTCCAGCTGGAGCGCGGAGATGGAGTCCTGGGCGTCCACCGCGTCGGTGTCCACGTTGTAGCGGCAGAACTCGGAGCCCTTGAAGAAGTACGCGAACGACCCGCCCTGGTAGAGCGCCGCGTCGACCCCGTCCGCCCAGAGGCCCGGCCACCCCGACGCGATCGGGCGCGGGTAGTTGTCGTCCACCCGGTCGAGGGTCAGGTCGTAGCGCAGGTAGTCCGCGCCCCGGAAGAAGTAGAGCTTGCCGGTGCCCCAGTTGAGGACCGCGTCGAGGGCGCCCGCGCCGACACCCGGCCAGAACTGCGCGGTGGTGAACGGCGCGTTGGGCGGCAGGTAGTCGGCCTCGACGCCCTCGGGCCCGTTGCTCCCGACCTCGTACCGCACGTACTCGTCGCCGTAGAAGAAGTACGCCTTGCCGAAGCCGTAGTAGACGGCGGCGTCCGCGGCGTCGGCGCGCAGTCCGGGCCAGTGGGTGGCGGTGTCGAGGTCGTTCTGCTCGGCGAACCCGGTGGCGAAGTCCATCCGCGTGTAGGTGGTGCCCTGGAAGAGGTACGCCTTGCCGTTGGGGAGGGAGATCGCGCACGTGCCCCGACTCATGGACCAGCCTCCCCCCGGCTCCTGTCCCTGAAGTCTGGTCCTGGCCGCGACCCGGTGTCCAGGACGGGTGGCGGCTCAGCCGTCGAGCCGCGCAGCCACGTCCGCGGGGAAGCCGCCGGTCGCGATCGGGCCCCACCGCGTGGGCGTGATGCGGATCAGGGACTTGCCCTGCACCCGCATGGCGGCGCGGTACTCCTGCCAGTCTGGGTGCTCGCCGGCGATGCAGCGGTAGTAGTCCACCAGCGCGTCCTCGGCCTCGGGCATGTGCAGCACCTCGGCCGTGCCGTCGACCTGCACCCACTCGTCCCCGAAGTCGTCGGACAGCACGCAGACGCTCACCCGCGGGTCGCGCTCCGCGTTGACCGTCTTCGCGCGGCCCGGGTACGTGGAGATCACCAGCCGACCCTGGTCGTCGACACCGCCGCTGACGGGGGAGACCTGAGGTCGTCCGTCCGCGCGCGTGGTCACGAGGACGATGTGGTGCCTCTCGCGGACGAAGTCGAGCAGGTCGGCGAGGTCGACGGTGCGGGTGGTCGCGATGGGTCGGGCCATGCCCCCACGCTAGAGGGGGTCAGCCCCCCGAGCGGGCCGCGACGAGGACCGCCGCCTCCTCCCGGCACTGCGCGAGCGGCAGGTCGGGGAACGAGGAGCCGTCCTCGAGGTAGCAGGCGTACGGCGCCCGGACCCCGCCGGGGAACTGCTCGACGGCGTCGCCGCGCTCCTGCGCGAGCTGGACGACGGCCGTGACACCGCCGGCGGCGAACGCGTCCTCGTACCCGGCCTCGAGCTGCCTCTCGTGTCTCGCCCAGAAGAGCAGCGCGAGCGTCGCGACGAGCACCACGACGAGCGTCGCCCGCACCGCGCGCGAGCTCATGGGGCTGCTGGCCTGAACCCGTGTCCCGGGTGTCGTCGACGACATCACCGCTCCCGTCCTGGCGTCCGGGCGGCACCGGTGCCGCTCCGTCGACCGTACTGCGTGGTGGATGCCGGGCGCGGGGGTTTGGCCGTCAGGCTCGCTCGAACACCGCCGCGAGGGCCTGGCCGCCGCCGATGCACATCGTCTCGACCGCGAGCGTGCCGTCCAGCGCGGGCAGCTCGTGCGCGAGCGTCGCCAGCATGCGGATGCCGGTGGCGCCGATGGGGTGGCCGAGCGAGATGCCGCTGCCGCGCGGGTTCACGCGAGGGTCCTCGGGGTCGATCCGCCAGTCCGCCAGGCACGCGAGGACCTGGACCGCGAACGCCTCGTTGAGCTCGAGCACGTCGACGTCGGCCAGCGCGACGCCGGCCCGGGCCAGCGCCAGGTGGGTGGCGGGGACGGGCGCGATGCCGAAGCGGCGGGGATCGACGCCGGCCGCCGCCCACGACCGCAGCCGGAGCATCGGGGTCAGGCCGAGGCGGAGGGCGTGGTCGGGCGTGGTGACGACGCACGCCGCGGCCGCGTCGTTCTGACCGCTGGAGTTGCCCGCGGTGACCGTGGCGTCCGGATCGGTCGCGAGCAGCACCGGCCGCAGCGCGGCGAGGGCGTCGAGCGTGGAGTCAGGGCGCGGGTGCTCGTCGCGGTCCACGACCACGCTGCCGCGTCGACCGGGCACCTCCACGGGGACGATCTCGGCGTCGAACGCGCCGGAGGCCTGCGCGGCGACGGCGCGCTGGTGCGACCGCAGCGCGAGGGCGTCCTGCTCCCGACGTCCGATGCCGTACTCCGCGCGCAGGGTCTCGGCCGTGCCCACGTTGCCGTCCGGGGTGGGGTAGCGGGTCCCGCCCACCGTCTCGCGTCCGCGGGCGAGCGCGTCGTGCAGCAGCAGGCCGCCGGGCGGGACTCCCCGACGGCCCTGCTCGGTGTACAGGGGGGCGTTCGACATGGACTCCACCCCGAGGGCGACCACCACGTCGGCGACGCCGGTCTGCACCTCCATGGCGGCGTTGAGCACGGCCTGCAGCCCCGAGCCGCAGCGCCGGTCCAGCTGGTAGCCGGTCGTGGTGATCGGGAAGCCGGCGTCCAGGGCGGCGACGCGGCCGAGGGCGGGGGACTCCATCGTCGGGTAGCCCTGAGCCGCGACGACGGAGTCGACGGCCGCGGGGTCCAGGCCGGTCCGGTCGAGCAGGGCGCGCAGCACCGCGACCGCGAGCGCCCGGGCGTCGAGCGGCGCCAGCGCCCCGCCGAGGCGCCCGACGGGCGTGCGCAGCGGCGCGCAGACGACGACCTCGCGGAGCTCGGTCATCGGCCGTCCTCGAACGGTGCGCCGGTCGCGGCCCGGACCTGCTCGATCGTCACGCCCGGCGCGAGCTCGACAAGCCGCAGCCCGTCGGCGGTCACGTCGAGCACCGCCAGGTCGGTGATGATCCGGTCGACGCACGCCCGCCCCGTCAGCGGCAGCGTGCACTGCTCGACGATCTTGGCCGAGCCGTCCTTGGCCACGTGCTCCATGACCACGAGCACGTGGGCCGCACCGTTGACCAGGTCCATCGCCCCGCCCATGCCCTTGACCATCTTGCCGGGCACGGCCCAGTTGGCGATGTCGCCGCCCGCGGAGACCTGCATCGCGCCGAGCACCGCGTGCGTGACCCGGCCTCCCCGGATCATGCCGAAGCTCGCGGCCGAGTCGAAGTACGCGGCGCCGGGCAGGACGGTGACGGTCTCCTTGCCGGCGTTGATGAGCTTGGGGTCGGCCTCGCCCTCCCAGGGGTAGGGGCCGACGCCGAGGATGCCGTTCTCGGAGTGCAGCACGACCTCGACGCCCGGCGGGAGGTGGTTCGGGATGAGCGTGGGCAGCCCGATGCCGAGGTTCACGTAGGAGCCGTCCTGCAGCTCGCGGGCGGCGCGGGCGGCCATCTCGTCACGAGTGAGCGGCATCAGATCTCCACGGACGGGCGCGGCCGGACGGTGGTCTTCTCGATCGGCAGGTCGGCGGACTGCTCGGGGCTCAGCAGCACGACGCGGTCGACGTAGATGCCCGGTAGGTGGATGTCGTCCGGGCCCAGCTCGCCCGGCTCCACCAGCTGGTCGACCTCGGCGATCGTGAGGGCACCGGCCATGCCGGCGAGCGGGTTGAAGTTGCGGGTCGACTTCTCGAACCGCAGGTTGCCGTGCCGGTCGCCCACGGCCGCGCGGACCAGGCCGTAGTCCGTGCGGATGGCCTCCTCGAGCACGTACTCGCGGCTGCGGCCGAACGCGGAGAACGGCCGCAGCTCCTTGGGCGCGCTGGCCAGGGCCACGGACCCGTCGGGGGCGTACCTCAGGGGCATGCCCCCGTCGGAGACCGCGGTGCCGGCCCCCGCTGCCGTGTAGAAGGCGGGGATGCCGACGCCCCCGGCGCGCAGCCGCTCCGCCAGGGTGCCCTGCGGCGTGAGCTCGACCTCGACCTCGCCGCCGAGGTACTGGCGCGCGAACTCCTTGTTCTCGCCGATGTAGCTGGCCACGACCCGGCGGATCCGGCCGGCGGCGAGCAGCTCGCCCAGCCCCCAGCCGTCCACCCCGCAGTTGTTCGAGACCACCTCGAGCTCGTCGACCCCCCGGGCGAGCAGCGCCCGGATGAGGGCGATGGGCACGCCGGACAGCCCGAAGCCGCCCACCGCGAGGGACGCGCCGGACGGGATGTCGGCGACGGCCTCGTCAGCCGTCGCGACGGTCTTGTCCATCAGGTTCTCCTTGGGTGTCGGCGACGACGTCGCGCACGACCGCCATCGCGGAGTTCGCGGCCGGCAGGCCGGCGTACAGCGCGGTGTGCAGCACGACCTCGGCGATCTCGTCCGGGCTGAGCCCGTTGCGCAGCGCGGCGCGCACGTGCATCCGCAGCTCCGCCTCGTGGCCGCCCGTGACCAGGCCGGCGAGCGTCGCGATGGACCGGTCGCGGCGCGACAGGCCCGGCCGGGACCAGACCTCGCCCCACGCGTACCGGGTCAGGAAGTCCTGGAACGGCGCGGTCAGCGGCGTGGTCGCTGCGACGGCGGCGTCGACGTGCGCGTCGCCGAGCACCGCGCGACGCACGCGCATCCCGCGGGCCCGGGCGTCGTCGGGGCCGCCGAGGTGGTCGCGCAGGAGGGCCACCACGGCGCGCGGCTGCTCGAGCACGGCCAGATGGCCGGCGGACGCGAGGGTCGCGTGCGCCGCGTGCGGGAGGCTCTCGGCGAGCTCCTGCATCGAGGCGGGCGTCGTCACCGCGTCGTGCCCGCCGCTCACCAGCAGGGTCGGGACGGCGATCGTGGGAACTGTCGAGGACCGGTCGAACGAGGCGAGCGCCTCGGCGCAGCGCGCGTACGACTCGTCGTCCACCTGCAGCAGGGCGTCCAGGGCGCGGGCACCCGCGGGGTCGCCGCGCTCGAGGAAGCCGGGTGCGAACCAGCGTGCGGCGCTGCCGGCCACGAGCGAGGCGGTCCCGCCCGCCCGGACTGCCGCGGCCCGCTCGGCCCAGCTCGGGGCGGTCCCGATCCGGGCCCCGCTGCAGCACAGGGTGAGCGTGCGCACGCGGTCCGGGTGCGCGGCCGCGAGCTCGAGGGCCACGGCACCCCCCAGCGAGACCCCGGCCACGTGGAACGACCCGCCGCCGGCCTCGTCGACCACCGCCAGCACGCCCGCGGCGAGGTCGGCGACCGTGACGGGGTCGGCCGTGGCCGGGCTCGCGCCGTGACCCGGCAGATCGATGCGCAGCAGGCGCAGCGCCGCGGTCGCCGGGTCCGCGCGCAGCCCGGCGACGACGCCGTCCCAGAGCGCGGCGGTGGTGCCGAGCGAGGGCAGCAGGACGAGCAGGTCGTGGTGGGCGGCGGGCGCCGCGCCCGGCACGAACGACCCGCGGAGCCGGGGGACGCTCACGGGCGCTCACCGCCCAGGGTGTGCTGGAAGCGCGCGATCGCGGCGTCCGCCACCCGGCGGCAGGCGGCCAGCGTGACGGCGTCCGCCGGACCGACGTCGGCGCTCCGCAGGTTCCGTGCCGCGGCGTCGCGGTGCACGGTGAGGCCGGACACCGTGCGCGCGGCGGCGTCGGCCGAGCCGCCCGCGAGCCGCAGCAGGTCCCGCAGCGCCGACCACTCGGCGTGCCACTCGCCGGCCGGCCGCTCGTCCACCGACACGGCCGCGCGGGCGACCGTCGACAGGAGGCCCGGAGCCTGCAGCGCGGCCGCGCTCATGGCGACGGGCCCCACCGGGTTGCGCTTGTGCGGCATGGCCGACGACGCGCCGCCGCCGGCGAGCCCGAGCTCGTCGACCCCCTCGCGCGAGCCCATGACCAGGTCGCGGCCGACCCGACCGAGAGCGGCTGTCACCGTCGACGCCGCGGTCGCCACCGCGAGCACCGGCGTGCGCTCGGTGTGCCACGACCGCCCGGGGTCGTCGAGGCCCAGCTCGGCGGCCAGGGTGGCGCGCAGGGCCTCGATCGTCCCGGGCCGCCCGGCGGCCCGGTCGGCCTGCTCGCCGGTGCCGACGGCGCCGCCGAGCTGGACCGGGAAGCGGGTGCCGTCCACCGCGGCGACGGCCGAGCTGATTCCGTCGAGCCAGCCGGCGATCTGCACCCCGAGGGTGGTCGGCGCCGCGTTGCGGCCGAGCGTGTGCCCCACCCGCGGCGAGTCGCGCTCCGCGTCCGCCAGGACCGCGAGCGCCGTCCCGGCGGCGACCAGCCGCACCCGGACCTGCGCGAACGTCGCGCGCGCCACCTGCATGAGGGCGGTGTCGAGCACGTCCTGGCTGGTGGCGCCGGCATGCAGCCGCGCGGCCGGCAGCCCGGCGCGGTCGAGACGCTGCCGCAGTAGCCCGACCAGGGCGACGACGGCGACGCCGTCCCGCGCCACGCCGGCGACGAGCGCGTCGCGGTCGAGGGCCGTCGGGTCGGCGGCCACGGAGTCGAGCAGCCGCGCCGCGCCGCCGTCCCCCTCGTCGTCGACCGCCGCCCACGCGCGCAGCAGGGCGGCCTCCACCCGCACCATCGCGGCGAGCACCTGGTCGTCCCCGGCGGCGTCCCGCGTGCCCGCGGTCGTCGGCTGGAGCAGGCCCCAGTCGCCCGCGGTCATCGCGGCGTCCCGTAGTCGAGGAACACCGTCTCGTCGGGTCCCTGCAACCGGACGTCGAACCGGTAGGAGCGGGGGCCGTCCACCGCGGCGACCAGCGTCCCGCGCCGGTCGGCGTCGAGGCGGCTCAGCAGCGGGTCGGACGCGTTCGCGTCGGGCTCGTCGCCGAAGTACGCGCGGGTCAGCAGGTGGTGCAGGACGCCGCGCGCGAACACCGCGAGCAGGACGTACGGCGCGGACCCGGAACGGGTGGGTCCGGGCTTGACCGTGCTGAACGCGTACCGGCCGTCGAGGGAGGTCGCGCAGCGCCCGAAGCCGGTGAACCCGTGCGGGTCCCGGTCGAACGAGCCACGCTCGGTGGAGGGCCGGCCGTCGGCGTCGGCTCCCCAGACCTCGATCATCGCGTCGGGGACCGGGGACCCGGCGCCGTCGAGCACGACGCCGTGCAGCCGGATCGCGTCGGGCTGCCAGGGCGCCCGGACGTCCGGTCCGCCGGCGTAGGGCAGCGCGTACCCGAAGAACGGGCCCACCGTCTGGCCCGGGGTCTGCTCAGGCATGGTCGGCGTCCTCGGGCTCGGTCCAGGTGGCCTGGGGGCCGGTGAGCACGACGTCCCACCGGTAGCCGAGCGCCCACTCGGGCTCGCTGACGTCGTGGTCGTACGCGGCGACCAGGCGGGCGCGGGCGGCGGGGTCGGTGATGGACTGGTAGATCGGGTCGAGCCCGAACAGGGGGTCGCCGGGGAAGTACATCTGCGTGACCAGCCGCTGCGTGAAGGCGGTGCCGAAGAACGAGAAGTGGATGTGCGCCGGGCGCCACGCGTTGCGGTGGTTGCGCCACGGGTACGGGCCGGGCTTGATGGTGACGAGCCGGTAGGAGCCGTCGTCGCCCGTGATGACCCGGCCGACGCCCGTGAAGCTGGGGTCGAGCGGGGCCGGGTGCTGGTCGCGCTTGTGCACGTAGCGTCCCGACGCGTTGGCCTGCCAGACCTCGATCAGCTGGTTCCGGACGGGCCGCCCCTCGCCGTCGAGCACGCGCCCGGTGACGATGATCCGCTCGCCCAGGGGCTCGCCCGCGTGCTGGATGGTCAGGTCCGACTCGTGCGCGGCCACGTCGGTGTGCCCGAACGCGGGGGAGACCAGCTCGATCTCCTCGGGGTCGGCGCGGACCAGCTCGTGCGTCGGGTGGCGCAGCAGCGTCGAGCGGTACGGCGCGAAGTCGCGGTGCGGGTGCACGCCCGGCCGGCCCTGCTCGCGGGCGTGACGCGCGGCGATCTCGGCGGAGATCGTCTCCTGGCTCAGCTCGGACATGCTCACTCCCTGAAGGGCAGGCCGGCGTACTGCTCGGCGAGGCTCTGCCGGGCCGCGAGGGACCGGGTGACGTACTCGAGCTGGCCCACCTGGCTGCGGTAGCGGAACCCGCGCGCGGAGGCGTCCGGCTCGTCGTGGTGCACGTGCAGCATCTCGGTCATCCACTGCGAGAACTGCTGCACCTTCCACTGCCGGGACAGCGCCTGGTCGCTGTACCTGGCCAGCCCCGTGGGGTCTCCCGCCCGCTCGTCGAGCAGCGCCTGGCCGAGCAGCGCCACGTCCGCGATCGCCGAGTTGAGGCCCTTCGCCCCGGTCGGCGGCACGATGTGGCCCGCGTCGCCCGCGAGGAACAGGCGGCCGTGGGCCAGCGTCGAGGCGACGAAGCTCCGCATCGGGGTGATCGACTTCTCGGTGATCGGCCCCTCGGCGAGCGTCCACCCGTCGACGCCGAGACGCGTCTGCAGGGCGTCCCAGATCCGCGCGTCGCTCCAGTCGTCGATCGACTCGTCGGGAGCCACCTGCAGGTACAGGCGCGAGACCTGGCGCGACCGCATGGAGTGCATGGCGAACCCCTCGCGGTGCAGCGCGTAGACCAGGTCGTCCGTCGAGGGTTCGACCTCGGCCAGGATGCCGAGCCAGGCGTACGGGTACGTGCGCTCCCAGGTGACCTGCTCCGACGGCGGCAGCGACCGGCGGCAGACCCCGTGGTACCCGTCCGCGCCGATCACGACGTCGCACGCGAGCTCGACCTCCCCGCGGTCGTCGCGGTAGCGCACGCCCGGGCTGCTCCCGGTCACGCCGCGCACCTGGACGTCGGCCGCCTCGAACACGATGTCGGACCCGGCGCGCTCGTGCTCGGCGAGCAGGTGCGCGACCAGCGCCTGCTGCCCGTAGACGGTCACGGTGCGTCCGACCAGCTCGGGGAAGTCGAGGTGGTGGCGCTCGCCCTCGTACTGCAGGTAGATCCCGTGGTGGGTCAGGCCCCGGCGGCGCAGGTCGTCGTCCAGGCCGAGCGACGCGAGCAGGTCGACGGTGCCCTGCTCGAGCACGCCGGCGCGCACGCGGCCCAGCAGGTGCTCGCGCGTGGTGGCCTCGAGGATGCGGAACGGCACGCCGGCCTGGGCGAGGATGTGGCCGAGCGTGAGCCCCGCCGGCCCCGCGCCGACGATCGCGACGCCCGTCGTCTCCTGCACGGGACCGCTCACGGCGCGGCGACGAAGGTCTGGCGGATGTCCCCGATGCCCTCCGCGGTGCTCACCAGCGTCTCGCCCGGCCGCAGGAAGCGCGGCGGCGTGCGGCGGTTGCCCACGCCGGCGGGCGTCCCGGTGAAGATCAGGTCGCCCGGGAGCAGGCGGCACACGGCCGAGAGGCGGGCGACCAGGTCGTCCACCGGGAAGATGAGCTCGCTCGTGCGGCCCTGCTGGAGGACCTCGTCGCCGATCCGGGACGCGAAGCCGACGTCGTCGCGGTCGGGCAGCTCGTCGGGCGTCACCACGACGGGCCCGGTGGGTCCGAACCCGGGGTGGGACTTGGCCAGCGAGAACTGCGGCGGGGTCCCGCGCAGCTGCTGCACGCGCTCCGAGAGGTCCTGCCCGAGAGTGAGGCCCGCGACGGCGTCCCACGCCTCGGCGCGGGGGATCCGGTACCCGCCGCGGCCGATGACGGCGACCACCTCGATCTCCCAGTCGACGTGACCCTCGGGCAGCTCGACGGTGGTCACCGGGCCGGTGATGCTGGTGGGGAACTTGGTGAACACGAGCGGCTCGTCGGGCGCCACGAACCCGGCCTCGGCGGCGTGCGGCCGGTAGTTCAGCGCGATCGCGAACACCTGCCGAGGGGCCGGGACCGGAGCCCCGAGCTGGTCGGGGGTCACCGCGACCCCGCCGTACCAGTCCGCGCCCGGCGCCCAGGAGACGACGTCCGACCAGCGCTCGAGAGCGGCCACGGGGTCCGCCGGGAGAGCGCCGCCGGACGCGGTGGCCACGTCGAGGGCGCGCCCGTCGCGGACCAGCGCGAACCGTCCGTCGAGGGTGCCGAACCTCATCGCGTCAGCCGTTGGTGGGGGAGTAGAGGTCCGTCGTGTACGGCTCCGTGTCGTGCGCGGCGCTCCACGGCACCACGTGGTTGCGCAGGATGCCGACGCCCTCGATCTCCGCCTCGATCCGGTCGCCCGGCTGCAGGTAGAAGTCGAAGGGGTTCGGCTGGATCGCCGCGACGCCCGAGATGGTGCCGGTGGTGATGATGTCGCCCGCGCTGTAGCCCTGCGCCGAGTGGTAGGCGACCAGGTGCGGCAGGGAGATGATCATGTCGGACGTGTTGCCCTGCTGCCGGACGTCGCCATTGACCCGCAGCTCCATGCGCAGGTTCTGCGGGTCCGGGATCTCGTCCTTGGTGACGATCCACGGGCCGATCGGGCAGAAGGTGTCGATCCCCTTGGAGAACGAGAAGACGCCCGACTGCATCTCGCGGCGCTGGATGTCCCGCGCCGTGATGTCGTTGAACACGAGGTAGCCGGCGATGTAGTCCTCGGCCTCCTCGGGCCCGAAGAACTTGCCGCTCTTGCCGATGACGACGCCCAGCTCGAGCTCGTAGTCCATCTCGCGCGTGAGGCCCTCGGGGTATACGATCGCGTCGTCGGGGCCGATGATCGCGTCGACGTTCTGGAAGAAGACGATGCCCTTGTGCACCGGGTGCGACCAGTTCACCGCCGCGAGCTCCTCGTGGTGGGCCGCGAAGTTGCCGGCCGTGTGGAAGAACTTCTTGGGCACGATCGGCGCCCGCAGGTGGACCGCGTCGCGCGAGAACCGGCGTCCGGTCTCCTCGACGTCACCGCCCCGCTCGAAGTACTCCCGCGTGGAGCCGACGCCGAGCTCGACGACCTCGTCACCGTCGAGGTACCCCACGAGGCCCTCGTTGAACGTCACGAGCTTCATCGCTCGACCCTCTTTCACTCTACGAAAGTTAGTTTCACAATTCTGATGAGGCGACGGTCCACCTGTCAAGCGAGGCGGCGGTCAGTGCGGCGGTGCGGCGACGCGCAGCACGCGCAGCTGAAGGGCCAGCGTGTCGTAGTAGCCGACGAGCGTGAGCAGCTCGAACACCTGGGGGAGGCCGAGCACGTCCGTAGCCTGCGCGAACGCCTCGTCGTCGAGGTCGCCGGAGTCCAGGAGCTGGTGCGTCGAGCGGGCCACGACGCGCTCTGACGGTGACGTGAGCACGTCGTAGTCGTGCTCCCGCAGGGCCTGGAGCTCCGCGTCCGTGAGCCCCGCGTGGCGCCCGACGGCCTCGTGGGCGTACCACTCGAACGCGGAGTCGCGGTGGACCGCGACCACGAGGATGGCGATCTCGCGCTCCCGGTCCGAGAACGTCGTCCGGTAGCGCACGGCCGCGCCGAGCTCCTGGAGCGCCATGCCCACGCCGGGCTGCAGGAGGAAGGCGTTGAACGGCCCCTCCAGGGCGCCGGCGTCGTCGACCAGCCGGAACAGCGCGGGACCCTGGGCGCGGGGACCGCCGGTGACGGCGTCGTACACCGCGCGCTGTGCCTCGTCGAGAGAGGCGGGGTCGAGCCGGGGGACCCGGGTCACGCGTGGCCGCCGGACAGCAGCGCGGAGATCTCCGCGCACGTGTCCAGCAGCGTGGGTCGCAGCTCGCGCACGATGCGCTGCGTGGACCAGTCGCGCGCCTGGACCGCCAGGTTGACGCCGGCGACGACGCGCCCGCCCTCGCCGGTGACCGGGCCGGCGACCGACCGCAGCCCGTAGGCCAGCTCCTCGTCCTGCATGGCCCAGCCCTGCTGACGGATCTGCTCGAGCTCCGTCCGCAGCTCGTCGAGGGAGACCTTCGCGTTCGGGCCGTGCTGTGCGGCGAACGACTCCGGCGTGATCCGCGACGCCAGGTCGTCCTCGTCGAGGTGGGCGAGCAGGAGCTTGCCGATCGACGTCGTCACGGCGGGCAGCGTCGACCCCACCTGGATGTTCGCGGTCACCAGGTCGGAGTTGCGCAGCCGCACGAGGTAGAGCACGTGGTCGCCGGTGAGCACCGCGAGGTTCACGGTCTCGCCGGTGCTCTCGCCCAGGCGCTGCAGCCTGGGGGTGGCGACGCCGACGAGGTCGAGGCTGCGCAGCGCGGCCGACCCGAGCGTCAGCGTGCGGACGCCGGGGCGGTAGTCGCCGTTGGGCAGGTGGTCGAGATACCCCTCGGACGCGAGCGTCTGCACCACGCGGTACACGGTGGGCATCGGCAGCCCGGCGGCGGCGGCGAGATCGGTGACGCGCCAGGTGGGTCGCTGCTCGTCGAACAGGCTGAGGATCCGCAGGCCCTTGGCCAGCGCCTCGACCCGGTACTCGCGCTTCTCGGCAGCCTCGGCCGGGTCGGCGGCGGTGGCGACCTTGGTCTTGGGGGGCATCGGTGTCCTCCGTGCTCGTCGTCCCGACTGGTCCGCGTCAGCCTAGGGCGCGGGGTGGGCGATGCCTGGACAGGCTCGCGGTGTCTACCATAGTCTACGGGAAAGCGACTTTCATGATGTGAGAATGAAGGGACACCGGAGTCCATGGGGGATTGGCTGGGTCTAGGGGGCAGGCCAGCGCTCGTCGTGGGCGCCGGAGGGCTCGGCGGCGCGAGCGCGGTGAGCCTGGCGGTCCAGGGTGCGCGCGTGGTCGTCGCCGACATCGACGAGGGTGCGCTCGAGTCCGTCGCGCGCGGGGCCAAGGACGAGGGCGCCGAGGTGCTCACGCTGCTGGCCGACGTGTCGACGGCCGAGGCCAGCCGCGCCGTGGTCGAGGAGGCCGCCTCGCTGGTGGGGACCCCGCAGGTGTTCCTGCACGCCGTCGGCCGCAACGACCGGCGCCCGGTGCTCGAGCTCGCCGACGAGGACTGGGAGTCCATCCTCACGCTCAACCTCTCCACGGCGTGGTGGCTCGGGCAGGAGGTCGGCCGCCGGATGGTCGCGGCCGGCACCGGCCGCATGGTCTTCGTGTCCTCCGTCTCGGCCCTGCTGGCCCACGCCAACCACGCGCCGTACGCGGCCACCAAGGGCGGGATCAACCAGATGATGCGGGTCATGGCCCGCGAGTGGGCGCCCCACGGCGTCAGCGTCAACGCGGTCGGCCCCGGCTACGTGGAGACCGACCTCACCCGGACGTACCTCGCGCGCGACGGCCACCGCGAAGAGCTGGAGTCGCTCGTCCCCGCGGGAAGGCTGGGCCGTCCGGCCGAGGTGGCCGACGCCGTGACCTTCCTGCTCTCCGAGCGCGCCGGGTTCATCACCGGCCAGTGTGTGTACATCGACGGCGGCCGCACGCTGGTCTGACCGTCACCCGCCCGATCCACCGAACCGCAAAGGACACACCGCCGTGCCTCTCGCTCCCGTCCCCGTCCCGCGGCGCTTCGAGGGCCGCTCCGTCGTCGTCACCGGGGCCGGCACCGGCTTCGGCGCCGAGATCGCCGTGCGCGCCGCGCAGGAGGGCGCCCGCGCCGTCGGGATCCACTACCGCAGCTCCGCGGCCGGGGCCGAGGCGACCGCCGAGCGCGTGCGCGCCGAGGGCGCCGAGGCGGTGCTCCTGCAGGCCGACATCATCGAGTGGGCGCAGGTCGCCGCGATGGCCGACGCCGCGTTCGAGGCGCTCGGCCAGGTCGACGTGCTGATCAACAACGTGGGGGACGTCGCGCGCGAGCAGATGTCGTGGCGGGACATCACCGAGGAGTCGATCGACCACGTGCTGGCGGTCGACATCAAGGGGACCATGGCGTGCATCCACGAGTTCGGGCAGCGGATGCTCGACCAGGGCCACGGCGCCATCGTCAACATCGGGTCGACCGTCATCGTCCGCGGCAGCGCGCGGGCCCCGCAGTACGCGGCGGCCAAGTACGGCCTGCTCGGTGCCACCAAGTCGTACGCGCACGCCTTCGCGCCGACCGTCCGGGTCAACATCTTCGCGCCCGGGTTCATCGAGACCGAGGCGACCCTGGGCCGCAAGGACTGGCGCGAGGGTCGCGGCGACCAGCTCCGCGCCCTGACGCCCATGGGCCGCATCCCCGGACCGGCCGAGATGGCGGGCCCGGCGCTGTTCCTGGCCACCGACGACGCGGCGCACATCACGGGCACCTACATGGTGGCCGACGGCGGCTACAACATGGTCGGGGCGTGAGCACGCACCCGCGCGACCTGCCGCTGGCCGAGGCGCGCGCCCTGGTGCAGCGCGCGGTCGACAAGGCCGAGCAGCTCGGACTGCGCGGCGGCGTCGCCGTGGTGGGAGCGAGCGGCGCGCTGGTCACCGCCTCGCGGCTCGACCACGGCGGGCCCGGAGGCATGGCGCGGGCGCGGTCGAAGGCGTGGATCTCGGCGACGCAGCAGATCCCGAGCGCCGAGCACCTGCACCGGATGACCGTGCTGCCGGTGCCGATCTCGACGGGCTTCGTGGCCGCGTCTCCTGAGGCGGTGTTCCCCGGGGCCGGCGGCATGCCCGTGCTGCGCGACGGGGTCGTGGTCGGCGGCGTGGCGGCCTCGGGCGCGACCGTCAGCCCCTTCCTCCCGGCCGGGGTCGCACCGGAGGTGGTCAGCGCCGAGGGCGAGCCGGCCAACCCCGAGGACCTGCTCGTCGCGTACGCGCTGGGCGGCGGCTACGTCGGCCAGCACGGCGACGACCGGGCGCGCTGGGAGGCGCGGTTCGGGGATCTCGTCGTCGCGCCCGAGGCGAGCCTCGGCATGAAGCCGGCGCCGCGCGCGAGCGCCCAGGACGAGCTGACCTGGGCGATCGCCCTGTGCGACGCCGCGATGGCCCGGGCCCAGGCGCTCGGCGTCCGGGTCAGCGTGGCCGTCGTCGACCGCGGCGGTGATCCCGTGCAGCAGGACCGCATGGACGACGCGGTCGCCGGCGGCGTCGACGTCGCGCTCGCCACCGCCTCCGCGGCCGCGCGCTTCGGCGTGCCCAGCGCTGAGCTCGCGACGTCCTTCGGTGCCGCCGCGGCGGCCCTGGGCACCCTGTCGCCCGCGCCCTTCCTGGCCGCGCCCGGGGGAGTGCCGCTGGTGATCGGGGGCCGGGTGGTCGGCGGCCTCGGCGTGGGCGGTGCGGACCCGCAGACCTGCGCCGACATCGCCGCGCTGGCGGCGGCGTCGTGACCGTGCGGGTCGCGGTCCTCGGGTGCGGGGCCATCGGCAGCCTCTACGCCGCGCACCTCGCGCGGGTGCCGGGCGTCGAGGTCTGGGCGGTCGACCCGTGGTCCGAGCACGTCGCCGCGATCGAGAGCGGCGGGCTGCGCGTCACGGGCAACGCCGACTTCGTCGCCCCCGTGCGGGCGGTGACCGACGCCGCGCAGCTGCCCGCGTGCGACTTCGGCGTGGTCGCGACGAAGGCGCAGCACACGCGCGCGGCGGTGCAGGCGGCCCGGTCCGCGCTCGCCGACGCCGCGGTGGTGAGCGTGCAGAACGGCCTGGGCAACGAGGAGGTCGTCGCCGAGTCCGTGCCGCACGTCATCCGCGGCAGCATCGTCACGGCCGGCGCGGTGACGGCACCCGGCACCGTGCGGTACGACGCCCCGGGCGACTCGTGGTTCGGGCCGTTCGAGCCGAGCCCCGCGGGCGCCGACGAGATCGCACGGCTGGCGGCGCTGCTGACCGAGGGCGGCCTGCGCACGCACGCGATGGCCGACGCCCGCGGACCGCAGTGGACCAAGGTGGTGTTCAACGCGGCGACCAGCCCGCTGTCGGCGCTCACGGGCCTCACAGTCGGCCAGGTGTGCACGGACCCCGGGCTGCGCGCTCAGGTGGACGCCCTGGTGGCCGAGGCGCTCGCCGTGTGCGCGGCGGCCGGCATCGTGCTGCTCCGGGAGCCCGCGGAGTCGGTGCAGGAGGCCATCGACGAGGCCTTCTGGCACAAGCCGTCGATGCTGCAGGACGTGCTGGCCCGGCGGACGACGGAGGTCGACGTGCTCAACGGCGGCATCGCGCTCGAGGGCGCGCGGGTGGGCGTCGCCACGCCGCAGCACGACGCCATGGTCGCGCTGGTGCACGGGCTCGAGAGCTCCTGGTCATGACGGGCCAGGTGCTCGGGCTCGGGTGCGGGGTCCCCGGCGGAAGCGCCGAGATCCTGCTGGTGGAGGCGCTGCGCGCGGCCGAGGCCGACGGGGCGACGGTGGAGCTCGTGCGGCTCGACGAGCTGCGGCTGCCCGAGGACGCCGACTGGTTCTGGGAGCGCCTGGTGGCCTGCGACGCGTGGGTGGTCAGCGCGCCGATCATCAGCCGCACCGTGCCGGGCCGGCTCAAGGTGCTCGCCGACCTGCTCCTGGGGCCCAACGCGGACGCGGCGATCATCCAGGGGCTGCTCGAGGCGAGGCGGGCCGGGGCCGAACCGGTGGTGCCCTTCCGGGTGGACGAGCGCGTGCTCAGGCCACGGGTGGCCGCGTTCATCGCCTGCGGGGGGTCGCTGACGACGCAGTGGAAGGCGCTCGCGCTGCCCGTCATGCACACCCTCGCGTTCTCGATGCACCTCAAGGTGGTCGACCAGCTGGTGGTCGACGGCGCCGGCACGCCCCGGTCCGTCGTGCTCGACGACGACGCCCTCCGGCGCGCCGCCGCCCTGGGCCACCACGTGGCGAGCCAGCGGGGCCGACCGTGGCAGGAGGCCGAGTACCTCGGCCCGCCCGGGGCGTGCCCGATGTGCCGCCTCGACGTCGTGGTGCTCTCGGGCCGGGACGTCGAGTGCGCGACCTGCGGGGCGCGGGGACGGCTCGCCGACGACTTCGCGGTCGAGTGGACCGACCTCACCACCTCGGTGATCTCCATGGACGAGAAGCGGGACCACTACGTCGAGATCGTCGACACCGCCCGGCGGCACGCAGGCCTGCGCGACGTCATCGACGAGCGCGCCGCGGCGTACGCCGGGTTTCCCGTCACCCGTCCGGCCCCCTGAGCACAGTCACAGTTTCGTCACGACGGGCCGGGACGTAGACAACGGCTCGTCGTCGCTCTACGGTTGGTGCTAGATGGAAAGTTACTTTCACGATGTGAAAGCGCCTCATCACCGCGGACATCAAAGGAGATCCCCGTGAGCTTGTCCCGCCGGCACTACACCCGCACGATGTCGGGCCTCGCGCTCGTCACCGTCGTCGGCCTTCTCGCCGCGTGCAGCGGCTCCAGCGGCGACGACACCGCGTCGACGCCCGGCGCCTCGGACACCGGCTCGTCCGGTTCGAGCCTGCCCAAGACCCTCGCGTTCTCGCCGATCGGCCTCCAGGTCCCCGCCATGAAGGGCCTGTCGGAGGGCGTGACGGGCTACGGCAAGTCGCAGGGCTGGGAGGTCATCGTCCAGGACCCGAGCCTCGACCCGACCAAGCAGGTCCAGCAGGTCACCGAGGTGCTCGACTCCGGCCGAGCAGGCGCAGCGTGGATCATCGCGATCGCCCCCAAGTCGATGAGCGACGTGCTCAAGAAGGCGCAGTCGAGCGGCATCCCGGTCCTGATCAACGGCGTCCCGGCCGACTACGGATTCGACGGCCCGCAGCCGGGCATCTCGTTCGACACGATCGACTACGCGGCCGGCGGCACGGCTGTCGGCGAGCAGCTGGGCAAGTGCATCAACGAGAAGATGGGCGGGACCGCGAACGTCCTGTACGGCGAGTCGGCGGCCGGCACGGCCGGCAAGGAGGAGTCCGACAAGGCGTTCAAGGACGCCCTCGCCAAGACCGCCCCCAAGGCGAAGATCGTGCAGAGCTGGACCATCTCGGACCGCGCCGCCTCGCAGACCGACGTGGGCAACATCCTGCAGGGCCAGCCCGACGCCAACGCGGTCGCCGCGGCCAACGACGAGGGCGCGCTCGGCGCCATCGGTGCCTTCAAGGCGGCGGGCAAGGACCTGCCGTGCATCGTCGAGTTCGGCGGCAACGACGAGGTCCTCGCGCTGGTCAAGGACGGCACGATCTTCGCGTCCGTCGCCCTGCAGTTCGGCGACGACATGACGCAGTCGTTCGACACCCTGGTCACGATGCAGGAGGACCCGACCGCCGTCGGCCCGATGCTCACGGTTCCGCAGAAGGTCATCACGGCCGGCAGCTGACCGGGCGCGTGAGGGAAGAGACGTGACGATGAGCCTGCCCACCGAGGCGCACGGCCAGGTGGCCCCCGACGAGCCGGGGGCCACCGTGCCGGCACCGCCCGCCTCGCCCACGCCCGCACCGTCGCCCGTCGGCGACAGCGCGGGGGTGCGCGGCCTGATCTTCCTCCGGGACCGCGGCATCTTCGTGCTGTGGGGGCTGCTGATCCTCGCGTTCAGCTTCTGGTGCAGCCCCTACTTCGCGAGCCTGAACAACGCGATCCTCATCGCCAACGCGGCGGCCATCAGCGCGATCTTCGCGGCCGGTGTCGCGGTCGGGATCATCTGCGGGGCGCTCGACCTGTCGATCCCGGGCGTCGCCGCGCTGGCCAGCTGTCTGACGGGCTGGTTGATGATCAACGGCGCGCCGGTCTGGCTCGCCCTCCTGGCCGGTCTGGCCGTGGGGCCGCTGGTAGGCCTGCTCAACGGGCTCGTGTCGCTGCGCGGCTTCAACCCGATCATCGTGACCATCGCGACGCTCTCGTTGACGTCCGCCGCCGCCGCGATCATCGCGGGCGGCTACACGATCCCCGGCCTCGACGCCCTCGACTTCATGGGCACCCAGCGCTACCTGGGCGTGCCGGCGCCGGTCTGGATCGTCGCCGTGCTCTTCCTGGTCGGCACCGTCTTCCTGACCCGGACCCGGGACGGCATCCGACTGATGGCGGTCGGCGGCAGCGCCGAGGCCGTGCGCCGGTCCGGCATCCACAGCAACCGGTACCGCGTGCTGGCGTTCATGATCAGCAGCGGCTGCGCCGCCCTCGGTGGGCTCGTCACCGCGGCCACGGTCACCGAGGCCAGCCCGTCGGCCAGCCCGGGCATCATCTTCACGGCGCTGACGGCCGTCGCCCTCGCCGGTGTCTCGCTCGTCGGCGGTCGGGGCAGCCTGCCTCGCGTCCTGGTCGGCGCCCTGGTGCTCGCGACGATCTCCAACGGCCTGACCATCAAGGGCGTCCAGCCGTACTGGGCGACAGGCGTCACCGGCCTGCTGCTGCTCGGCTCGCTCGGCCTCGAGCGCTGGATCTCCATGACGGTCTCGCGCCGGCTCATGGCCACGGCGCAGGCATCCGTCCACACGGGAACGCGGTGAACGCCATGACGGACCAGGCACCGGCCCTCGAGCTCGAGGCCGTCGACATGCACTACGGCTACGTCCGGGCCCTCGACTCGATCGACTTCCGGGTGGGGCAGGGCGAGGTCGTCGGCCTGCTCGGCGACAACGGAGCCGGCAAGTCGTCTCTGCTCAAGGTGATGTCCGGTGCGCACCGCCCCTCGGGCGGCACGCTCCGGGTGCACGGCACCGAGGTCGAGTTCCACGCGCCCAGCGATGCCACGCGGGCCGGGATCCAGATGGTCTACCAGGACCTCGCGCTGGTGGAGCCGCTGGACATCGCCACGAACCTCAACATCGGCCGGGAGATCCTGCGCAAGGGGCTGCTGGGCACGCTCGGGTTCGTCGACCACAAGGCGCAGCGCCGCCGCTCGGAGGCCGAGCTGGACAAGCTCGGCGTCCGGACCGCGGCCATGACCCGCCCGGTGGAGATGCTCTCCGGCGGTCAGCGTCAGGTCGTCGCCCTGGCCCGCAGCGCCACGCGCGTGTCCGGCGAGCAGAACGGCATCCTGCTGCTCGACGAGCCCACGGCCGCCCTCGGCTACGAGCAGACACAGGTGGTGCATGCGCTGATCCGGCGGATGGCGGACCAGGGCATCGCGATCGTGCTGGTCACGCACAACCTGCCGCTCGCGACCGCCGTGTGCGACCGCATCGCCGTGCTCAACCGCGGGCGCAAGGTGGCGGACCTGCCGACGGCCGAGACCGACAACGACCAGCTGGTCGGCTGGATCACCGGGGCGCGCGCCTCGATGTTCGTCTGAGGTGCCCGCACCGCTCGCGCCGAGGGCCGTCCGCGTCGACGTCGTCGGCGGGGACCCTCTCGGGCGCGGCGACCGGCCCGCGCTGTCGTGGTGGCTGCCCGAGGGCGCCACCCGGCAGACGGCCTACCGCATCGCGACCGACGACGGGTACGACACCGGGGTGGTGGAGTCCGAGCGCCAGTCGTACGTCGAGGTGCCCGTGTTCGACCGGTCGCGGCGCAGCTGCCGGGCGCGGGTGACCGTGTGGACCGACCTCGGCCAGAGCCCGGCGAGCGAGCCCGTCCTGCTCGAGAGCGGCCTGCTCGACGAGGCCGACTGGTCGGCGCACTGGATTGCAGCGCGCGAGGCCGGGCGGTCGGCCCGGTGGTTCCGCTCGGTCGTCGACGTGCCGGCCGGCGCGGACGCGCGCCTGCACGTCACGGCACTCGGGCTCTACGAGGCGTTCCTGAACGGGCGGCGCGTAGGCGACGTCGAGCTGGCGCCCGGGTACACGCAGTACGCGCGACGCGTGCAGCGGCTGGCGTTCGACGTCACGGCACTGCTGCGGCCCGGTCCGAACGTCATCGCGGTGCTGGTGGCCGACGGGTGGTACCGCGGCCAGGTCGGAGCGCCTCGCGCCACCGACCAGTTCGGCTCCCAGCCTGCCCTGCGCCTGCAGCTCGAGGCGAGGGACGGCCCGGGATGGACCACCCTGGCCGCGACGGGCGAGCACTGGCAGACCGGCCCCTCGCACGTGCTGGCCGCCGATCTGATCGCGGGCCAGCACGAGGACCGGCGGCTGGTGGACCCCTCCGTCCACGAGACCGCCGACCCCGGCTGGGGGAACGCGGTCGAGGTGCCGGTGGACGTGGCGGTCGTCGGCCCCGTCGCGCCGCCCGTCCGGCGCGTCGAGGACCTCCGCCCGGTCGCGGTCGCGCGGCGGCCGGACGGCGCCTCGATCGTCGATCTCGGGCAGAACGTCAACGGCTGGACCCGGGTCCGCGACCTCGGGCCGTCCGGGACCACGCTGGTGCTCCGGCACGGCGAGCACCTCGACGCCGACGGGGACCTGACCACCACGCACCTCGACGTCGACCTTCCCGTGGTCCCGGACCCGCTGCCGCTCGGGCAGGTCGACGTCGTGACCTCGGCCGGGCGTCCCGGCGACGCGTTCGAGCCGCGCTTCACCACCCACGGGTTCCGCTACGTCCGGGTCGAGGGCCATCCGGGCACCCTGACGCCCGACGACGTCACCGGCGTGGTCGTGCACTCCGACCTGCGCCGCACCGGCTGGTTCGCCTGCAGCGACGAGCGGGTGCGACGCCTGCACGACGCGGTCGTGTGGTCGTTGCGCGGGAACGTGTGCGACATCCCCACGGACTGCCCGCAGCGCGAGCGGGCGGGGTGGACGGGGGACTGGCAGGTGTTCGCGCCGACGGCCGCGGCCCTCTACGACGTGCTCGGCTTCAGCCGGAAGTGGCTGCGCGACGTGGCGCTCGACCAGCGTGCCGACGGCTGCGTCGCCAACATGTCGCCGTGCCCGCCCGCGGAGGGCTTCGACGGCCCGATCGGCTTCCTCAACGGCTCGGCGGGCTGGGGCGACGTGGTCGTCGCGACGCCGTGGGACCTCTACCAGGCCTACGGGGACCTCTCGCTGCTTCGCGAGTCGTGGCCCGCGGCCACCCGGTGGCTCGACTTCGCGATCCGCGGCGCCGCGCAGGGCCGGCACCCGGACCGCGCGGCCCGACGGCCCGTCGCCGCGCCGCACGAGGAGTTCCTGTGGGACATCGGCTTCCACTGGGGCGAGTGGCTCGAACCCGGGGTCGAGGTGGGCGACTTCCGCGCCTTCGTGGGTGCCGACAAGTCCGAGGTGGCGACCGCGTACCTGCACCGCTCCGCGGCGACGATGGTGCAGGTCGGGGAGCTGCTCGGCGAGGACGTCGAGCGGTACCGCCGGGTCGCCGAGGGCGCGCGGGCCGCCTGGCAGGCCGAGTTCGTGGCGGCCGACGGCACGCTCCGGGTCCGGACGCAAGCGTCGCACGTCCGCGCACTGGCGTTCGGCCTGGTGCCCGACGACCTGCGCCCGGCCGTCGCCGACGCGCTGGTCCGGCTGGTCGCCGAGGCGGGGGGCCACCTCGGCACCGGCTTCCTGTCGACGGGGCTGCTGCTGCCGACCCTGGCCGCGTCGGGCCACGCCGACGCCGCCTACGAGCTGCTCCTGCAGGACACCGAGCCGTCGTGGCTGGCCATGATCGACCGGGGCGCCACGACGATGTGGGAGCGGTGGGACGGGGTCGATGCGGACGGGGTGGCGCACGCGTCCCTGAACCACTACAGCAAGGGCGCGGTCGCGTCCTTCCTGCACCGGCACGTCGCCGGCCTCGAGCCGACCGCGCCGGGCTACCGCGCGTTGCGGGTCCGCCCCGTGCCGGGCGGGGGGCTGACGTGGGCGACGCTGCGGCACGACAGCCCGTTCGGCCCGATCGAGGTGGCCTGGCGGATCGAGGGCGGCGGGTTCGAGCTCGACGTCCAGGTGCCTCCCGGCACGTCCGCGGAGCTGGTGCTGCCCGACGGGTCACGCGAGACCGTCGGTCCCGGCGCGCACCGCCGACGGGTCACAGGGTCGTGGCCTCGCCCGTGACCAGCCGGCGCACGACGCCGTCGGGGCTGAAGGCGGCGAGCATCCCCGCGTACTTGGCGGGGTCGGTGGTCTCGCCCTCGTGGATCGGCACGGCGACGCGGGGGGCCACGGCGCGCACGTACTCGACGGCCTCGGCCAACTTGAGCCACGGCCCGTCGATGGCGACGG
This sequence comes from Cellulomonas sp. ICMP 17802, assembly GCF_041295535.1. Taxonomy (NCBI): domain Bacteria; kingdom Bacillati; phylum Actinomycetota; class Actinomycetes; order Micrococcales; family Cellulomonadaceae; genus Cellulomonas; species Cellulomonas sp. ICMP 17802. Next base: position 95,573 of record NZ_JBGFQZ010000004.1, on the reverse strand, counting down.
CGAGCACGTCGACGTTCCGGCCGGGCAGCACGAACGAGTCGCCGGGGTGCAAGAGCGCGCCGTCGTCGACGAGGTACGCCGCGTTGGTGCAGCCCGGCACGTCCGCCCACACGGCCGCGTGCAGGTCGCCCAGGACGTCGACCGTCGAGCCGCCGAACGTCAGGCGGTCGCCGGGCCGGGCGACGACGACCGTCGCACCGAGGCCGGCCACGGCGGGTGCGGTGTCCGCGTCGACCACCAGGGTGGCGGCGGGGTTGGCCTCGAGCAGCGCGCCGAGCCGGGCGATGTCGACGTGGTCCGGGTGCTGGTGCGTGACCAGGACGGCGTCGAGGTCGCGCACGTCCTTGAAGCTCGACAGGGTGCCCGGGTCGAGAAGGAGCCGCGCCCCGTCGGTCTCGACGAGGAGGCAGGCGTGGCCGAGGTGGGTGAGCTGCATGCGGCCATACTCTCACTGTCAGAACATCACTTCCACAGAACGGGAGACGTGATGCATCACCTCGGCTACTGGGTCGACGACCTCGACGCGGCGATCGACCGCACTGTCCGGACGCTCGGGGTGGGCCCGTTCCTGGTCCACGAGCACGTCCGCTTCGAGTCGTTCGTGCTGGCGGACGGCACGGTGGTCGAGGACCCCGCGTACTTCGACCACTCGGCGGCGTTCACGGCCTGGGGCCCGGTCGTCCTCGAGCTGGCGGTCGTGCACTCGGTCGACCCGGCGCTCGCCACGGCCTACGGGCTCGGCGTGGGCGGGCTGGGGCACGTCAGCTGGGTGGCCGACGACCTGGCGGCCGAGTCCGCGCGCCTCGAGGAGCAGGGCTGCCGGCTGATCCACACGGCGAGCTCCGGCGCCGTCGCGGTCGCGTGGCACGACGGCGGCCCGCTGTTCCCGCACCCGATCGAGGTGCACCGCGCCGGCGCGCCGATCCTCGGGATGCACGCGCGCCTGGCCGCCCTCGCGGCAGGCTGGGACGGTCGCGAGACGCGGTTCCCGATGCAGGGGTGACGGTGCTGGATTCCTGACGGCGGTCGAGATATCCTTGCTGCGAAAGTCGCTTTCACAGGACGAAAGTGCCGCTTGCACAAGGGAGTGCCGCCGTGACCGATCCTCGACCGTTGCACGTGCTGATCGCCGGTGGGGGCCTCGCCGGCCTGGCCACGGCCCAGGGCCTGCTCAAGTCCGGCCACACCGTCGAGGTGTTCGAGCGCGACGCCGACCTCAACCGCAAGCAGGGCTACTACCTGCACTTCAACGCGATCGGCGGAGAGGCCCTCCGTCGGTGCCTGCCGGACGACCTGTTCGCGCTGTACCAGGAGACGTCGCGCCGCAGCTACGACCGACCCGAGTCGATCGTGCTCGACGACCAGCTGAACGAGCTCAGCTCGCGCCCGCACATGGGCCCGCCGAACGACGGTCCCGTGCCGCACACGGGCGTCCACCGCCGGACGCTGCGGCAGGTGCTGTCCGCGCGGCTCGGCGACGCGATGCGCGTCGGCGCCCCGGTGGTCTCCTACGTCGAGGACGCGGACGGCGTGACCGCGACGCTCGCCGACGGCAGCACCGCGCGCGGCGACGTGCTCGTCGGGGCCGACGGCATCCGGTCGGCAGTGCGCCGCCAGCTGCTGCCCGACGTGCCGGTCATCCCGACCGGCATCCGCGGCATCGGGGTCTTCGGCCGCACGCCGATCACGCCGGAGCTGGACGAGCTCATGCCGCACATCCTCGACCAGGGCGTGCTCATGGCGGTGGACCGCAAGGGCTCCCGCCTGCTCATCGCCAACTTCCGGCCCCGCCGCCCCGCGGACGAGGCCGCCGCCGAGGTGGCCCCCGACGTGGTCCTCGACCCGGTCCCGGCGTACATCATGGTGAGCTGCAGCCTGACTGAGGGGACCGTCGTCCCGCCCGTCGGGGAGTGGACCGCGCAGACGCCGCTCGACCTGCGCGAGTCGATGCTCGCCGCGGTCGAGGGCTGGCACCCGGCGGCCCGGGCGATCGTCGCCGGGCTGGACCCCGAGTCGATGTTCGCCATCCCGTTCGGCTTCCTCGAGCCGGCCGAGACCTGGGAGCCGTCGCGCGTGACCATCGTCGGCGACGCCGCGCACGGCATGCTGCCGACCCTGGGCATGGGCGCCAACCTCGCGCTGAACGACGCGGCCCTGCTGGTGGACCAGCTCGACCGGGTGGCGCGCGGCGAGGTCGACGTGCCGGCGGCGGTCGGCGCGTACGAGCAGCAGATGCGCGAGACGTCGTACCCGATCCTGCGGATGACGCTGGACCACGACAAGAACTTCGGCGGCGGCGCGCTCGCCGAGGCGAGCGGGGATCGGCAGGCCGGGTGAGCGGGCGGCTGGCCGGCCGTGTGGTGCTGGTCACCGGCACGGGCGGCGGCATCGGGCGGGCCACGGCGCTCGTGTGCGCGCGCGAGGGCGCCCACGTGGTGGGGTGCGACCTGCATCCCGGGCCGTCGCAGGAGACGGTCGAGCTCGTGCGGGCGGCGGGCGGGCGCATGGACGGGGTCGCGCCCGTCGACCTGGCCACCGAGGAGGGCGCGCGGGCGTGGGTGCAGGAGGCCGTCGCGCTGGCCGGTGGCGTCGACGTGCTGGTCAACAACGCGTCGGCCATCCGCTTCGGGGCGATCGACCGGCTGTCGTACGCGGACTGGTCGTTCACGCTGCGCAACGAGCTCGACATCGTCTTCCTGGTGACGCGAGCGGCGTGGCCGCACCTGGTGGCCCGCGGGGGCGGCTCGATCGTCAACATCGGCTCGATCAGCGGGTCGCGGGGTGCGTGGTTCGAGCCCCAGAACGCGCACGGCGCCGCCAAGGGCGGGGTGCTGGCCCTGACGTCGCAGCTGGTGGTCGAGGGTGGGCCGCACGGCATCCGCGTGAACGCGGTCAGCCCTGCGATGACGCAGACGCCGCAGACGGACGCGATGCTGCGGGACCCGGACGGGCCGGCCGAGCAGATCCTGTCCCGCGTGCCGCTGCGGAAGTGGGGGCAGCCCGAGGACGTCGCCCACGCCGTGCTCTTCCTCGCGAGCGACGAGTCGTCGCACGTCTCGGGGGCGAACATCCCGGTCGACGGTGGCGCCGCGGTGGTCGGATGACGGGCCGGCTCGTCCTGCGCGGCCAGGAGGGGTACGAGGAGGCGCGCGTGGGGCGGGTGTTCAACGCGCGCCGCCCGGACCGGTACCCGGCGGCGGTGCTCGAGGTGGCCGACGAGGACGACGTGGTGGCGGGGGTGCGCCTCGCGATCGAGCGGGGCTGGGGCATCAGCGTCCGGTCCGGGGGGCACTCCTGGGCCGCGTGGAGCGTGCGCGACGACGTCCTGCTGATCGACCTGGGCGCGCTGCGCTCGATCGCGTACGACGAGGCGACCGGCGTGGTCGCGGCCGGGCCCGCCACCACCGGGGCCCTCGAGCTCGCGCCGTTCCTGGCCGAGCGCGGGCGCGCGTTCCCGGTGGGTCACTGCGCGACGGTCGGGATCGGCGGCTTCCTGCTGCAGGGCGGGCAGGGCTGGAACGGGCGCGCCCGCGGCTGGGCGTGCGAGGGCGTCGTGGCCGTCGACGTCGTGACCGCCGACGGCGAGCTGGTCCGCGCGGACGCGTCGCAGAACACCGACCTGTACTGGGCCGCGCGCGGCGCGGGGCCGGGGTTCCCGGGCATCGTCACCCGCTTCCACCTGCAGAGCTACCCGCAGCCGGCCGTGATGTGGCAGGACACGTGGACGTTCCGGCTCGACGACGCCGAGGCCGTGATCCACTGGTTGCACGACGCGCTGCCGCGCCTGGACCGGCGGGTCGAGCCGGTGATGGCCGCCACCCGGCTGCCCGACGTCCCGCTGGACGAGGGCGTGCCGCACCCCGGTGGCACGGTGCTGCTGCTGCACACCACCTGCATGGCCGACTCGGACGAGGAGGCGCTCGCGCTGCTCTCGGCGCTGGGGGAGTGCCCGGTGCTCGGGCGCGAGCTGGGCCACGTCACCGGTCCCACGTCGCTGGCGCAGGAGAGCGTCGCGCAGGCGGGCCAGAACCCCGAGGGTCACCGGTACGCGGTCGACTGCACGTGGACGGACGCTCCCGCGGACGTGCTCGCCCCGCTGCTGCTGGACATCTGGCGCGGGCTGGACACCGAGCACTCGTTCTCCATCTGGTACGGCTGGGCACCCACCCGCGTTCTGCCCGACATGGCGTTCTCCGTCGAGGGCCAGGTCTACGTCGCGACCTACCTGATCTACACGGACCCGGCGGACGACGAGCTCTACCGCATGCGCGTGCACGAGCGGACGGCCGCGATCGCGCGGCAGGGCGGCGTCGGCGTCTACCTCGGCGACACCGACTTCACTCGTCGTCAGGACCGGTTCCTGGCGCCCGAGAACCTGGCGCGGCTCGAGGCGGTCCGGGCCGCGCGGGACCCGTCGGGCCGGATCGCGTCCTACCTGACGGCCGACCGGGCGGGGCTGAACCGGCATGGCTGAGCACACCCCGCGCCTGGACCACGTCGGCCTCACGGTGGCGGACCTGGGCTCCGCGCAGGCCTGGTACTCGGCGGCCTTCGGCTTCGTCACGGAGCTCACCGCTCGGGTGGACGCCGTCGGCCTGGACGTCGTCATGCTGGTCCACCCGGGTCGCGGTGACCGCCTCGAGCTGCTGCACCGGGCAGGGTCGGCGCGCGGCCCGCGGGCCGCCGATCCCGCGGCGGCGGCCCTGGTCGAGGGCTACGGGCACGTCGCGTTCGACGTCCGCGACCTCGAGGAGACGTTCGACCGGCTGGTCGCCCTCGGGGCACGACCCGTGATGGCGCCCCAGCCGTCGCCGGAGCCGGGCGTGCGCATGGCGTTCGTCGCGGACCCCGAGGGAAACCTGGTCGAGCTGCTGGACCGGTCGGGCGGCCCCGCGTGAGCGCTCCTGCCGTTCCCGTCCCGCGGCACCTCGTCCCCCTGCTCGCGGCGTTCACCTCCCTGGTCGTCCTCACCACCGACGTGTACCTGCCCGTGCTCCCGCAGCTGGGGACGGAGCTGGGCACCACGAGCGCGGCCGCGGCGGCGACGGTGTCCGCGGTGCTGGTCGGCATCGCGGTGGGCCAGGTGGTCGTCGGGCCCCTGAGCGACGCGGTGGGTCGACGGGTCCCGCTGCTGGTGGGCGGTCTGGCGTACGCGGTCGCGCACCTGCTCAGCGCGCTGGCGCCGTCGATCGGGGTCCTGCTCGGGCTGCGGGTGCTGGCAGGCCTGGCCACGGCTGCGTGCCTCGTGGTCACCCGGGCGGTGGTCGCGGACGCCTACCCCGGGGCGGCGGCGGCGCGGGCCTTCGCCACCCTGAGCGCGGTCACCGCGATCGCGCCGGTGGTCGCGCCCGTCGCGGGCGGGCTCCTGGCGCACGTCATGACCTGGCGAGGCATGTTCGTCGTGCTGGCCGGCGCGGCCGTGCTGCTCACCGCGATCAGCTGGCGCGCCCTGCCCGAGACGCTGCCCGCCGAGCGCCGCGTCCCGCCCCACCTGGGGTCGGTGGTCGCCGGGCTCGGGTCGGTGCTGCGGATCCGCACGTTCCTGGCCTACCTGGCGGCGACCGCGGCGTTCGGCGGGATCCTGTTCGGCTACATCGGCGCCTCGTCGTTCGTGCTGCAGGGCTCGTTCGGGCTGTCCCCGCAGCAGTACAGCCTGGTGTTCGCCCTCAACGCCGTGGGCATCTTCGTGGCGTCGAACCTCAGCCGGCACCTGGTCGGCCGAGCCGGGTCGGCCCGGCTGCTGGCGAGCGGGCACCTGACGTCCGGGGCCGGCGCCGTCGTGCTGGGCGTCGGCGTCGGGCTGCACAGCCTCCCGCTGGTCATGGCCGGCCTGTTCCTCGCCGTGGCCAGCCTGGGCCTGGTGATCCCGGCCGCCACGACGCTGGGCATGGCGGCGGCCCCGGGCCGCGCCGGCGCCGCGTCCGGCGTGCTCGGCATCTGCCAGTTCACCGTCGGGGCGATCGCCTCCCCGCTGGCCGGCGCCGGCGGCTCGCCGTGGTCGCTCGTGGTCGTCGTCGCCGTCTGCGCCGCGGCCGGGCCCGTCCTCCTGCACGTGCTCCGGCGCCCCGCGCCCGAGCCCACCGCACCGCACCCGTCCGACACGAGGAGCACCACATGACCGCGCGACAGTTCCCCGACGGCTTCCTCTGGGGGGTGGCCAGCGCCGGCCACCAGAACGAGGGAGGCAACACGACGAGCGACACGTGGTTCGCCGAGAACGTCAGCCCGACCGTCTTCCGCGAGCCCTCGGGGGCCGCCTGCCGCGGCTACGAGCTGTGGCGCGAGGACGTGGACCTCGCCGCCGGCATGGGCCTGAGCGCGTACCGGTTCTCGGTGGAGTGGGCCCGGGTCGAGCCCGTCGAGGGCCAGGTCGACGCCGACGCGGTCGCGCACTACGAGGCGATCGTGGACCGGTGCCTGGAGCTCGGGCTGGCGCCCGTGGTCACGTTCAACCACTTCACGTCGCCGCACTGGTTCGCGTCCGCCGGCGGCTGGCTGAACCCCGCGGCGCCCGACCTGTTCGCGCGCTACTGCGACGTCGTGATGGCGGCGTTCGGCGACCGCATCGCGTACGCGGTGACCATGAACGAGCCGAACCTGGCCCGCCTGCTCACCTGGATCGACCTGCCCGGGTTCGTGCGGGACCTGGAGCGCGCCACCCTGGCCGCGGCGAGCGAGGCCGCGGGGGTCCCGCGCTACCGGCTGGGCAACGTCATGCTCCCCGAGGAGATGGACGCGATGGCCGACGGCATGACCGCGGGTCACCGGGCCGCCCGCAGCGCCATCAAGGCCCGCCGCCCGGACCTGCCGGTCGGGCTCAGCCTCGCGATCGTCGACGACCAGGTGGCCGACGACGACGCGTCCGTGCGCGACCGCAAGCGCGCCGAGGTGTACGCGCGGTGGCTGGAGCTCGCGCGCGAGGACGACTTCGTCGGGGTGCAGAACTACGAGCGGGTGGTCTACGACGGGACCGGACCCGCCCCGATCCCCGAGGGCACACCGACCAACGACATGGGCTCCGCGATCGCGCCGCTCTCGCTGGCCGGCGCCGTGCGGTTCGCCTACGAGCGGGCGGGCGTCCCGGTGCTGGTGACCGAGCACGGCATGTCCACGCACGACGACGCGTTCCGCGCGGCGTTCCTCGCCCCGTCGCTCTCGGGCCTCCTCGACGCGATCGACGACGGTGTCCCGGTGCTCGGCTACCTGCACTGGACGCTGATGGACAACTTCGAGTGGATCTTCGGCTACGGCCAGCAGCTGGGCCTGCACTCCGTGGACCGGGAGACCTTCGTCCGCACCGCGAAGCCCAGCGCGGGCGTCTACGCCGCCATCGCGCGGTCCCACGGGGCGGACCTGTGAGCGCGCTGGTGGCCGAGCTGGCCGGCCGGCTCGCGCTGCTCGACGGCATGCCCGACCTCGGGGCGGGCGCGCCGTCGCCGGAGGACATCGCCCGCTTCGACGGGTTCTTCGCGCCCGTCGGCGACTACCGGGCGCCGACCGCGGTGGTCGAGGAGCACGTGGCCCCGGGCCCGCACGGGCCGGTCCCGGTGCGCGTGTACCGACCCGCCGACCATCCGGCCGCACCCGTCGGCCTCGTCTGGATGCACGGCGGGGCGTTCATCTCGGGCGACCGCGACATGCCCGAGGCGGACGTCGTCGCGCGCGAGCTGGCCTCCCGGGTGGGCGCGACGGTGGTCTCGGTCGACTACCGCCTGTGCCACGGGGGCGTCCACTTCCCCGTGCCGCACGACGACGTGCACGCCGCCTTCGCCTGGGCCGCGACGGCGTCCGACCTGCTGCCCGCGGGCGCCCCGTGGGCGATCGGCGGCGCGAGCGCCGGCGCGAACCTCGCCCTCGGCGTGGCCCAGCGGCTGCGCGACGAGGGCGGCCCCGCGGCGAGCGCGGTCCTGCTGGCGTACCCGGTCGTGCACGACCCCGTCCCCGCCGGGTCACCCGAGCTGGCGCTGCGGATGGCGACCCTGCCGTCGGTCCTGCGGTTCACCCCGGAGGCCACCCGGTTCCTCAACCGCAACTACCTCGGCCCCCACCCGGCGTCCGTGCCGTACGCGTTCCCGGGCGACGGTCGTCTGGAGGGGCTGCCGCCGACCGTCGTGTCGCTGTGCGAGTACGACGACCTGCTGCCGTCGGGGGAGCGGCTCGTTGCCGACCTGCGCGCGGCCGGTGTGACGGTGGTCGAGGACGCCGCGACGGGTGCACCGCACGGACACCTGAACGTGCCGGGCCTGCCCGCCGCGCTCGCGTCGCTGGGGGTGATGAGCGAGCACCTGCGCCGCACGTCCTGAGGTCACGCGTGGGACGATCCAGGCGTCGGGCACCGCTGACCCTCTGACCCAGGACGCACCGTGGACGTCACCGATCGTCGCGAGCTCGCGCGGCGGGCGCTGGACGGGTACCCCAGCGGCCCGGGCGCGCCCGTCCGGGCGACCGCCGGCGCCGTCGCCCGGCTGGACGGCGCCGCCGCGCTGGTGGTCGTCGAGGGCATCAGCGACCAGATCGCGATCGAGACGGCGGCGCGCGGGCGTGGTCGCGACCTCGACGCCGAGCGGGTGGTGGTCGTCCCGATCGGTGGGGCGCACGCGATCCGCCCGTTCCTGGCCGTGCTCGGCCGTCGCGGCGCCGGCGCGGTGCCGCTCGCGGCCCTCTGCGACCGGCGCGAGGAGGAGGTCGTCCGGCGCGCGCTGACCGACGCCGGCGTCGGCCAGCTCGGGCTCTTCGTGTGCGTCGAGGACCTGGAGGACGAGCTGGTCCGGGCCGTGGGCGTCGCGGGGGTCGAGGCGGTGGTCGAGGCCCAGGGTGACCTCGGATCGTTCCGGTCGCTGCAGAACCAGCCCGCGTGGCGCGGGCAGGACCCGGGCGCGCAGCTGCGCCGGTTCCTGGGCAGCGGGTCGCGTCGGAAGCTGCGGTACGCGCGCCTGCTCGTCGAGGCGGCGGCACGCGCGGACACCCTGCCCCGGCCGCTGGAGGAGCTGCTCGGCGCGGTGTGAGGCCGCACGCGTTCGCCGCCGGTGAACGGCGCGAAAGACCACTGGCACTCTGCACCGCAGAGTGCTAATCCTTCTGCTGTAGCCAGTCCGGCGCCGAGCCGGACAGCACCCGGGGCCCGGACCGCCCGGTGCCCCGACACGAGGGAGGTGAGGGTCATGGCTACGCGATTCGACCCGTTCCAGGAGTTCGACCGGCTGTTCGGGCAGATGCTCACCGCCGACCGCTCGTCGGCGACGATGCCCATCGATCTCTACCGGTCTGGCGACCACTACGTCCTCCACGTCGACCTGCCGGGGGCGGACCCGGGCTCGATCGACGTGAACGTCGAGGACCGCACCCTGACCATCCGGGCGCAGCGGACCGCGCACACCGAGAGCGACGCGCAGTGGTTGGCCAAGGAGCGGCCGACGGGCACCTACGCCCGGCAGCTCAGCGTGGGCCGCGGGCTCGCGCTCGACGCGATCTCGGCCACGTACGCCGACGGCGTCCTCACCCTGAGCATCCCGGTCGCCGAGGAGGCCAAGCCGCGGCGCATCGAGGTGCAGCACGGCGGCGACGCCACCCAGATCACGTCGGGTGCCGAGGCGAGCGCCTGACCCACCTGACGGCAGGGGCGCGACGAGCAGCGAGAGCGCTGTCGCGGGGCCCGGGACGTCCTGTGCGGGCGAGCCGCGCCCCCGCGCCCCTGCCGTCACCGGCGGGCCGCAGCTCGACGCAGGTACGGTCGGGAGCCACCGTCGAGGAGGACCCATGACCCGGCTCGTCCTGCTCGCCGACACGCACATCCCGGGCCGCGCGCGTGACCTGCCCTCCGCGGTGTGGGCGGCCGTCGACGAGGCCGACGTGGTGATCCACGCCGGTGACTGGGTGTCCGAGCGGGTGCTCGACGATCTGGAGGCACGGGCCCGCCGGGTGGTGGGGTGCTGGGGCAACAACGACGGACCGGCCCTCCGGCGTCGGCTCCCGCTGGTCGCTCGGCTGGAGCTCGACGGTCTGCGGCTCGGCGTCGTGCACGAGACCGGGCAGGCCACGGGAAGGGAGCGGCGGTGCGACGCCGAGCACCCGGGGCTCGACGTCCTGGTGTTCGGCCACAGCCACATCCCCTGGGACACCGTGACGCCGCGCGGAATGCGGCTGCTCAACCCGGGGTCGCCGACCGACCGGCGCCGGCAGCCGGTCGCCACCTTCATGACGGCGTCCGTCCGGGACGGCCGGCTCGGCGAGGTCGTGCTGCACCCGGTGGAGCGGCCCGCGCCCTGAGGTGCGGCCGGCCGTGTCCGCCCGCACCATGGAGCGCGGCGTCGGGCAGCGGGCGCCGAGCTCGACAGACGACCGGTCGCCCGCGTGGGCGCCGACTCCGGGAGGTCACCGTGTGGGTCCTGATCCTGCGGCGGGTGCGCCTGTTCCTCATGATCGCCGTGCTGCTGCCGGTGGTCTCGTCGCTCTCGCGCAGGATGGCGGAGCGCCTCGAGCGCCGGGCCGCGGGTCCGACGTTCGGCTCGCGCGGGCTGCGCACGATCGAGGGCGTGGCCGGCCGCGCGCGCTCGGCGCTCCGGCGGTAGAGGTGCACGTGGGCCACGTGTTCCGCCAGATCGGCGTGACGGACCGCACGAGCGCGGCCCTGTGGGGCAAGGAGCACCTGGCGGACGAGTGACGCCGGGCGGCGTCCGCGTCGCGGGCGTACGGTCGGACCGACGGCGCCGCCGAGGGGCGCGCCCCGGAGGAGGACGCACCGATGAGCACCGACACCCCGCCGCTCCCCGACGACGAGACCCGCGAGCACGCCGAGGAGCCGGCCGAGGGTGCCGAGTCCGTCGACCCCAGCCCCGAGGTGCGCGAGCACGCGAGCGAGCCCGCCGAGGGCGAGGACACCGGCGCCTGACCCCCGGCGCTCAGCCCCCGGCCCGCACGGCGACGCCCGCGTCCCACCCCGGCGCGAGCCCGGATCCGGGCGGGCCGAGGTCACCCAGCAGGCCGACGTCGGCGAGCACCCACGACACCACCGAGTTCGACGTCCACATGTCGCGCGCCGACCGGACCTGGCGTCCCCACGTGAGGCGGGGGACCCCGGGCGCCGCCGCGAGCACGGCCGCCACCGCCTCGGGTCCCCGGCCCACCACCGTGGCGCCGGGGTCCGCCGGCGTGCCCGGCCGGGTGAACCGGACCTCGTAGCGGAACAGCCGGGACCGGCCCAGCCAGCGGGCGCCGACGGGTCCGGTGGCGACGACCTCGCGGGCGCCGGCCGCGGCCCGGCCCCACCGCGGCGTCATCTCGAGGACGACGACCTCGTCGTCCACGACGAGCTCGAGCGCCGCGTGGTACAGCGCGCGCGGCGGCCGGTGCTGGCGCGCGGCGACCGCGACCTCCCACCAGTGGCTGGTCCGGCGCACGACGTGCCCGCCCTCGCCGACCAGAGCCCACACGACCGACACCCGCCCGTCGGGCAGGTCCGGCCGGTCCGGCTCCCCGGTCACGGCCGGGGCAGCGTGAGCCGGTAGAACGCGCTGTGCGGGTCGAGCACGTAGTCGGCGAACGGCGGGCACGCGACGAACCCGGCGCGCTCGTAGAGCCGGCGGGCGGGCGCGAAGTAGTCCTGCGTCCCGGTCTCGAGGTGCACGGTCCGGATCCCGCGCCGGCCCGCCTCGGCGAGGACGTGCGCGAGGACGGCCCCGCCGACGCCACGCCCCCGCGCAGCCGTCGCGGTGCGCATCGACTTGAGCTCGGCGTCCGTCGGGCCCAGCCGCTTCAGGGCGGCGCAGCCGAGCAGGGCGCCCGAGCCGTCGCGCGCGGTCCAGAACGTGATGCCGGGCGCCGCGAGCGCGGTCGGGTCGAGCGCGTGCACGGACTCGGCGGGGGACGTGGCGTACATGTCCGTGAGGTGCTCGCCGAGCAGCGCCAGCACGTCGGCGGACTGCGGGTCGTCGATGCTCACGGTGAGCCCGGGTGTCGTCAGGGGCATGCGCCGGTTGCTCCTCTGGTTGGCGATGACGGAGACGATCGTGCACATCGTGCCATCGTCGGCACACCCGCCGACGTCGTGGCAGGATCGCTCCACCGATCGTCGGGAGCCCGCCGTGGATGCCTCTGTCGCCAGTGCCCTGCACCGCAGCCAGGTGATCGACCTGACCACGACCGGACGGCGCACCGGAGAGCCCCGGCGCATCGAGATCTTCCTGCACGACCTCGACGGGCGGCTGTTCATCTCCGGCATGCCGTCGCCCCGCACGCGCGCGTGGGTGCACAACGTGGCCGCCGACCCGCACGTCGTGGTCCACCTCAAGCGCGGCGTGTCGGCCGACGTGCCCGCGCTGGCCCGGGTGGTCGACGATCCGGCGGAGCGGCGGCCCCTGATCGAGGCGGCGGCCCGGCAGTGGGGTCGCGACGACGTCGAGCTGATGATGGTGCAGAGCCCGCTGATCGAGATCACACCGGCTGACGCGCCCTGACGTCGGCCACGCCGGCCCTGACCTCGCCGGCGACGGCCTTCCGCCGGGCGAGGCGAGCCTGCAGGGCGGGTTGCCCGAGCAGCACCCCGACCAGGACCACGAGCACGCCGAGCAGCTGGGCGCCCGTGAGCACCTCGCCGGCGACGAGGACGCCGAGCAGCACGCCCGCGACCGGGTTGAGCAGCCCGAGCAGCCCGACGGTGCCGGCGGGCAGGTGCCGCAGGCCGGCGAACCAGGCGAGGTACGCGACCGCGGTGGCGACGAGCGACACGTACGCGAAGCCGAGCAGCGCGCGGCCGTCGAGGGCCGGCGGTCCGCCCTCGACCGCGACGGCGAACGGCACGAGCACCAGCCCGCCCCCGAGCAGCTGCCACGCCGTGGTGGCGACCACGTCCGCGCCGCCGCTCCACCGGGTGGCCAGGACGAACCCGAGGCTCGACATGAGCATGGCCGCGACCGACGCCAGGACGCCGAGGGCGTCGACGTCCGTGCCGCCGGTCAGCAGCATCGCCGCGACGCCGAGCAGGCCCAGCACCGCGCCGGCCAGGCCCAGCACGCGCGGTCGCTGCGCGAGGAGGGCCCACGCGACGAGCATCATCGCGACGGGGGACGTCGCCATCACGGTCGTCGCGACGCTCGTCGGCAACGCCTGGGCCGCGACGTAGACGAGCGCGAAGAACGCGCCCATGTTCAGCGTGCCCAGCACCACCGCGCGCCACCACCACGATCCGCGGGGCAGGCGCCTCGCGACCACCAGCAGCAGGAGCCCGGCGGGCAGCGCGCGCAGCACGGCGCCCCACAGGGGTGCGTCGGCGGGCAGGGCGTGCCGGGTGACGTAGTACGTGGTTCCCCAGGCGAGCGGCGCGAACGCCGTGACCACCGACCAGCGCACCGGGTTGTCTTCCATGGAAGAGACCATATCTTCCCAGGAAGATAGAGTCGAGGGGTGACCGACCGACTCGATCTCATCCAGCAGGCGTGGAGCCGCGAGCGACCCGACCTGGACGTCCGGCCGCAGGGGGTGATCGGCCGGCTGCACCGCGTCGCCGGCCACCTCACCGCCGAGCTGGTGGCCGTGTACCGCGAGCACGGTCTGGGGGAGGGGGACTTCGACGTGCTGGCCACGCTGCGCCGCGCCGGCGAGCCCTACGAGCGGACGCCGGGCGACCTGGCGGAGAACACGCTGGTGACGTCAGGCGGGATGACCAAGCGCATCGACCGGCTGGAGCGCGCGGGCCTGGTCACGCGCCGGCCCAGCGAGGTCGACGGGCGCGGCCGGGTGGTCGCGCTGACGGCGCAGGGCAAGGACGTGATCGACGCGGCCTTCGGCGCGCACCTGGCCAACGAGCGGCGGCTGCTCGACGTGCTCGACCCGGACGACGTCGCGCAGCTCGAGCGCATCCTGCGCCGCTGGCTCGCGCAGTTCGAGCCGCCCCCCGCCGACGAGCCCTGAGGCCGCCCGGGACTTCCGGCCCTGCCCTGGTGGCAGCACCGGCGGGACGATCGACGGGTGCCCGCGGACGGCGCGGGGTTGTCGAACGTCCGAAGGAGGACATCATGACGCGCGTCCTGGTCGCCTATGGAACCTTCCGGGGTGGCACGCAGGGGCTCGCCGAGATGATCGGCGAGGACTTCCGCGACAAGGGGTACGACGCGATCGTGCGCCCGGCCGCCGACGTCGAGGACCTCGAGGACGTCGATGCGGTCGTCGTGGCCGGCGCGCTGTACGCGGGCCGCTGGCACAAGGACGCCCGCGCGCTGATCAAGCGCCTGGCCGCGCGCCTCGTGCAGCTGCCCGTCTGGCTCGTCGCGACGGGTCCTCTGGACACCACGGCGGAGACCAAGGACATCCCGCCGGTCTCGCACGTGCGGAACGCCGCCGACAAGATCGGCGCGCGGGGCGTGGAGACCTTCGGCGGTCGGCTGCTGCCCGACGCCAAGGGCTTCCCGGCCGCGGCGATGGCCAAGAACAAGTCCGGCGACTGGCGCGACGCGGACCACGTCGCCCGGTGGGTCGACGAGGTGGACGCCCAGCTGCGCGCCTGACGCCGTCGCCGCCGGGGGTGCGTCGAGGACGCGCCCCCGGCGGCCGGACGATCAGTGCGGGTCGTCGGGTCGGATCTTCTCGGCGTCGGTGGTCACGTCCACGTCGGCGGCGGAGGGCTGGAACGGCTCGTCGATCTGGTCGGACCGCAGCCGCACGCCCTCGGTCGTGCCGACCGTCTCGACGTGCGTGACCGGCTCGCCCAGGCCGGCGGCCCGGATCTTCTCGGCCTCGGTGGTGTGCACGTCCGGCTCGTCGACCTCGCTGCCGGCCGGCTCGACGATCCGGTCGGACCGGATCCGTTCCGCCTCGGTGGTGTCGAGCTCGTGCGACTCGTGCTCGCTCATGCTGCTCTCCTTCGTGGTCCGATCCCCGCCGGTCGTCGGTGGCCGGCCGGGATCCCGGTCAATGACCCCACTGTGCGCCGAAGCACGCGCGACCGCCCGGGCAGACGTCCCGCGCGGCCCGTCCCGATCGCCCACGGCCGCGACGACTGCAACCGATTCGTAACGCAGGGGGGCGTCGGCGCAACGGATTTCCGCTAAGTTCCGTCGAAACGGCTGCGATATCGGCGGTCGTGGGAGGCAACAGCCACGGGAGAGGGGCTGCGGCGATGGCGGACTCCGAGGTCGTCGCTGTCCGGCTGCGCGCCGTGCGCAAGGAGTTCGGGGACGTCGTCGCGGTGGACGGGGTGGACCTCGACGTGCGCGACGGCGAGTTCATGACGCTGCTGGGCCCGTCCGGGTCGGGCAAGACGACCGTGCTGCGGATGATCGCCGGGTTCGAGCTGCCCACGGCGGGCACCGTCGAGCTGGCGGGCGTGGACGTGACCCGGCGGGCGCCGTTCGAGCGGGACGTCAACACCGTGTTCCAGGACTACGCGCTGTTCCCGCACATGAGCGTGCTCGACAACATCGCCTACGGACTGCGCGTGAAGAAGGTCGGCCGCAAGGAGCGCACCGCGCGCGCGCTCGAGGCCCTCGAGAGCGTGCGGCTGGGCGGGTACGGCGCGCGCAAGCCCGCGCAGCTGTCGGGTGGCCAGCGTCAGCGCGTCGCGCTCGCCCGCGCGCTGGTCAACCGTCCGCGCGTGCTGCTGCTGGACGAGCCGCTCGGCGCGCTCGACCTCAAGCTGCGCGAGCAGATGCAGGTCGAGCTCAAGGCGATCCAGCGCCAGGTGGGCATCACGTTCCTGTTCGTCACGCACGACCAGGAGGAGGCGTTGACGATGTCGGACCGCATCGCCGTCTTCTCCGGCGGGCGGATCGAGCAGGTGGGGTCGCCGGCGGAGGTCTACGAGAAGCCGGCCACGCCGTTCGTCGCCGGCTTCGTCGGCACCTCGAACCTGCTGGTGGACCGGGTGGCGGAACAGGTGCTCGGGCGGACGGGCACGTGGTCGGTGCGGCCGGAGAAGATCCGGATCGCGGCCCCCGACGCCGTCCCCGGCCCGGGCGAGGACGGGGCGCCCGGCACGGTGCGTGAGGTCGTGTACGTCGGCTCGGCCACGCGGTTCCTGGTGGACCTGGACGCCGGCGCGACGCTCGTGGCGCTGCGGCAGAACCAGCAGACCTCCTCGATGGACGTGCAGGACGTGCGCGGCGCGCGCGTGCTGCTGGTCTGGGCGAAGGAGCACGAGTTCGAGGTGAGGACCCCCGCGGCAGACACCCCCCTGCCGTGAGCCAGCGAAGAACGAAGGAGACGACGATGAAGCACCTACGTCTGCTGCGGTTCGTGGCGGTCGGCGCAGCGGCGGGGCTCGCCCTGGCCGCCTGCGGGACGTCCGACGGAGGTGGCGGTGGCGGCGGCTCGAGCCGGGCGACCCCGCCGGCCATGGACGCGCTGAGCTCGCTGGGCGACGGCGAGGGCGAGGTCAACATCCTGGCGTGGGCCGGCTACGCCGAGGACGGGTCCACCGATCCGGCCGTCGACTGGGTCACGCCGTTCGAGCAGAAGACCGGCTGTACCGCGAACGTCCAGGTGGCCGACACCTCCGACAGCATGTTCGAGAAGATGGGCACCGGCGACTTCGACGTCGTCTCGGCGTCGGGCGACTCGTCGCTGCGCATGATCTACGCGGGCAAGGTCGCACCGGTGAACACCGACCTGCTCACCAACTACGGCGACGTGCCCGACTTCCAGAAGATGCAGGCCTGGAACTCGGTGGGCGGCACGGCGTACGGGATGCCGCACGGCTGGGGCGCCCAGCTGCTGGGCTACCGCACCGACAAGGTCGACCCGGCCCCCGACTCCTGGAGCGTGGTCTTCGAGCCCGACTCCCCGTACGCCGGCAAGATCACCGACTACGACTCGCCGACCGACGGCATCGCCGCCGCGGCCGTGTACCTGATGTCCACGCAGCCGGACCTGAAGATCACCAACCCGTACGCGCTGGACAAGGACCAGTTCGACGCCGCCGTCGCGCTGCTCACCGCGCAACAGCCGCAGGTGTCGAGCTACTGGGCCAGCTACGCCGACGCGCAGAAGGCGCTCGAGAACGGCAGCACCGAGGTCGGCTCGACGTGGCAGATCATCATCAACCTGGCCAAGGGCGACGCCGCCCCGGTCGAGTCCGTGCTGCCCAAGGAGGGCGCCACGGGGTGGGCCGACACGTGGATGGTCGACGCCAAGTCGCCGCACCCGAACTGCGCGTACGAGTGGATGAACTGGGTGACCAACCCCGACGTGCAGGCGCAGATCGCGGAGTGGTTCGGCGAGGCCCCCGCCAACACCAAGGCGTGCGCGCTGACCACCGACCCGGCGCACTGCGACACCTTCCACGCCGACGACGAGAGCTACTTCTCGAAGATCTGGTTCTGGTCGACGCCGCAGTCCGACTGCCTCGACGGGCGCACCGACGTCAAGTGCATCCCGTACGCGGAGTGGGGCAAGGCGTGGAGCAGCGTCAAGAACGGCTGACCGGATGACGACGGTCGCGCGGCCGGCGTCCACCTCGGGTGGACGCCGGCTCTCGGCCGCCCTCTTCCGGCGCCCGCGGCTGCGCCTGGCCGGGCTCCTGGCGCTGCCGACGACATGGCTCGTGCTCGTCTACCTCTCGGCCCTGCTGGCGCTGCTGGCCACGGCGTTCTTCTCGGTCGACGAGTTCACCAACGAGGTCGTCCGCACGTTCACGCTGCAGAACGTCGAGGACGTCCTGTCCGACCCCGCCTACCTGCAGGCGACGGTGCGGACGATCGGCATCGCGGCCTCCGTCACGGTGCTGTGCACCCTGCTCGGCTTCCCGATGGCGTTCTTCATGGCCAAGGTGGCGCAGCCGCGCTGGCGGGGGCTGCTCGTCGCCCTCGTCGTCACCCCGCTGTGGGCGTCGTACCTGGTGAAGATCTACGCGTGGCAGGCGATGGTCCAGCCGGAGACCGGGGTGCTCGCGTGGCTGCTGGCGCCGATCGGGCTTGACGGCCCCGGGTACGGAGTCGCGGCGACGATCCTCACGCTCACCTACCTGTGGCTGCCGTACATGATCCTGCCGGTCTACGCGGGCCTGGACCGGATGCCCGACAGCCTGCTCGACGCCTCGGGCGACCTGGGCGCCCGGCCCGGCCGCACCGTGCGCAGCGTCGTCGTGCCCCTGGTGTACCCGTCGATCGTGGCCGGCTCCGTGTTCACGTTCTCGCTCAGCCTGGGCGACTACATCACGGTGCAGATCGTCGGCGGGCGCACCCAGATGCTCGGCAACATCGTCTACCAGAACTACACCAGCAGCCTGCCGTTCGCGGCGGCGATCGCCCTGATCCCGGTCGTGATCATGGTGATCTACCTGGCGCTGGTGCGGCGGACGGGAGCTCTGGACAACCTGTGAGGAACTCCCGCCGCGCCCGCTGGACCTTCGGCCTGATGATGCTGTTCGGGCTGGCGTTCATCTACGTGCCGCTCGGCGTCATCGTCATCAACTCGTTCAACGCGAGCACGGTGTTCGCGTGGCCGCCCCAGGAGTTCACGACGCACTGGTGGACGGCGACGTTCGGCAATCACAGCGTCCGGTCCGCGGTGCTCACGTCGATCGAGGTCGGCATCGTCGCGACCGCCGTCGCCCTCGTGCTGGGCACCCTGCTGGCGTTCGCCCTCGGGCGGTACACCTTCTTCGGGCGGCACACCCTCTCCCTGCTGGTGGTGCTGCCCATCGCCCTGCCGGGCATCGTCACCGCGCTGGCGTTCCGCACCGGGTTCCGCACGTTCCTCGGGCTCGAGCTGTCGATCTGGACCGTGGCCATCGCGCACGCGACCTTCTGCATCGTCGTCGTCTACAACAACGTGCTGGCGCGCCTGCGTCGGATGGGCACCAGCCCCGAGGAGGCGTCCATGGACCTCGGCGCCGACACGTTCACCACGTTCCGGCTGGTCACCTTCCCGCTGCTGCGCGGGGCCATGGTGGCCGGGGCGCTGCTCGCGTTCGGGCTCTCGTTCGACGAGATCGTGGTGACCCTGTTCACCGCGCCGCCCGGCGTGACCACGCTGCCCATCTGGATCTTCCAGAACCTCTCCCGCCCCAACCAGGGCCCGGTGGTCAACGTGGTCGCCGCCGTGCTCGTGCTCGCGTCCATCGTGCCGATCTACCTGAGCCAGAAGGTCGCCGGGGAGTCCACCGGCGGCGGCCGCATCTGACGACCGGCTCAGTCGTCGTCCGTCGCGGCCCCGGGCAGCAGCAGCCGGACGCCGTGCAGGTGGTAGACCGTCGTGAGCTCGTGCAGCTCCTCGGTGGTCTCCGCGTCGAAGCCGTTGCCGGTCCCGCGGGCGAGCACGGTGGCCGCCCCCGACGTCAGGTACCGCACGGCGGCGTGCTGCCACTGCTGGTTCTCCACGCGGGGCACAGGCCGGCCCTGCGCGTCGCGCGAGCCCTCGTCGTAGGTCTGGCCGGACAGGTCGACGGGGACGTCGCACCCCCGGGCCAGGTCGCGCGAGTAGACGTCGAGCAGCACGAGCGCCGCGGGGGAGTCGGACCGCACACACCCCTGCTCGGGCAGCCGCTCCCGGATCTGCGCGGCCGGGAACGAGGCCTGGGGCGCCGGGGCGAGCGCGCCGCCGACCAGCCCGAGGGCCAGGCAGGTCGCGGTCGCGACGGCCAGCCGGGACGGTGCCGGGACGAGCGAGACCGCCGCGGCGACCACGAGCACGAGGGCCGGCGCCGGGTAGGCCGCGTAGTGGGGGAGATAGCTGGGGGAGGCCAGCAGGACCCCGGACTGGACGACCAGCAGCACGACCCAGAGCCGGCCGCGGGCACCGCGCCACGCCACCACGGCCGCGGCGGCGATCCCGGCCAGGACGAGCGCGACGAGCACGGTCCGCAGCGGATCGGTCCCCGGCACCACGGTCACGTCCACGCCCGTGATGCTGCCGAGCCGCGCCACGGTGCTCGTGTGCTCGCGCGGCCTGCCCAGCTGGTCCTGGACCACCAGCCGGAACATGCGCGGGCCCGCCAGGACCGCGAAGGGAGCGACCACGACGGCCGTCGAAACGAGGGCCCCGACGCCCGTCCGCAGCGCCGGTCGGCGCCCCTGGGTCCACAGCTGCCACGCGACGACGATCGCGGCCGGGACGACGGCCCAGATCTTCACTACGACGCCCAGGCCGAGGACGGCGCCGGCGGCCCACTGCCAGCGGGCCGGGACGCGCGACTCGGCGGCGCGCAGCAGCAGCACGACGGCACCGAGCAGGGTGAGCGTGCCCAGGGGCTCGAGCAGCGTGAGCCGGTCGGCGTAGGCCGCGGCGGACGACAGCGCGTACAGGACCCCGGCGACCACGGCGGCGACCGTGCCCCAGCGGCGCGCGATCCGGGTGACCAGCACGGTGCTCGCCGCGCCCACCAGGATGAAGGCGACGCGCGCGGCCGCGAACGCGGTGGAGTCGCTGGTCCAGTGGGCGAGGGCCGCGAACGGGGCGAGCGCGAGCATGATCCCGGGCGGGTGCAGCAGGAGGAAGTCGCGGTACGGCACGGCGCCGTGCACGAACGACATGGCCGACGCGAAGTACACGCCGTCGTCGTACCCGTGGTACGACCTCAGGCCCTGCGCACCACCGACCAGCCGCCAGCGGACGGCGACCGCGAGCACGGCGACGACGGCGGTCACCAGCCAGGTGGTGGACCGCCGGGTCTGCGCCGCAGAGGACCCCACGTGCCCATCATGCCCGAGAGCGTGCCGGGGAGCGGCGTCGGGTCGAGATCAGGCGTCGCTCGCGCAGCGGAACCCCACGTTGCCCGCGGACGAGTCCGGGGTGCTGGAGCTGCGCGAGTCGACGCGGTAGCGGAAGCAGTACGACTCGTGGCACAGGTAGGAGCCGCCGCGCATCACGCGCAGGCCGCTCGGTGCGGGCGTGCCGGGCGTGCGGTAGGCGTCCCGGGCGAACCAGTCGGCGCACCACTCCCAGACGTTGCCGGTGGTGTTGTACAGGCCGAACCCGTTGGGCTCGTAGGCGTCGACGGGTGCGGTGCCGACGAAGCCGTCGGCGCCGGTGTTCGCGGACGGGAACGTGCCCTGCCAGACGTTCATGCGGTGCGCCCCGCCGGGCTCGCGCTCGTCGCCCCAGGGGTAGTGCGAGCCCGCCAGGCCGCCGCGCGCGGCACACTCCCACTCGGCCTCGGTGGGCAGGCGCACCCCGGCCCACACGGTGTACG
Source organism: Cellulomonas sp. ICMP 17802 (assembly GCF_041295535.1). Classification (NCBI taxonomy): domain Bacteria; kingdom Bacillati; phylum Actinomycetota; class Actinomycetes; order Micrococcales; family Cellulomonadaceae; genus Cellulomonas; species Cellulomonas sp. ICMP 17802. The sequence continues at coordinate 74,455 of NZ_JBGFQZ010000004.1, read as the reverse complement.
CGACCGCGTCGGTCCAGCTCACGTGCACGGCGGGGTGGTCGGCCCGCACGTGCACGTCGGACTGCGGGCCCTCGGGATGACGCCAGTCCGCGCCCTCCACCTGCCGCCACCACGGCGTCTGCTCGACCCCCCGCGTGGGCGGGAAGTCGTCGGGCAGCAGGCCCGCGAACACGAACGACCACCCGTAGGTCTCCGCCTCGGTGCGGTACCCCGTGGCGTCGACGAACGCGCCGAACCGCTCGTTGCTGACCGCGACGGGATCGATCCAGAAGGGGCCGAGCGTGACGGGGTGCGCCGGCCCCTCGCCGTCCTCGGGGTACCCGTCGGGCCCGTCGTGACCCATGACGAACTCGCCCCCAGGCAACCGCACCATCCCGCGGGCGGGCGTGGTGCGGTTGCCGGGGGCGCCGATCGCGAGCGGGGCCCGGTGCGCCGACGGGGCGCAGCAGGCGTGCTCCGCCGGCACGCCGTCAGCTCGAGAGGATGCGGTTCTTCTGCACCTCGAACTCGATGTCGCTGAGCACGCCCGCGTCACGCAGGGAGCCCAGCTGGGCGAGCTGCGCGAGCTTGGCGTCCATGTCGGCGGGCGCGGGCGCGGCCGGCTGCGGCGGAGGCGGCGGCGCCGCGTAGGTCGGCTGCGGGGCCGCCTGCTGCGGGGCCGCCTGCTCCTCCTGCGCGGCCCAGCGTCCCGCCTGGCGACGGGAGACGCGGTTGGACACGGCCGTGGCCGTGCCGGCGATGGCGGCGGTGCGAGCCACGCCGCGGATCAGTCCTGGCATCGGATGCTCCTTCTCGAGTCTCGGGGGCCGGCTCAGCCGGCGGCTTCGGTGGCGTCCAGCGAGGCGATGATCGCCTGCACCGGGATGCGCCCGCTGGCGACCAGCTGCCCGCCCGCACGGCGCAGTGCGATGGCGAACGGTGCCGCCCACACGTTCTCGTAGATGAACACGCCGGCCGCGTCGCCGGGCTCGAGCGCGTCGGCGGCCTCCTCGAGGTCGTCGTCGCCGAGCAGACCCGAGGACGCGCCCTCGAAGATGGTGAGGTCGACGCCGCCGTCCGCCAGCTGGGCCAGCTCGAGCGCGGTCACCGACCCGTCGTCCGCCTTCTGGATGAAGGCCAGGTCGAGGATGCGGATGATCCCGCGATCCACCAGGTCGACCAGGAGAGGGAACGCCTCGCCCGTGAAGTGGGCGTGCGGAAAAGCCACCACCAGGTAGTCGATCGGGCCGGACTCCTCGAGCCCGGTCAGGTCCTCCGTCATCGGTTCTTCCTCTCCCGCGCTGCCGTATCGCTGCTGCTGACGTGCCCTTCTCTGGTGAACGTAGCAGCGCCTCCCGGTGCCCGACAGGGGTCTTTTGCCGGGAATGGCGCACCGGTACGGTCGATGTCGGGCCGAGCCCGCCGAACGGGCGCGGTACCCCGGCGAAGGAGCCTCGGATGAGTGCGGATCGGCACGCCCGGACCATGTTGCCCATCCCGGACCGGCGCGCCCCGGGCCTGACCACGTACGACGCGAAGGACCCCGACACCGCCTTCCCGCCGATCGAGCCGCTGCTCCCGCCGCCCGGTGCTCCGAACGTCGTGATCGTGCTGCTCGACGACGTGGGCTTCGGAGCGTCCAGCGCGTTCGGCGGCCCGTGCGCGACCCCGACCGCCGAGCGGCTGGCCGCCGGAGGGCTGCGCTACAACCGGTTCCACACCACCGCGCTGTGCGCGCCCACCCGGCAGGCGATGCTCACCGGCCGCAACCACCACTCGGTCGGCATGGGCAGCATCACGGAGACGGCCACGTCGGCGCCGGGCAACAGCTCGCTGCGGCCCAACACCAAGGCGCCGCTGGCCATGACCCTCAAGCTCAACGGGTACTCGACCGCGCAGTTCGGCAAGTGCCACGAGGTGCCGGTCTGGCAGTCGTCCCCGCTCGGCCCGTTCGACGCGTGGCCGTCCGGCGGCGGCGGGTTCGAGACGTTCTACGGGTTCATCGGCGGCGAGAACAACCAGTGGGACCCCGCCCTGTACTCGGGCACGACCGCGGTCGAGCCCCCCGCCACCCCCGAGGAGGGCTACCACCTGACCGAGGACCTGGCGGACCACGCGGTGAGCTGGGTCCGTCAGCAGAAGGCCCTGATGCCGGACAGGCCGTTCTTCCTCTACTTCGCGCCCGGTGCCACGCACGCCCCGCACCACGTCCCGCCGGAGTGGATCGAGAAGTACGCCGGCCGGTTCGACGACGGCTGGGACGTGCAGCGGGAGCGCACGTTCGCTCGGCAGCTGGAGCTCGGCGTGGTCCCCCCGGGCACCGAGCTGACCGCCCGGCACGCGGAGATCCCGGCGTGGGCGGACATGCCCGACGAGCTCAAGCCCGTCCTGGCCCGGCAGATGGAGGTGTACGCGGCGTTCCTCGAGCACGTCGACTTCCACGTCGGACGGCTGGTCGACGCGATCGAGGACCTCGGCGTGCTGGACGACACGCTCGTGTACTACATCGTCGGCGACAACGGCGCGTCGGCCGAGGGCACGCTCAACGGCTCGTTCAACGAGATGGCCAACTTCAACGGCATGGCGGCCATCGAGACGCCCGAGTTCCTGCTGAGCAAGCTCGACGAGCTCGGGTCGCCCAGCTCCTACAACCACTACTCGGTGGGCTGGGCGTGGGCCATGAACTCGCCCCTGCAGTGGACCAAGCAGGTGGCCTCGCACTGGGGCGGGACCCGCAACGGGACGATCGTGCACTGGCCGCACGGCATCACCGACGCCGGCGGCCTGCGGTCGCAGTTCACCCACGTCATCGACCTCGCACCGACGATCCTCGAGGCCGCGGGCCTGCCCGAGCCCACGATGGTGAACGGGGTGCAGCAGTCGCCCCTGGAGGGCACGAGCATGCTGTACACCTTCGACCAGCCCGAGGCGCCCGAGCGGCACGACCTGCAGTACTTCGAGATGTTCGGCAACCGGGGCATCTACCACCGCGGCTGGAGCGCGGTCACCAAGCACCGCACGCCGTGGATCATGACCGGCGCGCTCCCGCCGTTCGACGACGACGTGTGGGAGCTCTACGACGGCTCGACCGACTACAGCCAGGCCCGCGACCTCGCCGCCGAGCACCCCGACGTGCTCGCGAGACTGCAGCGGCTCTGGCTGATCGAGGCGACGAAGTACCAGGTGCTGCCGATGGACGACCGGGGCGCCGAGCGGCTGGAGCCGTCGCTGGCGGGCCGCCCGACGCTCATCCACGGCAGGTCGCAGCAGCTGTTCCCCGGCATGGGACGGCTCTCGGAGAACAGCGTCGTCAGCATCAAGAACAAGTCGTTCTCCGTGACCGCCGAGGTGGTGGCGCCGGCGGGGGGCGTCGAGGGCGTGATCATCGCGCAGGGCGGCCGCTTCGGCGGCTGGAGCCTCTACGCGACCGGCGGCCGCGCCAAGTTCGTCTACAACGTGCTCGGCATCCACGAGTTCCCCGTCGTGGCGGACGCCCCGATCCCGTCCGGCCTGCACCAGGTGCGGATGGAGTTCGCCTACGACGGCGGCGGGCTGGCCAAGGGCGGCCTGGTGACCCTGTACTACGACGGGACGGCCGTCGGGTCCGGCCGGGTCGCCCTGACGCAACCCATGATCTTCTCGGCCGACGAGACCACCGACGTCGGCTACGAGTCGGGCACCACGGTGAGCACGGACTACACGGCCGCCACCAGCCGGTTCACCGGCAAGATCCACTGGGTGCAGATCGACCTCGGGGTCGACGACCACGACCACGTCATCGACCCCGAGGAGCGCCTGCGGGTCGCGATGGCGCGGCAGTAGCCGCAGCGGCTCAGCGCAGCGCCGCCAGCAGCGCCCCGGCTGTCGCCGCAGCTCCGGCGATCCACACCCACGTCGGCAGCCGGTGCCAGAAGGACTTCACGCGCGCTCCACCTCACCCTGGTCGGTGACCACGATCTGCACCGCCTCGAGCGGCTTGGTGGCCGGGCCCTGGACCACGGCACCGGTCGTGGCGTCGAACGCGCTCCCGTGGCAGGGGCAGTGGATCCTGCCGCCGCTCACGCCGCCGACGAGGCAGCCCTGGTGCGTGCAGACCGCGTCGAAGCAGTGCACCGTCGAGCCCTGGCGGGTCAGCACCAGCTTCTCGTCGGTCAGCACGAGCCCGCCGCCGTCGGGCACGTCGTCGACCGCGGCCAGCGGGCCCGAGCCCTTGCCATTGCCGGAGCTGTCGCCGCCTCCGGAGTAGCCGTCGTCGCCCGAGCCGCTCGCGTCGTGGGAGCCCGGCGCGGGACCGAGCGCGACGAAGCCGACGTAGCCGGCGGTGCCGGCGACGAGCGCGACGCCGGCGCCCTCGAGCACCGAGCGGCGGGTGACCTCCGGACCGGCCACGTCAGTAGCTCGCGTAACCGGACTGGCCGAAGAACCAGAACGCGGAGGAGAACCAGAGCACCACGAGCACCCCGGCCAGCAGGCCGCCCAGCACCGGCACGGTCGCCGACGGGAGGCCCGGCAGGCGCAGCGCCAGCATCTTCGCCGCGAACACGCCGTAGAACACGCAGCCCGCCACCGAGTGCAGGATCACGCGGGTCGAGCCGTCCTCGAAGCCGAGCGACCAGACGCAGTGGAAGACGACGGGCAGCGTGAGCAGGAACGCGACGACGCCGGTCCACCGGTGCAGGCCGGTGACCCAGGCGGGCGGGTCGGTGACGCCCGGCAGCCTGCCCCACATCGCCAGCGCGGAGAGCACCTGGACCACGACGAGCACCGTCGCGGCCGTGGTCAGCCACGCCTTCATCTGGAGCATCCCGCTGAACCCGAGCGTGGTGAGCGCCGCGCCGTCGCCGGGGTGCACCCGGGCGTAGGCCGCGAGAGCGGCCGCGACCGCCAGACCGACCGCGCCGAGCGCCGCCAGCCCCCACTGCGCCGGCCGTGCGGCCGCCTGCGCGTCGGTGCCCACCCGTCGATGGTGGTGCTCCGTGGGTGCCGAGCGATAGCCCCCGGGGACCGGGTGAGTCGTTGCACACATGTGCAGGGCCCCTGGACGTCCGTCCGGCGGCGTCCTAGCGTCGATCCGCCGGCCCGCCGACGGACGGCTGGCCCGCACTGGAGGCCCCATGCTCTCCGCGCACGCCGCGTTGCCCGTCCTCGCCGTCACGGACATGGACAAGGCGCGCTCGTTCTACGAAGGGACGCTCGGTTTCAGCTCGGTCGGGGACATGCCCGAGGGAGTGGTCTACCGGACGTCCAACGGCGGGTTCCTGGTGTACCCGTCCTCGTTCGCGGGGACCAACAAGGCCACCGCGATCACCTTCCAGGTACCGGGCGACGCGTTCGACGCCGAGATCGACGCGCTGCGCACCGCGGGCGTGACGTTCCAGACGTTCGACATGCCCGGCGACGCCACGTGGACCGACGGCGTGCTGTCCGACGCGGACGGCTCCATGCGCTCGGTCTGGTTCGCCGACCCCGACGGCAACATCCTCAACGTCGAGACGGACGCGTCGGTCGCGACCGGCTGACGGGCGTGGGCGGCGGTCGCACGACCGTCGCCTCCACCCCGCCCGGTCAGTCGCTGTCGATCTCCGTGCCGTCGGGCGCGATGACGTACCAGACGCTGTTGAGGCCCTGGCCGTTGACGTCGCCCGGCGCCTTGTCGTTGGCGAACGTGTAGATCGGGCGTCCGTCGATGGTGATCTGCATCTTCCCGTCGGTCCCGGTGATGGTCCCGACCTCGCCCGTCACGCCCGTGACGGTCGGGGTGGCGTTGTCCGTGGTGATGGCGGGCCACGCGGCCGCGCAGTCACCCGAGCACGCGCTGGTGCCGGAGCCCTTGGTGTCCTTGAGGAAGAAGTACGCGGTCATGCCCTTGCCGTCGACCACGACGGTGCCGAGCGAGGTCTCCGCGGTCGAGAGGTCGGTGCTCGCGGCCGCCGCGGGCGACTCGGCCGGCGTCGACGACTCGCTCGTGGGGGACGAGCTCCCGTAGCCCCCCGACGTGTCGTTCCCCGAGCCACCGCCCCCGCAGGCCGTCAGGCCGGCGGCAGCCACGAGCGCGGTGATCGAGAACAGGATGGTCCGTCTCACGATGATCTCCTCTGGTCGGTAGCAGGGCCCCTGCTCCTGCTACCTGGGACCACGGTGCCGGGCGGAGCGAGGTTCAACGCGCGGTGAACCTCGGCGGCACCTGCGCCGTAGAGGGAGTAGGACTGGCATCGAGCACAGTGGGAGGTGGCGTGGCCGAGGAAGCTGACGCGCTCCTGCGCGCGCTCCACCAGGCGTACGCGCGCCCGCTGCAGAGCTACGTCGTGCGGCTCACGGGCGACCACGCGCTGGCGCAGGACGTGGTCCAGGAGGCCATGGTGCGGGCGTGGAAGCACCCGGAGGTGCTGGAGCGCGAGGACGGCGCCACCCGGGCCTGGCTGTACACGGTCGTGCGGAACCTCGTGATCGACGACCGCCGCAGCGCCCGCCACGTGCGCGAGCGGACCACCGACCAGGCCCCCGACACGCCCCAGCCGGACGCGACGCAGGCCGTGCTCGACAGCTGGCTGGTGGCCGACGCGCTCGAGCAGCTGACGGCCGAGCACCGGGCCGTCGTGGTGGGCGCCTACTACGGCGGGCGGTCGGTGGCGGAGCTGGCGCGCGAGCACCAGATCCCCGAGGGCACCGTGAAGTCACGCATGCACTACGCGTTGCGCGCGCTGCGCCTCGCACTGCAGGAGAGAGGGGTCTCGGCATGACCGGGCGGGAGGTCGACGAGCGGCAAGGTGACGACGCGTTCCGTGACTGGGACGCGGCGTACGTCCTCGGTGCGCTCGACTCCGAGGACCGGCGCGCGTTCGAGGAGCACCTGCGCACGTGCGCGTCGTGCCGCGCGTCCGTGGCGGAGCTGGCGGGGATGCCGGGGCTGCTGCGGATGGTCTCGCCGCAGGACGCGGCCGCGCTCGGCAGCGCGGTCGAGGCCCAGGCGGAGGTGGTCCAGCTGGCGTCGGTCGCGCACGCGGCCCGCCGCGCCCGGCGGCGCCGGAACGGCTGGCTCGCCGCGGCCGCGGCCGCGCTGCTGGTGATCGGCGGCGCCGCGGGCTCGCTGGTCGACCGGCCGGCGGGCACGCCCGAGGCGTCGCCGTCGTCGACCGCGCAGGTCACCGCGCTGGAGCTGGAGCCGGTCGGTGCCGTGGCGGTGAGCGCGGACCTCACGCTGCAGAAGAAGGGCTGGGGCACCCGGATCGACTGGGAGTGCCGCTACCCGGCCGACGCGTGGGCGGACGGGACGGGCCCGACGTACGAGCTCGTGCTCGTCGACGACACCGGCACGAGCACCGTGGTCGCCACCTGGCTGGCGCGCAACGCCGGCGCGCACGGGCTCGGCGCGTCGTCGAGCATCGACACCGACACCATCCGCCGCGTGGAGATCCGGGTGGCCGGCTCGGACGCACCGCTGGCGGCCGCGCAGACCTGACCGTCAGGCGGGCTGGCGGCCGTCCACCGCGAGGGTGATCGCGGCGTCGTGCCCGAGCAGCTGGCGCGCCGCGACCGGCAGCTGGATCTTCGCCAGCCAGCTGCCCGTGGTCGAGTCGAGGTCCTGGAGCTGCTGGTCGCTGGCCCGGTCGGGCTCCCAGTCGCGGATCGCCGTGCCCAGCGACGAGTTCCACACGGCCCAGGAGCGCGGGGGAGCACCGTCGGGGTGGAACTCGATGTCGACGACCAGCACGTCGGACCAGTCGGCGGTCTGCTCGAGGTGGTCGAGGAACGAGAGCAGGTGGTCCTTCTTGCGCAGCGAGAGCAGCCGCAGCTGCAGCACGTGGCGCATGGTGGGCACGTCCGGCCGGCTGGCCTTGGTCGACAGGTAGGTGCGCACCAGGGGGATCGGGGTGCTCGTGGTGTCGGGGGCCTTCGGGCGCTCCAGCTGGATGGGGCACAGGTGGGCCGTGCTCTGCTCGTGCAGGACGACCGGCAGCCCGCGGATCGACAGCGACGTCTCCAGCTGCCAGACCGTGTCGTCGTCAGGCGTGCCGGGGACCACCACGTCGGTGAGCTGGGCCCGCACCTGCACGTCTCCGAAGAGGAACCGCTGCAGGTTCTGGTAGCCCTCCTCGGAGTTGACGATGCCGAACCGGCCCGAGTGGCTGCGGTGCACCAGCGCGCGCGGCGCGCCCTTCACGTAGGCGTTCTCGATCTGGACCAGGCCGTCGCTGCGGGCGCCGACGGCCTTGGCGGACAGGCCCAGAGCCGTGGTGTAGTCCGTGGAGTTGGTACCGACCAGGCAGAAGAACCGGTCGGTCGGGAAGCCGTCCTCGGGCATGACCGTGGCGTCCCAGCCGTCCGGGACCCGCTTCTTGGTCGACGCCAGCGGGGTCAGGTACTGGTACATCCGCGCCGGCCCGAAGATGTCCGCGCCCGCGAGGCCGGTCAGGTCGCGCAGCTTCTCGAGCGCGCCGAACCCGATCGCGAACTCGATGCCCCCGTGGGGCGTGGCGTAGGTGAACACCCGGTCGACGAACGCCTTGGCGGCGTCGGGCGACCCGTCGGTCTTCTCGGGGGCGATCTTCTGGATCATCGACCGCACGATCAGCCCGCCCATGGAGTGGGCCACCAGGAACACCCGCGGGGCGCCGGTCTTGCGCCGCACCAGCGTGACCAGGTCGAACAGGCTCTCGGCGGCCCGCTCGATGCTGAACGCGTTGGGGTCCTTGGTGAGGTTCGGGGCGAACTCGTCGTAGAACCGGTGCACCCAGATGGTCGCCGGGTCGATCGTCCGGTCCGGCCGTTGCTCGAGGTACGCGCTCTGGTTGCCCTGCACCAGCAGCTGGTACCCGTGGTCGATCATGAGCCGCAGCAGCGGGCTCTCGAACTGGTGGAACGCCGGACGGTCGGTGTCGTCCACCCGCACCTGGACCGACCCCTCGTTGAACCCGTAGAACGGGTCGTCGACCGCGGTGTTGATGCCGGACGGACCGCCGGCGAAGCCGCGCACGTAGATCACCGGGAGCCTGCCGCCGGTCTGGTCACTCATCTGAGCTCCTCCGTGTGCACCCTCGTCGGTGGGAAGGACGCGTCGTCGCGCCGGTGCCCGAGGAGAAGGAGCGGGCGGGACGATCGCCGATACGTGATCGTCCCAGGGGATCAGGGCCGTGACGAGAGGAAGGGCGTGCCGGCCACGTCGAGGGTCTGGGCGGCCGGCGAACCCGGCGGCGCGACGACCTGCAGGTGGTCCACCGTCCGCAGCAGCGACTCCAGCACCCTGACCCCGGCGCTGCCGAGGTGGACGACGTCGCGCAGGTCGACGGTGACGGGCACCAGGCCGTTGCGGGACCGGCGAAGCACCTCGGCCTGCATCTGCGCCGCGCCCGACCGGTGGTCGACGGCCCCACCCACGCGGACCACGTGCGCGTCGGACGGCTCGGCGCTGAGCGCCAGCGGGGCGGTCGCGCCGGTCACGGCCTCCGAGACGGCGTCGGCCTGGTCCACGGGCGCGGGGCGCCGGGCGGGGCACTCCAGCGTGACGACCGTGCCGTCGTCGCCGGTCGCGACGCCCACCAGCAGGCCGGCGGAGGCCATCATGCTGAAGCCCCGCCCGCGCTCGCCCGGGTCCCGGTCGGGTTCGCGCCACCGGCCGTGGTCGCGGACCACCACCTCGATCATCGCGTCGTCCCGGATGGTCGCGCGCACCTCGACCAGCCCGCCGCGGGTGTCCCGGTAGGCGTGCTCGACCGCGTTCGCCATCACCTCGCTCACCCCGAGGACGAGCGCCGAGCGGTCGCGCGACCCCATCCCGACGCCGAGCCCCCACGAGTCGACGGCGGCGCGGACCCGCGCGAGCTGGCCCGGGTCCGCGGCGACCCGCAGCTCGAGGGGGTCGGGGGCCGGCCGACGGTGGGCCGCCAGCACGGTCACGTCGTCGGTGAACCCGTCGTCGACGAGCACAGCGGGCAGCTGCTGGCAGATGCGCCCCGCCACCGAGGCACCGCCGCGGGTGTCGGAGTAGGCCTCGACGGCGGTGCGCTCCAGCTCGGCGAGCCCGTCCCGCAGCGGCCGGTGGGTGTTCTCGACCAGGCCGTCGGTGAACAGGACGATCGCCTCGCCGTCGCCCAGGGTCGCCGTGGCGACGCGGCCGTCCGACCGCGAGCCCAGCGGGCCGTCGCCCGTCGTCGGCAGCAGGTGCGCGCCGTCCGGGCCGACCACCAGCGGCGCGGGGTGCCCGCGGGTGGCGTACTCGAGGGCGCCGGTGTGGGGGTCGAGCAGGGCGACGCACAGGGTGGCGGCGAACGCGCCCGAGACGCGCCCCGCGAACGCCTCGACGGCCTCGAGCGCCGGCAGGATCCCGGCACCCTCGAGCAGGCGCGCGGCCAGCACCGCCCGGAGCTGGCTCATGATGGCGGAGGCCTCGACGCCGTGCCCGACCACGTCGCCGACGCTCAGGCTGACGCGGCCGTCGGGCAGCGTCGCGGAGTCGAACCAGTCGCCGCCCGCGGCCTGCTCGAGCCCCGCGACCAGGTAGGACGCCGCGACGTCCACCCGCGGCAGGAGCGGGACGGTCGACGGCAGCAGCGCGCCCTGCAGGCGCAGGACGACCTCGCGGGCGCGGGCCAGGCGGTGGTCGGCGGTCGCCGCGCCGGACCGCTCGAGCTGCGCGGCCCGCAGGCGGGTGGTGACGTCGGTCCCCGCCGCGACGGCGCCCGCGACCGCCCCGGCGTCGTCGTGCCAAGGCGTGACCGTCAGGTCGAGCCACGTGCCCGAGGCGGGGTCGGACCAGTCGGCCACCACCGGCACCTGGTCGTCGTGGAACGACTCTCCGGTGCGCACGACGTCGGTCAGAGCCGCCACGAGCGGCTGGAACCCGGGGTCGCGCAGGTCGTGCAGGCTCAGGTCGAGCAGGGCGCCCCGCTGGAACGTGTCACGCGCCCCGCGGTTCGCGGCCACGATGCGCAGGTCGGTCGCCCGCACGACGAGCTGGACGCCGGGGGAGGCGTCGAACGCGCGCAGGACCGCGTCCTGGTCGACGTACCCCTCTGCCGCCATCCGCCCTCCTCAGCCCGCAGGCGCTGCCTGGTCGAGCGTGGGCACCTCGTCGGCGGGTGCGCTGATCACGTCCAGGCCGTGCGCTCCCGCCAGCCCGAGGCTGGTCCCGGGGGAGAGCACGATACGCATCCTCACACCTGCGGACGCGCTCCGCCGGTGGGCGGCCGTCAGGGCGGACACACCGACCGAGCCGAGGTGCGACACCAGGCGCAGGTCGACCACCATGGCGCCGGCCTCCCGGGCGGCGATCATCAGCTGGGTGACAGCGGCGGTGAGCTCGTGGGCCGTGGCCAGGTCGACCGGCCCCTCGACGCGGACCACCGGCACGTCCCCCGTGGTGTCGAACGTGGCGCGCAGACCGGGGCTGGTGCCCGCGGCCGCCTCGGCCGGGGCGTCGGTGAGGCTGGCGAAGAAGAAGTCGTCGAGCCGCTGCCGCGTGTCCGAGCCCAGCCCGCCGCCGCCCTCGACCGCCGCGACGATGCGCTCGGCCAGGGTGAGCAGCCGGACGTTGCGCTGCTGGGACCCCCACCGCAGCAGCTCGAACGCCGCGTCGCCGTCGATCCCGTAGCCGAGCATGAACGCGCCCTTGGCCTGGTCGATCACGGCGTGCGACCGCAGCGCCTGGGTGAGCTCCTCGTTCACGCGGTGCGCCACGGCGTCGCGCTGGGCGGCCGTGACGTCCACCAGGAACCCGGTGACGGTGCGCTGGCCGTCCTCGCCGGGCTCACCGGCACCGGTGAGCGTGACCCAGTGCTCCGCGCCGCCGAGGTCGAGCAGGCGGTACTGGCAGCCGAACGGCTCACCGTCGAGACCGCACTGCCCGAGGGCGTCCATCACCCGGGCCCGGTCCTGCGGGTGCATGTGCCGCGACATGAGGGCCAGCGTGGGCACCACGTCGCCGGGCGCCATGCCGTGGACCACGTACATGCCGTCCGACCACCACCAGCGGCCGGTCGGCGGCGTGTACCGGTAACGACCGACCTGGGCGGGGGAGTGGGTAGGGGTGGGCACGACGTCCTCCGCGATGCCCTCGTGGGGCGGGAGCTCTCGTGGGCTCGTGGCTGAACCCGGCGCGTCCGACGGACGCTGGGGCCCGCCGACCTGCGTCCCGCAGCGTATGTCAGGATCGCGGCGGCAGCCCGTCGAGGCTCAGTGGAGCTGGCGGCGCCAGTCGTCGGGGACGCGTCCCGCCGGTCCCGGCACGGTCTGCTCGACGGGCCGGTGCTCGGGCGCCGCCAGCGGGGGACCGTCCGTGTAGTCGCCGGCGGGGTAGTCCCAGAACCAGTCCTCGCCGGGCTCGAACGTCCGCACGACCGGGTGACCGGTCTCGCGGTAGTGGGCGCTCGCGTGCTGGGAGGGAGAGGTGTCGCAGCAGCCGATGTGCCCGCAGGTGGCGCACCGGCGCAGGTGGAACCACCAGCCGTCCACCTGGTCGCACTCGACGCAGCCCGTGCCGCTCGGCGGGACGGTGGGGTCGATGACGGCCTCGGTCTCGGTCACGGTGTGGGTCCTTCCGTCGAGGTGTAGGGCAGCCGGACCCGGAACCGCGTGTCGCCCGGCTCGGAGGTGACCGACAGGTCGCCGTGGTGCTTGCCGACGACGATCCGCCACGAGATGTCCAGGCCCAGGCCCGTGCCCGAGCCGACCGGCTTGGTGGTGAAGAACGGCTCGAAGATCCGCCCGACGACGGCGTCGGGGATGCCCGGCCCGGTGTCGGCGACCTCGACCTCGAGCCAGTCGTCGACGCGGCGGGTGGTGAGCGTCAGCGTGCCGTGGCCGTCCATCGCCTGCGCCGCGTTGTCGATGAGGTTGGTCCACACCTGGTTGAGCTCGGCCGCGAAGACGTGGATGGGCGGCAGGCTGCGGTCGTAGGCGCGGACCACGGTGATCCCGTCGCCCAGCTGGCGCTCGAGCATGGTGATCGTGCTGTCCAGCAGCTCGTGCACGTCGACCGTCTGGTCGGGCGCGCGGCCGATCTGCGAGTACTGCTTGGCGGCGCCGACCAGCGACGAGATCCGGGCGGTGGCGTCCTCGACCTCGTTCATGAGCGACTCGGTCTCGAGCGTGTACGACAGCCAGCGGACCGCGCCCTCGAGCACCTCGTCGCCGACGTAGGCGGCGACCATGTCCAGCCACGCGGTGCCCAGGTCGGCCGCGACGAACGCGGAGGCGAGCTCCCACCCGCCCGAGATGCCGTGGTCGGTCATCCAGTCGGCCAGCTCGTCCTCGAGGTCGGACACCTCGAGCGCGGTCCGCTTGCCGTCGGCGGCGCGGGCGCGCTTCAGGGCGGCGACGGCCTTCTCCTGCAGGTGGATGATCTGCGCGAGCTGGTCGCGGTCGTACGGCCCGGAGGCGATCATCGCGAGCTTGTGCCGCATCCCGGCGACCCGCTCGCGCAGCGTCGCGGTCGCCCGCGTGGCCGCCGCCGCGGGGTTGTTCAGCTCGTGCGTGAGGCCGGCCGACAGCGATCCCAGCGCGAGCAGCCGCTCACGCTGCCCGATCGCGGCCTGCGAGCTCTGCTGCCCGAAGAACAGGCCCTCGAGCAGGTGGACGGCCATGGGGAACCAGTCGTTCATGAACGCCGCGAAGTCGGCGGCGGCCAGCACGTAGTAGCGCGACGGCTCGAGCACCCGCAGCGTCTGCGAGTACGTCTGCGGCACGCGGTCGCCCAGGTACGCCGCCCACGCACCCGCGTAGACCCCGACCTGCCCGGTCCGGGCCACCTCGACGTCGTCGGCGCCGACCCGCCGGTACAGGGCCACCGAGCCGGAGAGCATGACGTAGAAGTCGGTCGCCGGGTCGCCCTCCCGGTAGAGCACGCCCGGCTCGATGAACTCGACGTGCCCGTGGCCGCAGAGCCAGAGCAGCTGCTCGTCGCTCAGGTGCTCGAACAGGAACAGGGTCCGCAGCTCGTCGATGTCGCACGCCAGGTGGGTCCGGATGGTCGCCGCGATCGGTGCGGTGGTCGGTTGCATGGTGGTCACAGCTGCTCCAGGTAGCGGTGGACGAGCATCACGGCCATGGCGCCCTCGCCGACGGCGGAGGCCACGCGCTTGGCGGACTCGGCGCGCACGTCGCCGGCCGCGAAGACCCCGGGGACGCTCGTCTCCAGGTGGTACGGCGGCCGGTCGAGCGGCCAGGTGTCCGGCACCTTGCCCTCGACCAGCAGGTCGTGACCGGCGCAGACGAAGCCGTGCTGGTCACGGGTCACGGTGCCGTCGAGCCAGGTGGTCAGCGGGGCGGCCCCGATGAACACGAACAACCAACCGGTGTCCGCCGATTCCTTCTCCCCGCTGACGGTGTCGCGCAGCACGATCCGCTCGAGATGGTCGTCGCCGACGGCCTCCACCACCTCGGACCGCGTGCGCACCCGGATCCGTGGGTTCCCCTCGACCTGCTCGATGAGGTACCGCGACATCGACTGCACCAGCGACTCGGCGCGCACCACGAGCGTGACCGACCGGGCGTGCCGCGACAGATACATGGCCGCCTGGCCCGCGGAATTGGCGCCGCCGACCACGTAGATGTCCTGGTCGGTGCACGCGGTCGCCTCGGTGAGCGCCGACCCGTAGTAGACGCCCCGGCCGGTCAGGGCACCGATCCCGGGCCCGTCGAGCTCGCGGTAGGCCACGCCGCTGGCCACGATCACGGTGTGCGCGTCGACCGTGCTGCCGTCGTCGAACCGCACCGACCGGGCCGCGCCGTGCACCTCGAGCCCGACGGCGTCGCGGGTCATCACGATCTCGGCGCCGAACTTGAGCGCCTGGCGTCGGGCCCGCTCCGTGAGCTGGGCGCCCGAGACGCCGTCGGGGAAGCCGAGGTAGTTCTCGATGCGGGAGCTCTGGCCGGCCTGGCCGCCGGTGGCCGACCGCTCGACGAGCGCGGTGCGCAGCCCCTCGGACGCGCCGTAGAGCGCCGCGCTGAGGCCCGCCGGGCCGCCGCCGATGACCACGAGGTCGTAGAACCGCTCGGACGGGTTCACCGACAGGCCCACCTGCGCCGCGAGGTCGCCGTCGGTCGGTGCCACCAGCACGGTGCCGTCGGCGGTGATGACGACGGGCAGGGTGGCGTCGTCCGTGCCCGCGACGTCGAGCAGCACGCGCCCCTCGGGGCTGTCGCTCGCGTACCAGCGGTAGGGGACCTGGTTGCGCGCGAGGAACTCCCGGACCTCCGACGACCGCGCCGACCAGCGGTGCCCGACCACCTTCGTCTGGGCGACGGCCTTGGGCGGGTTGGCGGTCCACGCCTCGAGCTGCGCGTCGATCACCGGGTAGAACTTCTCCTCCGGCGGGTCCCACGGCTTGAGCAGGTAGTGGTCGAGGTCGACCACGTTCACGGCGTCGATGGCGACGTCCGTGTCCGCGTACGCCGTCAGCAGGACGCGCCGCGCCTGGGGGTAGATGTCCATCGCCTGCTCGAGGAACTCGATGCCGGTCATGACGGGCATCCGGTGGTCCGCCAGCAGCACGGCCACCTGCTCGCCGCGCAGCTTGAGCTCGCGGAGGGCCTCGAGCGCCTCCGGGCCGGAGTCGGCGCGCACCACGCGGTACGTGTCGCCGTAGCGTCGCCGCAGGTCACGTGCCACGGAGCGGGACACCGCCGGGTCGTCGTCGACCGTCAGGAGCGCGGGCCTGCGCTGCTCGTCCCCTGTCGCCTGCACCATCTGGTCCCCTCTCGTCGTGCCCAGTCTGTGCCGCGGTGCCGCCGCCGCGCATCCGTCGCGCGACGGGCGTCAGTCGCCGACGACGAGCGCCGCGCCGCCCGTGATCCGCACGAGCTCGTCGAAGGTCGTCGGGAACACCGTGTGAGGCGTGCCGCCGGCGGCCCAGACCTGCGGGTGCTCGGCCAGCGCGACGTCGATCACCGTCTCCAGCTGCTCCGGGTGGCCCAGCGGGGCGACGCCCCCGATCGCCTGCCCGGTCGCGGCCCGCACCTGGTCCGGCGTCGCGCGGCCCACGTGCGCCTTGCCCAGCTGCCGCGCCAGCGCGGCGGTGTCCACGCGGTGCCGGCCGCTCGTCAGCACGAGGAGCGGCCGGTCGTCGGCCCAGAACACCAGGCTGTTGGCGATCGCGCCCACGTCGACGCCCACGGCCGCGGCGGCCTCGGCCGCGGTCCGGGCCGAGTCGGGCAGCTCCACGACCTCGCCGCGCACGCCGGCGTCGGTCAGGGCGGCAGCGACCAGCTGGGAGCGGGTGGGCAGGTGGGACAGGTCGGTCACGGGGTCTCCGGGGTGCGGGGGAGCCGCCGGCGCGGCTGGAGGCGGATGTTCGGCAGGTCGGGGGCGGGGATCCGCGCGCCGTCGTGACCGGCCACTTGCCCGAAGCGCTCGGCGCGCTCGTCGGACTCCCAGTCGGCGCGCGCCCGGGCGATGTCGGCGTGGTCGCGGCCCACGAAGTTCCACCACATGACGAGGTCGTGCGCGAACGGCGCGCCGCCCAGCAGCAGGAGCCGCGCCCCGTCCTGCGACCGCACCCGGACGTGGTCGCGCCCGTCGCCCAGGTACAGCAGCCCGCTCGTGGTGTGCGGCGTGCCCGCCACCTCGGCCGTGCCGCCCAGCAGCAGCACCGCGTGCTCGAACCCGCGCACCAGCGGGACCTCGATGTCGGCGCCCGCGCCGAGCACCACCTCGGCACCGAGCAGGGGCGTGTGCACCCGTGCTCGCGACCACGTCCCGTCCAGGTCGCCGACGAACACGGTCGCGCGCGCCCGGGGCGCCTCCCACACCGGCAGGTCGCCCACCTGCTCGAACCCGGGCGGGCCGTCGGCCACCCCGTCCGGCAGCGCGACCCAGAGCTGGACGGCGTGCAGCAGCGGTTCGTCGCCCAGGGAGAACTCGGAGTGCGCGACGCCGTGCCCGGCGGTCATGAGGTTCAGCTGGCCCGGGCGCACCACCACCTCCGACCCGACGCTGTCGCGGTGCAGGATCTCGCCCGCGACCGGCCACGTCACGGTCTGCAGGCCGGTGTGCGGGTGGGGGAGCACGCGCATGTCGACGCGCTGGGGGCCGAACTCGTCGAGGAAGCACCACGCCCCCACCATGGGCAGGGCGCGCTGGGGGAGCGTGCGGCGCACCCGCATCGCCCGGACCCCGCCGAGCGGGACGTCCCGCGCCTCCAGCAGCTCGACCACGGGTCCGTGCGAGGGCACGAGGTCGCACACCTCCGGCACCGGCCGCACCTCGAGGTTCGTCATGCGTCCCACCCTAGGAGGCACGGCGGGAGTCGGACCTCACACACGGAGGACCTGGTGCGTCTGCACACTGTGAGCGTGAAGGAACCCTTCGAGCGTGTGGTCGTCGTCCACGGGCCCACGGTGCTGCGCGTGTGCCGTGCGGTCGTCGGACCCGTGGACGCCGACGACGCGTGGTCCGAGACGTTCCTGGCCGCCCTGCGCGCCTACCCCGACCTGCCCGCCGACGCCAACGTGGAGGCGTGGCTGGTCACGATCGCCCACCGCAAGGCGATCGACGTGGTGCGGCGTGCCGCGCGGCACGCCGTGCCCGTGGCCGACGTCCCGGACCGCCCGGAGGCTCCCCGCGGGCGCGACCTCGACCTCTGGGCGGCGGTGGCCGCGCTGCCCACCAAGCAGCGGCACGTCGTGGCGTACCACCACCTCGGCGGGCTGCCCTACGACGACGTCGCCGCCCTGGTCGGCGGGACGGCCGCGGCCGCGCGGCGGGCGGGCTCGGACGGCGTCGCCGCCCTGCGACGGACCATGACCGATCAGGAGGACCGATGAGCACCGACGACCTGTTCCCCCGGGTGGACGAGACCGACCTCGCCCGGCTGCGCCGGGATCTCGCGGCCCGAGCCGCCTCGCAGGGGCTGCTGGACGTCGCCTTCCGCACCGTCGACAGCCCCGTGGGCAGCCTGCTGCTCGCGCGGACGCCGCAGGGGCTGGTCCGGGTCGCGTTCGCGGTCCAGGACCACGACGCGGTGCTGCAGGGGCTCGCGCAGACCGTGAGCCCGCGCGTCCTGGAGGCGCCGGGGCAGCTGGACGACGTGGCGCGCGAGCTGGACGAGTACTTCGCGGGGCGCCGGACCGTGTTCGACGTGCCGCTCGACCTGCGGCTGCTGCGCGGCTTCCGCCGCGACGTCGTCCTGCACCTGCCCGAGATCCCCTACGGACGGACCGCCAGCTACGCGGCGATGGCCGGCCTGGCGGGCAGCCCGCGAGCGGTCCGGGCCGTCGGCACGGCGTGCGCGCTCAACCCCCTGCCGCTGGTCCTGCCGTGCCACCGGGTGGTGCGCTCGGACGGCTCTCCCGGGCAGTACGCGGGCGGCGCCGACGCCAAGGTCGCGCTGCTCGCGCTCGAGACGGCCGTCGGTGCGGCGGCGTAGCGTCGGGGCCATGTGCCGGAACATCACCACGCTCCGCGGGCTCGAGCCGCCCGCCACCACCGAGGAGATCGAGGCCGCCGCGCGGCAGTACGTCCGCAAGGTGACCGGGGTGCAGTCGCTGAGCGACGCGACCCGTGAGCCGTTCGAGGACGCCGTCCGCCAGGTGGCCGCGATCACCGCGCGGCTGCTCGACGAGCTCCCGGCCCGCCGCCAGCCGCCGACCACCGTCCCGCCGCTGCGCCGGGCCGACGTCCAGGCGCGGATCGCGGCGCGCGAGGCGCACGAGCGGGCGCACGAGCTCGGGCTGCCGCACGAGCACGACGACGAGCTCGAGCACGTCGGGTCCTGAGCGCCCGGCGGGGCCTAGAGGGGCCAGCGCACCAGGCGGGGGATGCCGTCGGGCGCGACCGCGGCGAGCGCCAGGAACCGTGCCTCGGCCCGGTGCAGCCGGATGTGCTCGTCCAGCGACCAGGTGGGTCCGTTGGTGAGCTCCATGCCGCACGCGCACGCGATCGTCACGCGGCCGTCGGCCGTCGGGGTCACCTGACCGACGGTCGTGTGCTCCGTGGCGGCGCGCACCTTCGCGTGGCGCATCTCGGCGCTCACGGCCTCGACGGGGTTCTCCAGGGGGTCGGCCATGACCCCATCCTGGTGCAGGACGGTCAGTGCTCGGACCGGATCTGCTCGTCCTCCACCAGCTGGTCGAGCTCGAACGACTCGTCCCACTCGCCGCCGCCGAGGCTCGGCATCATCGCGCGCAGGCGCGGCTGCCAGGCGTCCGCGCGGTCGGGGAAGCACCGGTCCAGCAGGTCGAGCATGGTGGCCACCGCGGTCGACGCCCCGGGCGAGGCGCCCAGCAGGCCGGCGATCGTGCCGTCGGCGGACGTGACCAGCTCGGTGCCGAACTCCAGCACGCCGCCCGTGGCCGGGTCCTTCTTGATGACCTGCACGCGCTGGCCGGCCGTGACCAGCTCCCAGTCGCGGGGGTGGGCGGTCGGCATGAACGCGCGCAGCGTGCGCAGGCGGTCGGTCTCCGTGGCGGTGACCTCGCCCACCAGGTACTTGACCAGGTCCAGGTTGCGCAGACCCACGGCGATCATGGGGACGAGGTTGCCCGGCCGGATCGACCGGATCAGGTCGGTCCAGGAGCCGTTCTTGAGGAACTTCATGCTCCAGCCCGCGTACGGGCCGAAGAGCAGCGCCGTCCCGCCGTCGACCACGCGGGTGTCCAGGTGCGGCACCGACATCGGGGGAGCGCCGATGTCGGCCTTGCCGTACACCTTCGCCTGGTGCCGCGCGACGATCTCCGGGTTGGTGGTCTTGAGGAACTGGCCGCTGATCGGGAAGCCGCCGAAGCCCTTGGCCTCGCGGATGCCGGACTTCTGCAGGAGGGGCAGCGCGCCGCCACCGGCGCCGATGAACACGAAACGCGCGGAGACCTTGCGGCTGCGCACGTGGCCGTTCCAGCGGCGGTCGGCGACGCGCAGGGACCACGTGCCGTCCTTCTTCTGCCGGAGCCGCGTGATCTCGGACTCGAGGTGCAGGCGCGCCCCGCGCTCGACGGCGTCGGCGACCATCGCGCGGGTCAGGCGGCCGAAGTCCACGTCGGTGCCGGCGGCCGCGCGCGTGGCGGCGACGGGCTCCGACGGGTCGCGGTCGTCCACCAGGAGCGGGGCCCACTGCGCGATCTGCGCCGGGTCCGTGCTGAACTCGAGGTCGGAGAAGAGGGGGTGCTTGCGCAGCGTCTCGAACCGTCGCCGCAGGTAGTCGGCGTTGTCCGCGCCGCGCACGAAGGTCATGTGCGGGGTGGTCGACAGGAAGCCGTCGCCGCCCGGCAGGCGGTCGTGCGTGGCCAGGTGGTGCCACAGCTCGCGCGAGAGCTCGAACTGCTCGTTGATCGTCACGGCCTTGGCGATGTCGATCGTGCCGTCGGCCCGCTCGGGCGTGTAGTTGAGCTCGCAGAGCGCCGCGTGGCCCGTGCCGGCGTTGTTCCAGGCGTTCGAGCTCTCCTGCGCCAGCTCGGGGCGCCGCTCGTGGATCTCGACGGTCCACGTGGGCTCGAGCGTGGTGATGAGCGCAGCGAGGGTGGCGCTCATGATCCCGCCCCCGACGAGGACGACGTCGACGATCTCTTCGCGTTCTGGCACGCCCTGGATCGTATGTTGACGTCGAGATACCTCTCCCCCCGGGGGCGTGTGATCTTCCCCACGCGCGCCGGGGGAGCGCCGCGCCGCGCCTCGGCGGGACGGCGTCGACCAGGGGGTGGTCCGCGCGTGCATCGGGGGTCGACGCGGGGTAGAACCAAAGCATGAGCCGCGACCGCGACCTGACGTCCGACCCCTCCGCCGAGCACCTCGCCGACCGTGAGCCTGCCCAGGCCGAGCTCGATGCCGCCGACGCACGATCCGGTGGCAACCCCGACCGCGGACCGCGGTCGCTCCACGCCGTCGAGCTCGAGGCCGACGACGAGGCCATCGCCAGCAACGACGAGTGGGACGACCCCGAGCGTCTCTAGCCCCGACGCAGGTCCAGGCCCTGGTCCCGCAGACCGCGCCGCAGCGCCTGCCCGTCCTCGCCCTGGACCACGGGGATGCCGTCCGGGCGGCTGGCCGCCTGCTGCTCGGCGCGCACCGAGTCGGTGGACGGCACCGGCACGCCGTGCGCCAGGACGTGCTCGGCGAACGTGAGCTGGCGGATCAGGATCGCCCGCACGTGGTCGGGGTGGTGCTGCGCAGCGCCCGCGTAGATCTGCGGGTCGCGCTGGCCGTCGTCGCCGACCAGCACCCACCGGACGTCCGGCAGCTCGGCGAACAGGCGGCGCAGCTGGGCCACCTTGTGGGCGGGCCCGCTGCGGAACCAGCCGCTGTTCGTCGGGCCCCAGTCCGTGAGCAGCAGGGGACCGGCGGGGTAGCGGTGCCGCCGCAGGAAGCGGGCGAGCGTCGGCGCGGCGTTCCAGGCGCCGGTCGACAGGTAGACGACGGGCACCTCCTGGTCGCCCGCGCGGAGCTCCTGGTACAGCCGCGCCATCCCCGGCACGGCCTCGCGGGCGTTCTCGTGCCGCAGGAAGACGTTCCACGCCGCGACGAACGGGCGGGGCAGGCGCGTCACCATGACCGTGTCGTCGATGTCGCTGACGATCCCGAGCCGCACGTCGGGCCCGATCACGTGCACGGGCGCCGTCGCCGTGGAGCCGTCGGCCGTGGTGAGCCCGACGTCGTGCCAGCCGGGCGCCAGGTCGGACTCGAGGACGGTGTCGACGTACCCGCCGCGGTCGGTCACCACGCGGTGCGTCCGGCCGCCCACCTGCACCTCGAGCTCGGCGCCGGAGACCTGGGCGGTGGCGAAGCTGCGCCAGCCCCGCAGGGCCGTCGCCGAGCGCGTGCCGGCCTGCGCGGCGCCGCCGGCACCCGGCAGGTCGGCGTCGCGCACGTGCGGCGCGGCGAGCAGCGTGCGGGCCAGCACCCGCACCCACCCCGTGGCGCCGTAGCCGGCGTACGGCTCGATCCGCACGGTCCAGCCCCGCCGCCGCAGCTGGTAGGCCACCGCGCGGTCGAACCCGTTCTCGAGCCGCGCGGCCAGGTGCGTGCGCGGGACCGACGAGGCGGGGTTGGTCGACGCCTGCGAGGGTCCGCCCGGGCGGGCGGCTCGAAGCACCGGCCCGCCGCCGGACTCGACGACGGGCCGGGCGCTGGGGGATGCGGTCACGCGCTGTCCTTCGCCGACGCCTTCCGGGCCGCGGTCTTCTCGGTCTGGGCGTTGCCGGTGGTGAGCACGCCGCCGGCGGACTCGAGGTGGGCGCGCACGAACCAGTGGAACAGCTCGAGCTCGTGCAGGTGCCCGATGAGCAGGTCGTTGGTGACGGGGTCGGTCTCCTCGACGTCGTCGGCCGCCTTGCGGTGGTCCTCGATGACGCCGATGTACACGACGTCGAGGGCGCCGAGGTGGGCGATCGCGCTGTCGCGCCCGAGGGAGTAGTCCTCCCACGTCCGGTTCTTCACCAGCTGGCCGGGGGTGCCGACCGGCGCCACGCCCAGGGTCGCGATCCGCTCGGCGATCGCGTCGACCATGAGCCGCACGGCGTCCACCTGCGGGTCGAGCATCTCGTGCACCGCGATGAAGTGCGGGCCGACCACGTTCCAGTGGATGTGCTTGAGCGTCAGGGCCAGGTCGTTGAGGGCGTCCAGGCGCTGCTGGAGCACCGCGGCGACGTCGGCCCCCTGCTGGAGGGTGAGGGACGGGACGGTGTACTTGGGCAGCGCCATGAGGGCTCCTTCGATGCGGGTGCGCGGGAGTTTCTGCCCGCCTGGCCTCCACGCTGCCAAAGGTCGCAGCGGCCCGCCATCCGAGAGGCCTCAGGCGAACGGATCTCCGCGCTCGGCGTAGCGGGCCGCCACCTCGTCGGGGGTCAGCTGGGCGAGCCCGGGCCCGATCTCGTCCCACCACCGCGGCGCCGCCACATGGGGCGCGTCGCGGCCGCGCAGCGAGTACGGCGTGATCGTCGTCTTCGCCGGGTGGTTCTGCGACCAGTCGATGAGCACCTTGCCGCCGCGGATGTCCTTCTTCATCACCGCGACGACCTGGCCGGGGTGGGCGGCCGCGATCTCGTAGGCGACGTCGCGCGCGTACTGCCGGATCTCCAGCACGCTCTGCGTGCCCGGCAGGGGCGCGTACAGCTGCATGCCCTTGCTCCCGGAGGTCACCGGCACCGTGGTGGCCAGGCCGTCCTCGCGCAGCCGGTCCGCCACCAGGTGCGCCACGGTCGCGCACTCCGCCAGCCCCGCGGGTGCCCCGGGGTCGAGGTCCACCACCAGCCGGTCGGGCCGGTGGATCTTGCCACGCGGACCCACGCGCCACTGCGGCGTGTGCAGCTCGAGAGCGCCCTGGTTCGCGGCCCAGACCAGTCCGGCGAGGTCGTCGAGGAACGGCAGCTCGAGCTCGGCTCCCTCGTCCTCGGCGCCGGGCGCGGCGCGCAGCGTCTGGCGGCGCACCCAGTCGGGCGCTCCGCGCGGGGTGTTCTTCTCGAAGAACTTCTCGCCGGCGACCCCGTCGGGCCACCGGATCCGGGTGACCGGACGATCACGCAGCTGAGCCAGGAGGGCGGGCGCGACCTGCACGAGGTAGTTCATGACCTCGGCCTTGGTCATGCCCGTCGACGGGTACATGACCTTCTCCAGGTGGCTGACGCGGACCTGCCGGCCCTCCACGTCGACCATCTGCCGCTCGGGTGTCATGGCTGCTCCCAGGGGTCGGCGTCGGTGTCGGTGCGCACGCCGCGCACCACCGGCTGGCGGAGCCGTCCGGTCGGCGTCCGGGTCAGGTAGAGGGTGTCGACGACGACCGTCGGCTCGACCCACCGGGTGCCGCGCGCGTCGATCGGCGGCACCTCGTCGTCGAACGGGGAGTCCGCCCGCGGCTCGAGCAACCGCTGCAGCTCCGCGGCCCGCTTGCCCGTCAGACCGCTGCCGGCCCGCCCGAGGTAGCGCAGCGCGCCGTCGGCGTCCCGGGCGCCGAAGAGCACGGCTCCGAGCCGGCCGGAGCCGGTCGTCTCCTCGCGCCACCCGCCGACCAGGGCGGCGCGCGTGGTCCGGTGCGGCGCCTTGACCCAGTCGGGCGACCGGCGGCCGGGTTGGTAGACGGAGGACCGGCGCTTGGCGACGACCCCCTCGAGCCCCAGCGTCTTGGTGACCTCCCACAGCTCCGCGCCGTCCGGGTACACGGGGGAGACCTCGACCCGGTCGGGCAGCTCGAGCCGGGAGAGCGTCTCGCGGCGCTCGTCGTAGGTGCTGCGGGTCAGGTCCACGCCGTACAGGCGCAGCACGTCGAAGACGAGGAACGTCACCGGGCGCTGGGCCGCGAGCGCCTCGGCCCGCCGGGGGTCGCGCACGTGCATCCGCTCGGCCAGGGCGCTGAACGACGGGATGCCGTCGGCCATGAGGACGATCTCGCCGTCGAGCACGGCACCCTGCAGCGCCGCCAGGCCGGCCAGCTCCGGGTAGGCCGCGGTGATCTCGCGCTCGTTGCGGCTCCAGAGCCGCAGGTGCCCCGACGTGGTGTCCGCGAGCGCCCGGACGCCGTCCCACTTGACCTCGAACGCCCACTCGGGCCCGCGCGGGAGCTCCGCCGGACCGGTCGCAGGGGTGGCGAGCATGGGCTCCACGGGTCCATCCTGCCCATGGAAGGTCGCGCGCGGCGCGGTCTGGACGGAACACGCCCTGCAGCCATCGACGGAGGACACGGCCATGCGAGCGATCTGGAAGGGTGCGGTCGCCTTCGGGCTGGTCAACGTGCCCGTGCGGCTGTACTCGGCCACCGGGGAGCACGAGGTCACGCTGCACCAGGTGCACAAGGAGGACGGCGGCCGCATCCGGTACCGCAAGTTCTGCAGCATCGACAACGAGCCCGTCGAGATGTCGGACATCGCCAAGGGCTACGAGACCGACGACGGCGAGCTGGTGGTGCTGACCGACGAGGACTTCGCGTCGCTGCCGCTGTCCACCGAGCGCGAGATCGAGGTGCTCGAGTTCGTGCCGGTCGACCAGGTGGACCCGATCCTGCTGCAGAAGACGTACTACCTCGAGCCCGAGAAGACGGCCGCGAAGCCGTACGCCCTCCTGCGCGGAGCCCTCGAGCAGGCCGACCGCGTCGCCGTGGTCAAGGTGGCGCTGCGGCAGCGCGAGTCGATGGCGATCCTGCGGGTGCGGGACAACGTCATCGTCATGCAGACGCTGCTGTGGCCCGACGAGGTGCGCGCGGCCGACTTCCCCGTGCTGGACGCGGACGTGTCGGTCCGGCCCCAGGAGCTCGCGATGGCCGCGTCGCTGGTCGAGTCCCTGGCCGCGGACTTCGACCCGTCGCAGTACGAGGACCGCTACGCCGGCGCGCTCGAGCAGCTGATCGAGGCCAAGGTGTCGTCCGGCAGCACGCGGGCCCTCCCGGTCCCCGCCGGCGAGGAGGCCGGGGCGAACGGCGGGGGCGACGTCGTCGACCTGCTCGCCGCGCTGCAGCGCAGCGTCGAGAAGGCGCGGGGCGCGCGCGGTGACGCGCCGGCCCCGGAGGCCGAGGAGAAGCCGGCGCCGAAGGCGAGGAAGGCCGCCGAGAAGAAGCCAGCTGCCAAGAAGGCCACCGACGAGGACGAGCCGACCCCGCGCAAGACGCGTCGCAAGGCGTCGTGAGCGAGGCTGCCGACCGGCAGGCGGACGCGGTCGCGGCCCTGCGCCGCGTGGCCTTCCTGCTCGAGCGCGCCCAGGCGAGCCCGTACCGCAGCGAGGCCTTCCGCCGGGCCGCGGTCAGCGTCGAGCGGCAGGCGCCCGACCGGTTGGTGGCGCTCGCCGCGTCCGGATCGCTGGCGGACCTGCCGGCGGTCGGTGCCCGCACGGCGGACGTCGTGGCGCACGTGCTGCGCGGCAAGCGCGTCGAGTACCTGGACACCCTCGAGGCCGAGTACGCGGAGTCGCGCTCGGCCGAGGTCGACCCCCGGGCGCTCGCGCTGCGCGAGGCCCTGCGCGGCGACCTGCACTCCCACACCGAGGCGTCGGATGGTGCGACCCCGATCCAGGAGATGGTGCTGGCCGCCCTCGAGCTGGGCCACGAGTACCTGGCGATCACCGACCACTCGCCCCGCCTGACGGTGGCGAACGGTCTGTCGGCACCCCGGCTGCGCGCCCAGCTCGAGCAGGTCGCGGCGCTGAACCGGGCGGTCGGCCCGTTCCGCGTCCTGACCGGGATCGAGTGCGACATCCTCGACGACGGCGGACTCGACCAGGACCCGGACCTGCTGGACCAGCTGGACGTGGTCGTCGCGTCGGTGCACTCGAAGCTCCGGATGGAGTCGGGCCCGATGACCCGCCGGATGATCGCCGCCGTCAGCAACCCGCGCACCGACGTGCTCGGGCACTGCACGGGCCGCCAGATCAAGGGCAAGAGCCGCCCGCCCAGCGAGTTCGACGCCCGGGCGGTCTTCGACGCCTGCGCCGAGCACGGCGTCGCGGTGGAGATCAACTGTCGGCCCGACCGGCTGGACCCGCCGCACGAGCTGCTGGCCGTCGCCATCGAGGCCGGCTGCGACTTCTCGATCGACACCGACTCCCACGCGCCGGGCCAGCTCGACTGGCTCCTGGCCGGCTGCGCGCGTGCGGCGCAGCACGACCTGGACCCCGATCGGGTGATCACCACGCTGCCCGTCGA
Organism: Cellulomonas sp. ICMP 17802; assembly: GCF_041295535.1. NCBI lineage: Bacteria > Bacillati > Actinomycetota > Actinomycetes > Micrococcales > Cellulomonadaceae > Cellulomonas > Cellulomonas sp. ICMP 17802. Next base: position 47,933 of record NZ_JBGFQZ010000004.1, on the reverse strand, counting down.
GGACCTGCTGGCTCGTACGCACAGGTGACGCGACACGCCCGATGCGGGGATCCGACCGGTTCCCGGGTTAGTGTCAGCCGATCGTCCCCGGTTCCCGCGGTCCTGCCGCGCGCCCGGGTACTGGGCCCGGTAGTGGGCCTGCATGTCCGAGTGAACACAGAGGAGCACATCCAGTGAGCGTGAACCGCACCGAGCTCGTCCAGGCCGTCGCGGCCAAGACCGGCCTGACCAACACCGACGCGGACAAGGCCCTCAAGGCCTTCCAGGAGGTTCTCGTGGAGAACCTCGCCGCCGGCGAGGCCGTCACGATCCCCGGCTTCCTGGCCGTGGCCCGCGCCGAGCGCGGTGCCCGCACCGGCATCAACCCCCAGACGGGTGAGAAGCTCGAGATCCCCGCGGGCTACCGCGTGAAGCTCACGGCCGGCAGCGCCCTCAAGCGCGCCGTCCAGGGCTGACCTCAGCCCCACCGACCGGGCCCTCGATCCTCCGGGATCGGGGGCCCGGTCGCGTTATAGTGGGAACCAGTCTCAGGAAGGGGTGGTCGACGCCATGGTGGTGATCCCGCGGCAGACGCGACAGCGCGCCGAGATCCTGGACCTCCTCGAGGACGTCGACGAGTTCCGCAGCGCCCAGCAGCTGCACGAGATGCTGCGGGCGCGCGGGTCGAGCGTCGGGCTGGCGACCGTCTACCGGGCCGTGCAGAGCCTGTCCGAGCACGGCGACGTCGACGTGCTGCGCACCGAGGACGGCGAGTCGGTCTACCGGCGGTGCGAGCAGCGCAGCCACCACCACCACCTCGTGTGCCGGTCGTGCGGCCGGACGGTCGAGATCGAGGCCGGCCAGGCCGAGGCGTGGGCGGCCCAGGTGGGCGCGGCGCACGGGTTCGACGACGTCGACCACACCATCGAGCTCGTGGGCACCTGCGCCACCTGCCGGGCCGCCGCGGCGTCCTGAGCGCCACACTCCTCGGTCCGTGTCGGACCCCGGATCTAGCGTGTGCGGCATGGACCTCGAGGATCAGCAGGGCACGCAGCTCGAGAACGTCGACATGACCGGCTCCCGGTTCACCAGGGTGGACTTCACGGGGGCCACGTTCCGCGCGGTGGCGCTGCAGGACGTGGTGATGCGCGACGTCGAGGTCTCGGGCACCACGATCGACGGCGAGATCGGGAGCCTCGTGGTCAACGGGATCGACGTGGTGCCGCTGGTCGAGGCCGAGCTCGACCGCCGCCACCCGGAGCGCCCGCTGTTCCGCCCGACCGACGCCGACGGCTTCCGTGCCGCGTGGGACGTGAACGAGCGCCTCTGGGCGGACACGGTCGCGCGGGCGCGCTGGCTGCCCGAGGAGCGGCTGCACGAGTCGGTCCTCGAGGAGTGGTCGTTCGTCCAGACCCTGCGCCACCTCGCGTTCGCGTCGGAGTCGTGGGTGGGCCGCGGGGTGCTCGGCGACCCGAGCCCTTGGCACCCGCTGTCGCTGCCCTGGGACCAGATGGAACCGCGGGACGGCGTGCCGCACGACCGGGACGCCCGGCCGACCCTGGACGACGCCCTCGCGCTGCGCCTGCGGGCGATGGCGCTGGTGCGGACCGTCGTCGAGGGGCTCACGGACCAGCAGCTCGACGTCCCGGGCGAGCCGCTCCGCGGTCCGGGCTGGCCCGACGAGGGCGAGGTCCTCACGCCGCGACAGTGCCTGCGCGTGGTCCTCAACGAGGAGTGGTGGCACCGCCGCTACGCGGAGCGGGACCTGGCCGTGCTCGAGCGGGACGGGGCGTGACCGGACGGATGCACCACGCTCGGGCACGCGCGCCCTAGTCCCGCGCCCGTCGCGCGATGAGCCGGGGGACCAGCCACCAGGAAGCGACCAGGAGCACGAGCGACGCGATCCCGACAGCCCGGCCTGCGTCGCGGGACAGGACCACGTCGAAGATCAGCATCGCGCTGCCCGCCATCACGAGCGCCAGGACGACGAGACCGGCGCGCGCGAAGGCCCCTCCCGCGGTCACCAGCTCGGGCTTGAGCCGGCGCCCGAAGAGCGCGCGGTGCAGGCTCACGGGCGCGACGAACAGCGCGGTCGCCAGGACCGCGAGCACCACGAGGACCAGGTAGAGGTCCGTCTGATAGCTGTCGAGGTCGCCGAACCGCTGCTGGAACGGGATCGTCAGCAGGAAGCCGGTGAGGATCTGGGTGCCCGTCTGCGTCACGCGCAGCTCCTGCAGCAGCTCGTTCCAGTTGCGGTCCGCGCGCTCGTTGTGGGTCTCGGTGCGGCCGTCGCCGGGCGCCGCGTCGATCTCGGGCAAGATCAGCCTCCTGGTGTCACCCGGATCATCCCGCACGCCCGCGACACGCCGCACGTGCAGGTGACGGCGTCGTCGGGGGAGACTGCTCCCCGTGACCCGACTGCATGATGCCGACCGCCGCGATTTCGCCTCCGACAACTACGCGGGGGTGCACCCCGAGGTGCTCGCCGCGATCGCCGAGGCCAACGGTGGCCACCAGACCGCGTACGGCGAGGACGTCTACACGTCGCGGCTGCAGGAGGTGGTGCAGCAGCACTTCGGCCCGCAGGCCTCGGCCTTCCCGGTGTTCAACGGCACGGGCGCGAACGTCCTGGCGCTGCAGTCCGTGCTGCCGCGGTGGGGAGCGGTCGTCTGCGCGGAGACCGCGCACATCCACACCGACGAGAACGGCGCGCCCGAGCGGGTAGGCGGCCTCAAGCTGCTCACCGTCCCGACGCCGGACGGCAAGCTCACCCCCGAGCTCGTCGCCACGCAGGCGTGGGGGTTCGGCGACGAGCACCGCGCCCAGCCGGGCGTCGTCTCCATCACGCAGGCCACGGAGCTGGGCACGGTCTACACGCCCGACGAGGTCCGCGCGCTGGCCGACCAGGCGCACGAGCTCGGTCTGAAGCTCCACCTCGACGGTGCGCGGATCTCCAACGCGGCGGCGGCCCTCGACGTCCCGCTGCGCGCGTTCACCACCGACGCGGGCGTCGACCTGCTCTCGCTGGGCGGCACCAAGAACGGGCTCCTGTTCGGCGAGGCAGTCGTGGTGCTCGACCCCGCCGCCGACGGCGGCCTGACCTACCTGCGCAAGATGGACATGCAGCTCGCGTCGAAGATGCGCTTCGCGTCCGCACAGCTGGTCGCGCTGTTCGAGGGCGACCTGTGGCTGCGGTCGGCCCGGCACGCGAACGCGATGGCCGCCCGGCTGCGCACCGGCATCGAGGGGCTGCCGGGCGTGCAGGTGACCCGCCCGACGCAGGCCAACGGCATCTTCGTGATCTTCCCGGCGGGGGTCGCGGACGCGCTGCGCCGACGCTGGCGGTTCTACGACTGGATCGTCGAGACGGGCGAGGTCCGGCTCATGTGCTCGTTCGACACCACCGAGGCCGACGTCGACGAGCTCGTCGCCGCGGTGAAGGACGCCGTCTCCTGACCGGCCCCTCGGCCCGGTGCTGAGGTAGCACGATGCCCCTGCCTCCCGCGGGGGAGACAGGGGCATCGAGGGCGACGGATCAGCTGCGGCCGCGGGCCGGGCCGTGCGTCGGGCGCGAGGCACCGTGGCCCGGGCGCGGGCCCGAGTCCAGGCGGATGCGCAGCGGGCGGCCGGCGACGCGCGTGCGGGCCAGCCGGTCGATGACGTCGGCCGAGAGGCCGGCCGGGATGTCGACCAGCGCGAAGCTGCCGAAGATGTCGATCTTGCCGACGTCCTTGCCGGTCAGCCCGCCCTCGCCGGTGAGCGCGCCGACGAGGGCGCCCGGCTGCAGGCCGTCACGGTGCCCGACGGCGACGCGCCAGCGCGGCGAGCCCCCGGCGATGTGCGTGTCGGCGCGGCGACGCTCGCCCCGCTCGGGACGGTCGTAGCCGCGCTCGCCGTCACGCTCGCGAGCGTTGCCGCCGGTGAGGTGGGCGCGGGAGAGCGCGTCGTCGAGGTCGTCGCCCTGGACGGCCACGGGGCCCTCGTCGCCGACCGCGAGCGCGGTGACGACGGCGAGCAGGTCGACCGGGTCGACGTCCGGGTTCTGGGCGAGGTGCACCGCGATGGCCTCGCGGTAGAGGTCCAGGCGACCGACCTCGGCGCGGGCGCCCGTGCGGGCCAGCAGGGCCTGCACGCGGTGCGCGGAGACCTCGGCCGGCGACGGGATGTCGACCTGCAGCAGGGACTGGCGGGTGGTCCGCTCGATCTGGCGCAGGCGCGACTGCTCGGCGGGCGTGACGAACGACAGCGCCTCGCCCTCGCGGCCGGCACGGCCGGTGCGCCCGATGCGGTGCACGTACGTCTCGGGCTCGCGCGGCACGTCGAAGTTCACGACGAGGCCGATGCGGTCGACGTCGAGCCCGCGCGCCGCGACGTCCGTGGCCACGAGCACGTCCAGCGCGCCGGTCCGCAGGCGGTCGACGATCTTCTCGCGCTCGGTCTGGGCGACGTCGCCGGAGATGTAGGCGGCGGAGATCCCGCGCTCGATCAGCGCGCTGCCGACCTCCTCGGCGGCACCACGGGTGCGCACGAAGACGATCGCGGCGTCGGCCTCGGACACGGCGAGCACGCGGGCGAGCGCACCGGTCTTGTGGCGGTGCGGGACGACGGCGTAGGTCTGGCGGACGCTCGTCACGGTGGACGCCTGGCGCGAGACGGTGATCTCGACCGGGTGGTTCAGGTGCTGCTCGGCGACCCGACGGATCTGCGGCGGCATCGTCGCGGAGAACAGGGCGACCTGACGCTCGCGGGGCGCGGCGGACAGGACCTTGTCGACGTCCTCGGCGAAGCCCATGCGCAGCATCTCGTCGGCCTCGTCCAGCACGAGGAAGCGGACCTGGTCCATCTTCAGCGTGCGGCGGTCGAGGTGGTCGAGCACGCGGCCGGGGGTGCCGACGACCACCTGCGCGCCGCGGGACAGCGCGCGCTGCTGCGGCAGGAACGGCGAGCCGCCGTAGACCGCGAGCACGTTCAGGCCGGGCAGGTGCGTGGCGAAGGACTGGATCGCGTCGGCCACCTGCATGGCGAGCTCGCGCGTCGGGGTCAGGACGACGGCCTGCACGGCCGGCAGGTCGTAGTCGATCGCGGCGAGCAGCGGCAGGCCGAACGCGGCGGTCTTGCCGGTCCCGGTCTGGGCGACGCCGACGATGTCGCGGCCGCTCAGCAGGGCGGGGACAGCCTGCGCCTGGATGGCGGACGGAGTGGTGAAGCCGAGGTCCGCGATCGCGGACTGGAGCGCCGGGGGGAGACCCAGCTCGTCGAAGGTGCCGTTCTCGGGCATGGAAGAGGGCGCAACAGAGCTCATGAAAAGAGGGAACCGATCATCGCGGGGCGGAGCCCTGAACCGTGCACCAGGTCGGCGAACAGCGGGTCGCAGCCCCGGACCACCCAGTGGCAACCGCTCACGCGATGCCTAGACCACACGACGCGAGGCGGGCCCCGACCGGCTGAGCGGTGGTGGCGACGCCTCGAAGGGGGACGCGACGAACTCCAGATTCATCACGTAGTCTACCGGGTGGACGTCCGCCGCGGGGCGGAGGGTGTGCGTGACCTCGCGCACAGGGTGCGCAGCCGCCTCACAGCCCCCGGCGCGGGCCCTCGATCGCCGGGCAGGCGTCCATCACGAGGTCGAGCCCGGCGGCGCGGGCGCGCTCGGCCGCGGCCTCGTCGACCACCCCGAGCTGGAGCCACACGGCCTTCGCACCGATCGCGATCGCCTGGTCGACCACGTCGCCGGCGAGGCTGCTGTTGACGAACACGTCGACCACGTCGACCGGGCCCTCGACGTCGGCGAGCGCCGCGACGCCGGGGGCGTCGTGCACCGTCTCGGCCAGCGGGTGGACCGGGACGATCGTGTGCCCGAGGGACTGCACGTACCGCGCCACGCCGTAGGCCGCACGCGCGCTGTTGGTGGAGAGCCCGACCACGGCCCAGCGGCCCGGGGTGCTCAGCAGTCGGGTGATCACGTCCGGGTCGTTGCGGTGCGCCATGCGGGAACTCTTCCACCCGGACGGGCCAGATGCGCGCCGTCGTCTCAGATGCGCGCCGTCGTCGAGGGCGGGCCCGCGTGACGCATAGGATCGACGCCGCCAGGACGGACGGTGACGGGGGAGGCAGTGGCGAGCAACGACGTCGTCTCCGCACGCGTGCTGACCGTCCCGAACGCCATCAGCTTCGTCCGGCTGCTCCTGGTCCCCGTGTTCGCCGTGCTGATCGCGCGCGGGCAGGACGGCTGGGCCGTCGGCGTGCTCGCCGTCTCCGGCGCCAGCGACTGGCTGGACGGCGTGCTCGCGCGCAAGCTCGGCCAGGTCTCGCGCCTCGGCCAGCTGCTCGACCCCGCCGCCGACCGGCTGTTCATCATCGTCACCCTCGTCGCCCTGGCCTGGCGCGACGTCGTGCCGTGGTGGCTGCTCGCCGTCCTCGTGCTGCGCGACGTGGTCCTCGCCGTGATGCTCGTCGTGCTGGCCCGCGGGGGCTACGCGCCGCTGCCCGTGCACCTGGCGGGCAAGGCCGGCACGTTCGCGCTGCTGTACGCGTTCCCGCTGCTGCTGCTCGCGCAGTGGGACTCGTGGGTGGGCACCGTGGCGGGCGTGGTCGGGTGGGCGTTCGCGCTCTGGGGCGTCGCCCTCTACTGGTTCTCGGCCGTGGTGTACCTGGCCCAGGCGCGCCACCTGCTGCGCGACACGGCGGAGCCCGCATGAGCACCCGCCACGGGACCAGCGCGCCGCCGCGCTCGCCGGACGCGTCCATGACGCTGATCACCGAGTTCTACCGCCGCCCGCTCGACCCGGGTTATGCCGAGGCGGCGGCACGCCGCGCCGCCGGGGCCGGTCCGCGCCGCACGCTGCGGTCCACCGCCGGCCTCGTCGCGCTCGCCATGGCGCTCGGGCTCGGGGCCACTGCGGCCACGCTCGCGCTGCGCCAGCCGGCCGGCTCCGTGCTCGCCGCGCGGGCGCTGCTGGAGAAGCAGATCGAGCAGCGCAGCGCCGAGGCCGATGCGACCCAGGCCGACATCACCGCGATGACCACGCAGATCGCCGAGCTGCAGGCGCAGCTCCTGGGCGACGAGGGCCAGGGCCTGCGCGACCAGGTGGCCGCGGGCTCGGTGCAGTCGGGGGTCACGCCCGTGACCGGCCCCGGCCTGCGGATCGTGCTCACGGACGCGCCCTCCGACGACCCCGACGCCGAGGACCCCGAGCTGCGCGTGCAGGACGTGGACCTGCAGGTCGTCGTCAACGGGCTGTGGGCCGCCGGGGCCGAGGCCGTCGCGGTGAACGGCGAGCGCCTCACGGCGATGACGGCCATCCGGAGCGCCGGTGACGCCGTGCTGGTGGACCTGGTGGCCCTGAGCAGCCCGTACACGGTCGAGGCGATCGGCGACGCGGTCGGCATGCAGACGTCGCTCGCCCGCGCCAGCGCGGGTCAGCACCTGGCGACGCTGCGGACCACCTACGGGATCGGCGTGCAGCTGACGTCGCAGAGCACGCTCAAGCTGCCCGGCACCGGCCTGGTCGCGCTGCACGATGCGCACGTGCCGCCCGAGAGCGACGCATCGCCGGGGAACGCGGACGCGTCGAGAGGTGCGCCCGACGAGACGGGTGTGGCAGGGTCTGCAGGTCCGACAGGGAGGGACGGCACGTGATCGCAGTCATCGGTCTGGTCATCGGCGTCGTCGGCGGCCTGCTCCTGCAGCCCACCGTCCCCACCGAGCTCCAGCCCTACCTCCCGATCGCGGTCGTGGCCGCGCTGGACGCGCTGTTCGGCGGCCTGCGCGCGATGCTCGACGGCATCTTCGACGACCGGGTGTTCCTCATCTCCTTCCTGTCCAACGTCGTGGTCGCGGCGCTCATCGTGTTCCTGGGCGACCAGCTCGGGGTGGGCACGCAGCTGTCGACGGCCGTCGTCGTCGTGCTCGGCATCCGGATCTTCTCCAACGCCGCGTCGATCCGCCGGCACCTGTTCAAGGCATGACCGTGACGCCGTCGCAGGAGGAGCGGGACGAGCCGGTCGAGGGTGGTCGCGAGCCCGCCGAGGACGCGCTGAGCCTGCCCCCGGTCGTGCCCGAGGACGAGCAGCTCAGCCTGCCCCCGGTCGTGCCCGAGAACGAGCCGCTGAGCCTGCCCCCGGTCGTGCCGGACGACGAGGAGCTCAGCGTGCCCCCGGTCGTGCCCGAGGGCGAGCAGCTCAGCCTGCCCCCGGTGGTGCCCGAGGACGAGCAGCTGCGCCTGCCCGCAGCGGCGGCTCAGGACGAGACGTCCGGCGGGACGCCCGACCTCGCGGACACCGGAGCGGGATCGGTCGACGAGACCACCGTGGCGAGCGCCGCCGAGCCTCCCGCGCCGGCCGACGGCAGAGCCGGCCCGGCCGAGGAGCCGAGCGGCTGGACCGTGCTGGGCCGTGCCCTGCGGCCGCGGCTGACGCGAGCGCAGCTGCTCGCGGGCCTGCTCTGCGCGGTGCTGGGCTTCGCCCTGGTGGCGCAGGTTCGGCAGTCGGGCGGCGCGGACCTGGCCGGCATGCGTCAGGGCGACCTCGTGCGGATCCTCGACGAGACCACCAACCGCGGGGACGCCCTCGCGCGCGAGTCGGCCGACCTGGCCCGCGAGCGGGACGACCTGCTCTCGGGGTCCGACCGCCGCCAGGCCGCCCTGGACGCCCTGCGACGCAGCGCCGAGACCCAGGGGATCCTCACGGGTCGGCTCCCGGCCCAGGGTCCGGGCGTGGTGGTCACGCTCACCGAGCCCGACGGGTACATCAAGCCGATCACGATGCTCAACCTGCTCGAGGAGCTGCGCAACGCGGGCGCCGAGGCGGTGCAGCTCAACGACCAGCGCGTCACCGCGAGCAGCGCGTTCACCGGCACGGGCGGTGCGGTCGTCCTCGACGGGGTCGCGCTGACCGCGCCGTACCGCTGGATCGCCATCGGCGACCCCGACATCATCTCGCCGGCGCTGCAGATCCCCGGGGGCGCGATGGCGCAGGTGCGCAACAACGGCGGCCGGGGCACGGTCGAGAGCGTCGACGAGGTCCAGGTCGACGCGATCCGCGACCTGCCGGACCCGGTCTACGCGACACCGGTGCCGCCCACGGGCGATTGATCCCGGTTCGCTCCGGGTTCCGGGGTCGCGGACCCTCCGCCACGACCGAGGACGTGCTGCGCCGACAGGCTCGCTCCGCATAGGGTGTGGCTGACCCCGAGCAACGTCGGAGGTCGACGCGAGGAACGGGCCCGGGAGGTGGCATGAGCGGCGAGGACCCGCAGGTCGGACGGCCCAACAACGGACCCGACACGACGATCAGCTTCGGCGCGATCGAGCCGGTCGAGATCGAGGCCTCAGCACCCGTCGGGCTCACCCCGGACGAGGTCGGCGCGGTGCACGCGCTCCCGCCCACCTCGGCCCTCCTGGTCATGCAGCGGGGCCCGAGCGCGGGCGCCCGGTTCCTGCTCGACGCCGAGCGGACCGTCGCGGGGCGCTCGACGGCCGCGGACATCTTCCTCGACGACGTGACCGTCTCCCGCAAGCACGCCGAGTTCGTGCGCGAGGGCCAGACGTTCGTGGTCCGGGACATCGGCTCGCTGAACGGCACGTACGTCAACCGCACCCGCATCGACCAGCAGGTGCTCAAGGCCGGCGACGAGGTGCAGATCGGCAAGTACCGCATGACCTTCCACCCGAGCCCGCACCGCGACGCGGCCGGCGCGTGACCGGCGGGCAGCTGACGCTCGGGACGACGGGGAGCCCCACGTGACGAGCGCACGAGCACAGCGCGTGCAGGTCGACCCGGTGGGTGCGCCGGACGTCGAGCACGAGCGCTGGCCGCGGGGGATCTCGCGCCAGGCCTCGATGCGGATCTCCGACGTGCTGGCCGCGCTGCAGATCGAGTTCCCCGCGGTCACCACGTCCAAGCTGCGCTTCCTCGAGGAGCAGGGCCTGGTCGAGCCCGTCCGGACCGCGGCCGGCTACCGGCAGTACTCGCCGGCGGACATCGAGCGGCTCCGGTTCGTGCTGCGCCAGCAGCGGGACCGGTACATGCCCCTCAAGGTGATCGGCGACCGCCTGGCGGCGCTGGACGCGGGCGAGGAGGACGAGGTCGCGCCGCGCGCGCGCCTGGCCACCCGCGACGGCGTCCGCGAGTCCGTGGGCACGCGGTGGACGGGCGAGGCGCTGGCCCGCGAGTCCGGCGTCGAGGTCGCGTTCGTCGAGAGCCTCGTCGCCGCGGGCGTGCTGCGCGCGCACGGGACGTCGTTCGACCCGTGGGCGCGCGAGATCGTCGTGGCGGCGGCCGCGCTGGCCGAGCACGGCATCGACCCCCGGCACCTGCGGCAGTTCCGCACGGCGGCGGACCGGCAGGCCGACCTGGTCGAGCAGGTGGTGGCCCCCTGGCGGGGGCAGCGCAGCGCGTCGTCGCGCGCCCGGGCCGGCACGCTCGCGGCCGAGGTGGGCGAGCTCTGCAACCAGATGCACACGGCGCTGGTGCGCGCGGCGGTCGCCGACCTGGCTCCGTAGCGCAACCCGCGACACGCGCCCAGATCTGGGGGGCGCCGGATCGGCGTCGGCGTCGTAGCGTGGTCGGCATGGGGGAGGACGCCGAGCTGGTACCGGTCGAGGTCGTCGGGGTGCGTCAGCACCTGGCCGACGACGAGATCGTCGTGCTGCTCCTGGACCCCGACTCCGAGCTGCTCGTGCCCATCCTCATCGGGCCCGCGGAGGCGAGCGCGATCGCGTCGGCGCAGGCGGGGATCGTGCCGCCCCGGCCGATGACGCACGACCTGCTGCGCGACGTCCTCATCGCGACCGGCTCGGGCCTGACCCGCGTCGAGATCACCCGGCTCGAGGACGGGGTGTTCCACGCCGCGCTCGTGCTGCGGACGGGACCGCGCGTCGACTCGCGGGCCTCGGACGCGATCGCCCTGGCGCTGCGCTTCGGCTGCCCGGTGCTGTGCTCGGCCGAGGTGGTCGCGGTGGCCGGCGTGGAGGTGCGGACGACCACCTCAGAGCAGGATCTGGAGCGGTTCCGGCGGTTCCTCGACCTGGTGACGCCGGAGGACTTCAGCACGGGCGCGGAGCCCGAGGACGAGTAGCGCCAGATCGGCAGTTCGGGGCAAACCTTCGCCCTCAGGTCGAAGGTGAGACTCGCCGGACGCGACACGCCCGGCGGGCGTCATGGCGTCTGCCGCGCCGCGGGCCTAGTCTGGCAAGCAGCCGGGGGAGCCGTCCGCCGACCGGCTAGCGACGAGTGGAGGATTCGTGACCAGCACCGAGAGTGCCGAGAGCGCGAGCGGGGCAGTCCCGCAGCGCGCTCAGGGCATGCTGTTCGACGACGACCTCCCCGACCTCGACACCGCGACCGGCTACCGCGGGCCCACGGCCTGCCGCGCCGCCGGCATCACGTACCGCCAGCTCGACTACTGGGCCCGCACCGGCCTGGTCGAGCCGTCGATCCGTCCGGCCACCGGGTCGGGCACGCAGCGCCTGTACAGCTTCCGGGACATCCTCGTCCTCAAGGTGGTCAAGCGGCTGCTCGACACGGGCGTCTCGCTGCAGCAGATCCGCACCGCCGTCAGCCACCTGCGCGAGCGCGGCGTGGACGACCTCGCGCAGATCACGCTGATGTCCGACGGCGCCAGCGTCTACGAGTGCACGTCCGCCGACGAGGTCATCGACCTGGTGCAGGGCGGCCAGGGCGTCTTCGGCATCGCGGTCGGTCGCGTCTGGCGCGAGGTCGAGGGCACGCTGGCGCAGCTGCCGTCGGAGCGCGCCGAGGAGGACGACGAGCTGGTCGGCGAGCCGTCGCCGCACGACGAGCTCGCGATGCGGCGTCAGGCGCGCTCGGCCGGCTGAGCCCCTCGACTGTCCACGAGAGCGGCTGCCCCAGCGGGCGGCCGCTCTCGTCGTCTCAGTGGCGCGGTGCGCGCAGCGCGCGGTCGAGCAGCGCGTCGAACGTGCGGCCCAGCTCGGCCGCCGCGGCGCCCGGCCACGCGTGCACCGGTTGGGCCGCACCCTGCGCCTGCTGCAGCGCGGCGCGCTCGGGCACGGGCGGGGTGAGTACCAGCGGGCCGTAGAGGGTCTGCAGCTCCTCCAGCCGGAACGCCTGCTCGATCGAGCGCGCCCGCACGCGGTTCACCACGATGCCGAGCGGCTGGAGCGCCGGAGCGGGCCCACGGCGAAGCTCGTCGATGGTGCGCATCGCCCGGCCCACCGCCATCACGGCGAACAGGCCCGGCTCGGTGACCACGAGGGCGCGGTCGCACGCGGCGAGCCCGGTCCGCGTGAGCCCGCCGAGCGACGGCGGGCAGTCGATGAGGACCAGGTCGTAGCCGCTGACCCAGGAGAGGGCGTAGCGCAGGCGGTCGAGGTCGTCGCCGTCCAGGCGGTCGTGAGCGGCGGACCGCTCGGAGCCCGCCAGCACGTCGAGCCCGTCGTCGGCCCACGACGACAGGACGGTCGCGGCCGCCATCGTCGCCTCGCCGGGCTGGTCGAGCACCGAGGCGACGTCGCCGGTCTCCGGCCGCGCGCCGAGCGCCATCGTGCTGTCGCCCTGGGGATCCAGGTCGATGACGAGCGTGCGCAGGCCGCGCTCGAGCGCAGCCGACGCGAGACCGAGGGTGATCGACGTCTTGCCCACGCCACCCTTGAGACTGCACACCCCGAGCACCAGCACGTGCGACACCGTAGCCGGGCAGCACGGCCACCACGAAAAGCCGCACCGCGAACCACCCTCCTGCCGGTTCCGGGAGCACGGACGCGCAGGTCACGCCAGACTGGGTGGATGAGCACCCGACTGACCCGCTGGGGACACGCCTGCATCCGTCTGGACCGCGGCGACGACCGCCTGGTGATCGATCCCGGGGTCTTCTCCGAGCTGCCCGACGCGCTCGACGGCGTCTCCGCCGTCCTGGTCACGCACGAGCACGCCGACCACCTGGCCACCGAGCCGGTGGTCGAGGCCGTGGCCGCCGGCCTGGAGGTCTGGGCGCCGCAGGCCGTCGTCGACGTCCTGGTGGGCGCGGGCGCGCCTGCCGACCGGGTGCACGCCGTCAGTGCGGGAAACGCTTTCACCGCAGGCGGCTTCGAGGTCGAGGCGCTGGGGGAGTGGCACGAGCTGATCCACGTGGACGTGCCCCGCGTGCACAACGTGGGCTACCTCGTCGCGGGCGTGCTGCACCCCGGCGACGCGTACGTCGACACGGCGGGGGCGCACGTGGACGTGCTGTGCACACCGGTGGGAGCGCCGTGGCTCAAGCTGGGCGAGGTCGTCGACTACGTGCGCCGCGTCGAGCCCGGCCGCCTCGTCGTGATCCACGACGCGCTGCTCAGCCCGATCGGCCAGGGGATGGCGGCCAACCTCCTGAGCCGCCTGGGTGGCGCCGGCGACCCGGTGCAGCTCGACCCGGGCGACGGCATCGACCTCTGAGGCGCCCCGCCTTTCGCACCGGGCGCCCCGCCCGTAGCGTGATCGCGACGGAAGGAGACCACCGTGACGGAGCCCGCTGGGCACGAGGTGCCCGAGCTGGAGTACGACGAGAGCGTCCCGCCGCGGCCGGAGGAGGAGATCGCCGACGCCGCCCGGTCGGTGCCCGATCCCGAGGGTCACGGGGGCACGCCGGCCGACCAGGTGACGGCGCGCGACGAGCCCTGAAGCCGACATCGCCCGATGTGAGGCATCCTGTGCAGGTGATTGTCCAACAGGTGGGGGAGAACGACTGGCAGCTGGTCCAGGGCGTCCGGCTGCGCGCACTGCGCGAGGACCCCGACGTCTTCGGTGCCGCGCTCGAGCGCGAGGAGCGGTTCGTCGAGTCGCACTGGCGGATGCGCCTGCGGACGTCGACCACGTGGATCGCCGTCGACGACGGGGGAGTCGGCCGGGGGATCGTCACGATGCTCCAGGAGCCGGGGTCACCCGTCGACGACCGGCACGTGGTGTCCCTCTGGGTGGCACCCGAGGCGCGACGGCAGGGCCTGGGGTGGGCGCTGCTCGACGCCGTCCGTCAGGCGGCCGAGGCCGACGACGCGCGGACGGTGTCGCTGTGGCTGGTGGACGGCAACCACGCCGCGGGCGACCTCTACGTGCGCGCCGGCTTCACGCGGACGGGGGAGCGGCAGGTGCTCCCTCGGGACGCGTCGCAGACCGAGGAGCGCTACGTGCTCACCCTGCGGTCGGCCGAGGTCCCCTAGCCGACGAGCGCGAGCAGGTCCGCGCCCGCCACCGATCCCGGACGCGTCCCCGTCGCGGCCGCCTGACGGGAGAGCCGCTGCAGCAGCGCGTTCACCGGCGTCGGCACGCCGTGCAGGCGTCCGAGCAGCACGATCTCGCCGTTGAGGTAGTCGGTCTCGATCGACCCCGTGCCGCGCACCAGCGACTGCCAGGACGAGCCGCCGCCCTCCTCACCGGGCAGCCGGGCCATGTGGAACCGGGCGCGGGAGGCGTCGTGCTCCTCGTCGGAGAGGACGCTCGCGCCGGCCGCGGACAGGACGGCGCGGCCCTCGGCGGTGGCCCGGGCGGCGAGCTCGCCGGCCGCCGCGTCCCACGCCGTGCCGACGAGCGCCTCGACGGAGTTGGCCAGGTTGGTCAGCAGCTTGGAGTACTTCCACGCCATGACGTCGCCGACGACCGGAGCGCGGAACCCCGCGGCCTCGAGGTCCGCCGCGACGTCCGCCGGGACAGGGCCGCCCGGCGGCACGGCGCCCAGCGTGAGCACCCCGGGGACGGGCGTGCTGCCCGCGGAGACGCGGCCGGGCTCGAGGAACGTCGCGGGCAGCCAGACGCACATGCCCACGACGTGGCCGAACCGGCGCAGAGCCGCTCGTTCGTTGTCGACGCCGTTCTGGGCGCACACCAGACGGAGGTCGGTCGCCGCGGTCCCGCCGCCGGCGACCGGACGGTCGGCCCAAGCGTCGAGCACCGCGGCCGTGTCCTGGCTCTTCACGGCGACGACCAGCACGTCGTCGGGCCGCAGCTGCACGTCGTCCGGGCCGGCCGCGGTCGGTGGGTGGACGTGGTGCACGCCGTTCGCGGTGGCCACCTCGAGCCCGCCGGACGTCAGCGCCTCGAGCTGGCGGTTCCGAGCCACCAGCACGACGTCACGTCCGGCCGCCGCGAGCAGCCCGCCGATCACTCCGCCGACGGCCCCTGTCCCGATGATGATGTAGCGCACGGGCGCACGTTACGCGGGGGTGGGGCCCGCCGCGGTTCAGGAGGGGTTCTGGAACGTGGAATGTCATAATGTGCATTATCGGCGTAGCGCATGAGCCGAGGGCGTCGCCCACGTACACATTCCACCGATGGGCTCGAGGACGACCGATCGTCGCGCGCTGTCCCGGCTGACGTGTGGCACCGTGCACCATCCTGGGGTCGGCCCGCGGTTGCTCGTCGATACTGGCGTCGGCGTGCCGTGTGCTCGTCGACATGCTCTGGCCCCGACGATCGTCGGCGTCCGCGAGAGGGCTGACGCCGACGGCGGCAGCGTGGCACCGGCGAGCGGTCCGATCGGTCGACACCCTGCTCCGGCACCCTGCCGCCGCTGACATAATCGGCAGATGCCGCTGCTCCGCCCTCCGGACGCCCTGGAGACCGATCGCCTCGTCCTCCGGGATCGTCAGGTCGGCGAGGCCGACGTCTACCGCCGCCTGTGGACCGAGCGGGACCCGCGGGTGCCCGCGCACCGGCGCATCGGTCCCGACGGCCGGCCGACCGTGGAGGACATCGCGGCGCAGCTCCTCGCCGAGCAGGACGAGCCGGGGCCCCGGTTGCTGGCGGTCGAGCGGAAGGACTCGAGGGACGTCATCGGGTACTGCGGCCTGACGGTCCGCGGGAGCGGGACGCCCGACGAGCCGGAGCTCGCCTTCGAGCTGCTCCGCGCGGTGCACGGCGCCGGCTACGGGACCGAGGCGGCCCGCGCCGTGGTCGGCTGGGCGACCGAGGTGGGCTACGTGCGCTTGTGGGCGGAGGTCTGGGACTGGAACCTCGCGTCCCGACGCGTCCTGGCGAAGCTCGGGTTCCAGGAGACGGGCCGGGTGGAGCGCACATCGATCCACGGTCAGAGCCTGCTGACCGTCCGTGAGGCGTCGCCCGTGCCCGGCACCCGCTAGCCGCTCGAGGTCCGGTCCCGGCCGTCGAACTCGTGGCTCAGGAGCGACCAGACGGCCTTGTCGTGGAACGTGCCGTCCACGAGCCACGCCTCACGCAGGTCACCCTCGTGCACCATGCCGAGCCGTCGGGCTACCGCGATGCTGCGCAGGTTGTCGCTGCGGCAGCGCCACTCCACGCGGTGCATCCCCCGCACCTCGAACGCGTACCGCAGGAGCTCGGTGACGGCCGCGGTGATGTGCCCGTGCCCCTCCCCCGCGGGCTCCGACCAGCAGCCCACCTCGCAGACGCCGGCGGCCGCGTGGAACTCCACGAACATCACCCCGCCCACCAATGTGCCGTCCGCCCAGATGCCGTAGATGCGTGGCCCGTCGTGGGCGAGGTGCTCGGCGTAGCGGGTCAGCGTGGCGTGCGCGCCGGCGACGTCGTCGCTGAGGAACGACGGGCCGACCCACGGACGGATGTGCTCGCGGGCGCGGTCCATGTGGGCCGCGAACTCGGCCGCGCGCCACGGCTCGAGGGCGTCCAGGTGGGCGCCCGTCTCCAGCTCGGTCGGAGTCATCGTGGTCCCTGCTCGTCGTGTGCGCCGCGGACGGCGTCGGGTCCGCCCGCAGGCCGGGGCGCCTACCCGGACCGGCGCCTCGACGACCGTACGCTCCCGACATGGCCGTCGGTGGGAGTCGCAGGGCACGCGCGGCGCGTCGCCGGCAGCGCCGGATGGACCGCGTCGAGCACGACCTCACGCCGGACCAGTGGGCCGCGCTTCAGGACACCTGGGCCGGGTGCGCGTACTGCGGCGCCCCCGACGGGCCGCTCCAGCGCGACTGCGTCCTGCCGATCTCGCGCGGCGGGCGCTACACGCTGGAGAACGTCGTGCCCGCGTGCCGCTCGTGCAACACGAGCAAGTGCAACGACGAGGTCACGGCCTGGATCCGGCGGAAGCGGCTCGACGAGCGCGCGTTCCTGCAGCGGTACGTCGAGCTGCGCGCCGAGCTCCGGCTGCGGTTCCCGGCGACCGCCGAGCCCGCGGCGGTCAGCTCACCGCCCTCGTGACCAGCTCGGCGATCCGCTTCTCGTCGGCGGCCGTGAGCGACGTCAGGGCGAACGCGACCGGCCACATGGTGCCGTCGTCGATCGTGGCGGCGTCGTTGAAGCCGAGCGTCGCGTACCGGGTCTTGAACTTCGAGGCGGCCTGGAAGAAGACGACGACCTTGCCGTCCTTGGCGTAGGCGGGCTGCCCGTACCAGGTCTTCGGCTCGAGCTCCGGGGCGGCCTGCGTGATGACCGCGTGGATCCGCTCCGCCATCGCGCGGTCGGCGTCGCCCATCTCGGCGATCTTGGCCAGCAGGTCCGCCTCGCCGTCGCCGGACGTCTTGCCGCGGGTCTCCTTGGCGCGCTCCTTCATCGCCGCGCGCTCTTCGGCCGTGAAGCCCTCGGACTTCGTCGTCGCCATCGTCCTGCCTCTCTCGTCGTCCTGGGGAACGACTCCCACCCTAGGGACCGGCGCCTGACCTGCGCTTCTCCGATGCTGCTCGATCAGGCGCCGACGTAGGCCGCCAGGTGCTGGCCCGTGAGCGTCGACCGTGCGGCGACGAGGTCGGCGGGCGTGCCCTCGAACACGACCCGGCCGCCGTCGTGGCCGGCGCCGGGACCCAGGTCGACGATCCAGTCGGCGTGCGCCATGACGGCCTGGTGGTGCTCGACGACGATCACCGACTTGCCCGAGTCGACCAGGCGGTCGAGCAGCCCGAGTAGGTTCTCCACGTCGGCGAGGTGCAGGCCCGTCGTCGGCTCGTCGAGCACGTAGATGCCGCCCTCGTCCGCCATGTGGGTGGCCAGCTTCAGGCGCTGACGCTCGCCGCCGGAGAGCGTCGGCAGCGGCTGGCCCAGGCTCACGTACCCCAGCCCGACGTCGACCAGCCGGTCGAGGATCGCGTGCGCGGCGGGCGTGCGCTGCTCCCCCGCGGCGAAGAACTCCTCGGCCTCCACCACCGACATGGCCAGCACCTCGCTGATGTCGCGGCCGCCCAGGTGGTACTCCAGCACCGAGGCCTGGAAACGCTTTCCCTCGCACTCCTCGCAGGTCGTGGCCACCCCCGCCATCATGGCCAGGTCGGTGTAGATCACTCCCGCGCCGTTGCACGTGGGGCACGCGCCCTCGGAGTTGGCGCTGAACAGCGCGGGCTTGACGCCGTTGACCTTGGCGAACGCCTTGCGGATGGGCTCGAGCACCCCGGTGTAGGTGGCGGGGTTGCTCCGGCGCGACCCGCGGATGGCCCCCTGGTCGATGGACACCACCCCCGCGCCGGCGGGGACTGACCCGTGCACGAGCGAGCTCTTGCCGGAGCCCGCGACGCCCGTGACGACGACGAGCACGCCGAGCGGGATGTCGACGTCGACGTCGCGCAGGTTGTGGGTGGTCGCGCCGCGGATCTGGAGCGCGCCGGTGGCGCTCCGGACACTCTCCTTGAGGCGGGCGCGGTCGTCGAAGTGGCGCCCGGTGAGGGTGCCGCTCCCCCGCAGCCCCTCGACCGTGCCCTCGAAGCAGATGGTGCCGCCGGCCGTGCCAGCGCCCGGTCCCAGGTCGACCACGTGGTCGGCGATCACGATCGTCTCGGGCTTGTGCTCGACGACGAGCACGGTGTTGCCCTTGTCGCGCAGGCGCAGCAGCAGGTCGTTCATGCGCTGGATGTCGTGGGGGTGCAGGCCGATGGTGGGCTCGTCGAACACGTACGTGACGTCGGTCAGCGACGACCCCAGGTGGCGGATCATCTTGATCCGCTGCGCCTCGCCGCCGGACAGGGTTCCGGACGGCCGGTCGAGCGAGAGGTAGCCCAGCCCGATGCTCACGAACGAGTCGAGCGTCTCCTGCAGGGAGACGAGCAGAGGCGCGACCGACGGCTCGTCGAGGCCGCGCACCCACTCGGCGAGGTCGCTGATCTGCATGGCGCACACCTCGGCGATGTTGACGCCGCCGATCCGGGACGAGCGCGCGCCCGCGTTGAGCCGGGTGCCGTCGCAGTCGGGGCACGTGCCGAAGACGACCGTGCGCTCGACGAACGCCCGGATGTGCGGCTGGAGCGCGTCGACGTCCTTGGACAGGAACGACTTCTGGATCCGCGGCACCAGGCCCTCGTAGGTCAGGTTGATGCCCTCGACCTTGATCTTGGTCGGCTCCTTGTAGACCAGGTCGTGCAGCTCCCGCTCGGTGAACTCCCGGATCGGCTTGTCGGGGTCGAAGAAGCCGCAGCCGGCGAAGATCCGGCCGTACCAGCCGTCCATGCTGTAGCCCGGGATCGTCAGCGCGCCCTCGTTGAGCGACTTGGTGTCGTCGTAGAGCTGCGAGAGGTCGATGTCGCTCACCTTGCCGGTGCCCTCGCAGCGCGCGCACATCCCGCCGGTCAGGGTGAAGCTCCGGCGCTCCTTGGTGGTGGTCGCCCCGCGCTCGATGGTCACCGCGCCGGCGCCCGAGACGGACGCGACGTTGAACGAGAACGCCTGCGGCGAGCCGATGCGCGGCTGCCCGAGGCGGCTGAAGAGGATGCGCAGCATGGCGTTGGCGTCCGTGGCGGTGCCGACGGTCGAGCGGATGTTGGCGCCCATCCGCTCCTGGTCGACGATGATCGCCGTGGTCAGGCCGTCGAGCACGTCGACGTCGGGCCGCGCCAGCGTCGGCATGAAACCCTGGACGAACGCGCTGTAGGTCTCGTTGATCATCCGCTGCGAGTCCGCGGCGATCGTGCCGAACACCAGCGAGCTCTTGCCCGATCCGGAGACGCCCGTGAACACCGTCAGCCGGCGCTTGGGCAGCTCCACGCTGACGTCCTTGAGGTTGTTCACCCGGGCGCCCTGCACGCGGATCAGGTCGTGGCTGTCGGCAGGGTGCCGTGCGGGCGCAGTGGTCTCGGGCGTGGTGTCCGTGGTCATCGGGTCCCCATCTGGTGCGCGGCCGGTCTCACGGTCACGCTAGCGGCGTCGTCGGACCGCGTGCTTCTCGACACGTGCGCGATCCGCGTGCACGGCACCCCGAGCCTCCTATAGTTGAATGGTCAACCATCGAGAGGACGCCCATGCCCGACTACGGCCACGAGCTCGTGCTCGGCACCTTCCTGACGCCGTCCGCCCAGGACCCGCACCAGGTCGTCGCGCTGGCGCAGGCCACCGAGCGCGCCGGGCTCGACCTGGTGACGTTCCAGGACCACCCGTACCAGCCGGCGTTCCTCGACACGTGGACGCTGCTGTCCTGGGTCGCGGCGTCCACCGAGCGCGTGCACGTGGCGGGCAACGTGCTCAACCTCCCGCTGCGCCCGCCCGCCGTCCTGGCCCGCGCCGCGGCCAGCCTCGACCTGCTCTCGGGTGGCCGGTTCACGCTCGGGCTGGGCTCCGGGGCGTTCTGGGACGCGATCGTGGCGATGGGCGCCCCGCGCCTCACGCCGGGGCAGGCCGTGGACGCGCTCGACGAGGCCATCGACATCATCCGCGGCATCTGGGACGCCGACGAGCGCCGGCCGCTGCGGGTCGCCGGCACGCACCACCGGGTCGACGGGGCCAAGCGCGGCCCGGCGCCGGCCCACGACGTGCCGATCTGGCTCGGCGCGTACAAGCCCCGCATGCTCGCCCTGGTCGGGCGCAAGGCCGACGGCTGGCTGCCGAGCCTGGGCTACCTCAAGCCCGGCGACCTGGCCGACGGCAACGCGCGGATCGACGACGCGGCGCAGGCCGCCGGGCGCGACCCGCGCGAGATCCGCCGGCTGCTCAACCTGGGTGGGGGCTCGGCCAGCGGCTCGGGCTTCCTGCAGGGACCGCCCGAGCGGTGGGTGGACGACCTGCTCCCCCTGGTCCTCGACGACGGCATCGCGACGTTCATCCTGGGCGGCGACGACCCGGCGACCATCGCGATGTTCGGCGAGGAGGTCGCCCCGGCGCTGCGCGACGCCGTCGCCGCGGCCCGCGCCACCGCCGGGACCTCGACCGGCTCGGTCCGCCCGGCGGTCTCGCTGGCCAAGCGCCGCCCTGGCATCGACTACGACGCCCTGCCCCCGTCGCTCGTCGCCACCGCGGTCGAGCCGGGCGACCGGGAGTACGGCCGCGTTCGCTCGTCCTACGTGTACTCGGGCTCCCCCGGGCTCGTGCTGCGGCCGCGGGACGCCGCGGGCGTCAGCGCGGCGCTGGGCTTCGCGCGCGCCCAGGACGTGCCGCTCGCGGTGCGCAGCGGCGGGCACGGGATCAGCGGCCGCTCGACCAACGACGGCGGCATCGTCATCGACGTCGGCGCGCTCGACCAGGTCGAGGTCCTCGACCGGGAGCGGCGGCTCGTCCGGCTCGGTGCGGGCGCACGCTGGGGTGACGTGGCGGCCACCCTGTCCCCGCACGGCCTCGCGATCAGCTCGGGCGACTACGGCGACGTGGGCGTGGGCGGCCTGGTCACCGCGGGCGGCCAGGGCTTCCTGGGGCGCTCGTACGGCCTGACGCTCGACCACGTCGTGGCCGCCGAGCTGGTGCTCGCGGACGGGCGGGTCGTGCGCACCGACGCCGAGCACGAGCCCGACCTGCTCTGGGCGGTGCGCGGTGCGGGGGCCAACTTCGGCATCCTCACCGCCGTCGAGATCGAGGCCGCCGAGGTGGGCAACGTCGTGCACGCGACGATCGTGTACGACGCCACCGACGCCGCGCCGTTCCTGACCGCGTGGGCGCAGCTGGTGGAGGACTCGCCGCGGCAGCTCACCAGCTTCCTCAGCCTGGTTCCGGCGCGCGGCCAGAACCCGGCGGTCGGCTACGCGATCATCGTGTGGGCCGACGACGACACCGAGGCGGCCGTCGTCGCCCTCGAGCGGTTCCTCGACCTCGCGCCCGTGCTCCAGCAGCAGGCACAGCTGGTGCCGTACGCCGCAACCGTCGCCGCCCACCACGGCCAGCACACGGGCGGCGCCGACTCCGCCGCGCGCGGCGGCCTGGTGGAGCACGTGACGCCTCCGCTGGCGGACCTCCTGGCCCAATTGCTGGCCGCGGGCGACGCGGACATGGTGCAGCTGCGTGCCGTCGGCGGCGCGGTCAACGACGTCGCGCCCGACGCCACGGCGTACGCGCACCGCACGCAGAACTTCTCGCTGCTGGCGTCCGCCCGGGCGAGCCGCCGCACCCAGATAGACGCCTGGTGGGACCGGCTCGCGCCGCACCTGCGCGGCGTCTACCTGAGCTTCGAGACCGACCAGTCCCCCGCGCGGGTGGCCGAGGCGTTCCCGCCCGAGACCCTCGCCCGGATCGCTCGGCTCAAGGCCGTCTACGACCCCGAACACGTGTTCGACGGCAACTTCGGCGTCACTCCCCTGGCGGCCGAGGACGCCGTGCCACGATGACGGGATGAGCACCCCGGACGACATCTCGAGCACCATCGCGCAGGTCGAGCAGCAGGAGCACGACCTCGTCTTCAGCACGTTCACCCACGACGACGCCTGGCGGCTGGGCTGCCTGCTGGTCGAGCTCGCCCAGGAGCGGGACCTGCCGGTGACCGTCGACATCCGGCGCGGCACCCAGCAGCTGTTCCACGCCGCGCGGCCCGGCACGACGCCCGACAACGACAGCTGGGTCGAGCGCAAGGTGCGTGTGGTCGAGCGGTTCGGGGCGTCGTCCTACCTGGTCGGCCTGCGGGCCAGGGCGAAGGGCACCACGTTCGCCGAGCAGCACGACCTGCCGCTGCAGCAGTTCGCCGCGCACGGTGGGGCGTTCCCCGTGCGGGTGCGCGACGTCGGCATCGTGGGCGTGGTCACCGTCTCCGGGCTCCCGCAGGCGGACGACCACGCGCTCGTCGTGGAGGCTGTCGCCGCGCACCTCGCCTGAGCCGCCCCCAGCCCCATCCTCGAGTCCCGGCGTCCACGAGCCGCCACCGGTCGGCGTGGTGGGGCGGCCGGCCGCGCGAGGCTCCTGGCCATGACGCAGACCGGGGACCACGGCTGGTTCGAGGACGACGACTGGGACGACGACGAGCACGACACCTGGGGCGACGAGCCCTGGCTCGTGGACGACGCCGGGCCCGACGACGACCTCCCCGACGCGCCCGGGGCGAGCCTGCGCTCGGCCGGCGACGCCCTGAGCGTCCTCCTCGACCTGGTCGGGCCCGAGCGCGCGGGTCCGCCGGCCCTGTGGTTCCTGCTGCTCGACGCCGCCGACCGCACGCTGCCCGTGGTGCTGCCGATCACCGACGTCCCTGCGCGGGCCGACCAGGCGGTCGCCGGCCAGCTCATGGGGCTGCTCGCCACCGTGCTGGACCGGGACTCGCCGGGCGGGTCGGTCGTGGTCGGGCTCGTGCGGGCCGCCGGCGGCGACCGCGGGGCGTTCGAGACGTCCTGGGGACCGGCCCTGCGCCGGGCGGCCGACGAGTCCGGGGTGCGCCTTTGGGCGGTCGTCGCGCTCGGCGCGCACCGCGCGCGCGTGCTCGAGTGGTGACGCCGCGTCAGGGGGCCGCCACGTCGATGGCCGCGAGCTGCTCGAGGTCGGGCTCCCACGCGATCGACGCGACGTTGGCGCGCAGCTGGTCGGGCGTGCGCGCCCCCGCGATCACGGTGGCCACGGCCGGCTGCGCGGCGAGCCCGCCGAGGGCCAGCGTCGGCAGGTCGATGCCCCACTCGCGCGCGAGCGACTCCAGGGCCTCGATCCGGTCGAAGTCCGCCCGGGCCAGGCGCTCGGGCATCCGGGTGAGCCGCGAGCCCTCCGGCGCCGACCGGTCGCGCCGGTACTTGCCCGTGAGCAGGCCGGACGCGAGCGGGACGTACGGGATCAGGCCGACGCCCACCGTCTCGAGCGCCGGCACCAGCTCCGCCTCGGCCGTGCGGTCCAGCAGGTTGTACCGGTCCTGCGCCGAGACGAACGGCGTGGTGCCCGTGGTCCGGGCGGTCCAGTCCGCGTCCA
Organism: Cellulomonas sp. ICMP 17802; assembly: GCF_041295535.1. NCBI lineage: Bacteria > Bacillati > Actinomycetota > Actinomycetes > Micrococcales > Cellulomonadaceae > Cellulomonas > Cellulomonas sp. ICMP 17802. Next base: position 23,966 of record NZ_JBGFQZ010000004.1, on the reverse strand, counting down.
CCACCTGCCACGCCGCGAAGTTCGACGTGCCCAGGTACCGGACCTTGCCCTCCACCACGAGCTCGTGCAGCGCGGCGAGGGTCTCCTCGATGGGGGTCGCGGGGTCGGGCGCGTGCATCTGCAGGAGGTCGACGTGGTCGGTGCCCAGACGGGCCAACGAGCTCTCGACGGCGCGGCGCACGTACCGACGCGACCCCCGGACCCCCCAGTCGGGGCCGTTCAGGCCGCCGGTGTCCAGCCCGAACTTGGTGGCCAGCACGACGTCGTCGCGGTGGGCACCCAGCGCGGCGCCGAGCAGCTCCTCGCTCTGGCCGGGCACGCCGCCGTAGACGTCCGCGGTGTCGAAGAACGTGATCCCGGCGTCGAGCGCGGCGTGCACGAGTGCGGGCACGCCGTCGGGCGGCAGCGTGGCGCCGAACGTGTTGCAGCCGAGGCCGGCGACGGAGACCGTCAGACCGCTGTCGCCGAGCTGTCGGAAGGACATCTCGGCCGTGGTGCGGGACCCTGGAGGGGTGGACGTGGGGGCAGGTGTGGAAGAATTGCTCACCCGGGCAACATTAAGCCTCTCCCCCGCCCTCCACCGGTGTTCACCAGACCTTCACGTCGACCTGGAACACTGGAGGGGCCACCACCGTTGACATCGGTGGAAGTTCTCACTCTCGACGGCCGTACAACGGCACGGAGGTTCCCCAGATGGCAAACCGGTCCCTGCGCGGCATGCGCATCGGGTCCCACAGCATGGAGACCGAGGACGGCGTCGAGTTCGCCCCCCGGCTCCAGGCTCACTACGACTGCCCCAACGGGCACACGATCATCCTGCCGTTCTCGGTCGAGGCCGACGTCCCGGTGGTGTGGGAGTGCCGGTGCGGCGAGGAGGCGCTCCTGCGTGACGCGTCCAAGCCCGAGGTGAAGGCCGGCAAGCCGCCGCGCACGCACTGGGACATGCTGCTCGAGCGCCGCACGGTCGGCGAGCTCCAGGAGCTGCTCGACGAGCGCCTGGACCTGCTCCGCTCGGGCAAGCTGCGCCGCAGCGCCTGATCGGTGTTCTGCGCGGGCTCAGCCCGCTGTCCGACAGAACGCTCCCGCCACACGGCGGGAGCGTTCTGCTATGCCCCACCGCGTCACGCTGACCAGCGCCTCGACCACGATGCCGCGGCTCATCTTGGAGCGGCCGAGCTCACGCTCGACGAACGTGATGGGCACCTCGACCACGCGCGCGCCCGTGCGCACCGCACGCCACGCCATGTCGACCTGGAAGCAGTAGCCCTGCGACGCGACGTCGCCCAGCTGGAGCTCGCGCAGCAGGTCCGCGCGATAGGCGCGGAAGCCGCCCGTCGCGTCGCGCAGCGGGATGCCCAGGATGAGCCGGGTGTAGGTGTTGGCGCCCCGCGACAGCACGTGCCGGCTCAGCGGCCAGTTGAGCACGCTGCCGCCCGGCACCCAGCGCGAGCCCAGCACGAGGTCGGCGTCGGCGGTGCGCGCGAGCAGCCGCGGCAGGTCCTCGGCGCGGTGCGAGCCGTCGGCGTCCATCTCGACCACGACGTCGTACCCGTGCTCCAGCGCCCACCCGAACCCCGCGACGTAGGCGGTGCCCAGCCCGAGCTTGCCCGCGCGGTGCAGCACGTGGACCCGGCGCCGTCCGCCGTCCGCCACCTCGCGCTCGGCGATCTTCTCGGCCAGCTCGCCCGTCCCGTCGGGCGACCCGTCGTCCACCACGAGGACGTCGGCGTCCGGCACGTGCGTCCGGAGGCGCTCGAGCGCGCCGGGCAGGTTCTCGAGCTCGTCGTACGTGGGGACGACGACGAGCACCCGCTGGGGGTCGGAGGTCATGCGGCGGTCTCGTTCCGGTCGGCGCGACGCACCCGGTGCGCGCCGGCCATGCCGGCGAGCACCACGCACACCGCGAGGGCGTCGATGATCCATGCGGGCCACGAGCCGAGCCGCGTGGCGGGCGTCAGGGTGTCGCGCAGGGGAAGGTTAGCCACCATCTGCTCGGCGGTGAAGAGCCCGGTCTGCTGGCTCACCACCCCGTTGGGGTCGATGACGGCGCTGACCCCGACCGTGGAGATCTGCACGGTCGCGCGGCCGTGCTCGATCGCACGGATGCGGGACATCGCGAGCTGCTGGGTGGACTCGTCCGAGACCCCGAACGAGGCGTTGTTCGTCTGCACCACGAGCACCTCTCCCCCGGAGCGCACCGCCTCGCGCACGATGCCGTCGTAGGCGACCTCGAAGCAGATGACGTCGCCGATGCCCACGGTCCGCCCGAGGCGCTCCGACTCGAGCGGCACGTAGCCGGGCCGGTCGCCGGCGATCATGTCCCGCGTCACCAGGTCCACGGCGGACGAGAAGTGCCGCACGAACGACCGGATGGGGATGTACTCGGCGAACGGTGCCGGGTGCTGCTTGGTGTACGACGCGGTGACCCCGACGCCCGGCTCCCAGAGCACCGCGGTGTTGTACCGGCCGCCGCTCGGCGGGTACTGCACGGTGCCGACGAGCATGGGCGCGCCGACCGCCTGGGCGGCCCCGTCGATCAGGTCCGCGGCCTTCTGGTCGGCCTGCGGGTCGATGTCGGTCCCGTTCTCGGGCCACAGCACGAGGTCGAGCTGGCCGGGCTCCACCTGGTCGAGCAGCGCGAGCGTGCCGGTGACGTGGTTGTCGAGCACGGCCTCGCGCTGGCCGAACGCGTCGAGCCCGGTGCCCGGGACGTTGCCCTGGACCGCGCCGACCCGCAGGTAGCCCTTCTCGGCCTGGGTGTCGAGCGGCACCAGCAGGCCGAGCAGCAGCACCGCTGCCGCGACGGCCGTGGCGACGACGACGCGCGCGACCTGCAGGCGGCGGGCGGCCAGGACGGCCTGCGCGAGCAGCACGCCGACCACCACGACGGACCCGGTCAGCAGCGGGGTGCCGCCGAGCGACGCCAGCGGGGCCAGCGGCGAGTCCGCCTGCGAGAACGCGAGCCGCGCCCACGGGAAGCCCCCGAACGGCCAGGCGGCGGCCAGCTCCTCGATGGCGACGAACAGGATGGCGAAGACGACCACCTGCAGCCCGGCGCTGCGCCAGACGGCGTTCCCCCGGCGCGCCCAGGCCCAGGCGGCACCGAACAGGGCGAAGAGCAGGGCCTCCAGCGTGCTGAGCGCGATCCACGGGATCTGGCCGACGGCCCCGTCGGCCCACGTGATCAACGGCGCGACGAACGCGAGCCCCCAGACCAGCCCGACGAGGGCGTTCCAGCGCGCGCTGTCCCGCCGCAGGGCCAGGAAGAGCAGGGCGACGCCGACGAACGCGGCCCCCCACCAGCCCGGCGCCGGGAACGCGAGGCGGGTGAGCACACCACCCGCGACGGCCAGGACGAGAGTCCACCATCGGGCGGGTTCACGGGCGGGCACCCCAGGAGGGTACGACAGTCGGCTGAGGTCCGACCGACCGGCCCGCGTGTCCTTCGTACCGGTCGGCGTGCAGGCGCACGGACCGTTGTCTACTGAACACGCGGGCCCGGTCGGAGCCCTACCCCCTCCCGCGGCGCCCCAGGCCCGACGTCGTCGTGGGCAGCTCGCCGCGGTGGATCTCCTGAGGAACCTACCGAGATCCAGAACCCTGTCAAGGTGGCGTCGGTGCAGGTGGGAGCCGTACGTGCAGGTCACCCGCGCACCATCGGTCCCGTCTGTACCGTTCGGACCGGCGTGTCGTCGCGCGTGTCGCCGGATCGGGTCGAAGCGGGCGGTTCCGGTCGCCGGAGCGCGGCCAGGAATTCACCCGCTCGGACCACGCCCCGCCCTCAGAACGTGTCGTGCAGCACCACGCCGGCGCGCACCGTGCGCAGGCACGTGGGGGGCGCCGCGTCCGCCGAGAGGTCCGGCAGCAGCGGGATCCCGGCCCGCGCGTCCGCGCTCCACGACGAGAAGCTCCCCTCGGCCGACTGCACCGTCAGGTGCTCGGCGCGCCAGACGGCCAGGTGCGCGGGCGACCCCACGCGGAGCTCGCCGGCGCCGGTGTGGTCGAGCCCGGCGACGCGCCAGCCGCCGCGCGTGGACGCCCGGAAGGCCGCGCGCGCCGAGATCCGCTGGTCGGCGGCGTGGTGCGCCACCGCGGCACGCACGCCGGCCCACGGGTCGACGGCGGTCACCGGGGAGTCGGAGCCGAACGCGAGCGGCACGCCGGCGGCGGCGAGGTCGGCGAACGGGTTGAGGGCCGCGGCGCGGCCCGCGCCCAGCCGGGTCGCGTACATGCCGTCGGTGCCGCCCCAGGCCGCGTCGAACGCCGGCTGGACGCTCAGCCGGACCCCGAGCAGCACGAGCGCCGCCAGGGTCGGCGCGTCGATCATCTCGGCGTGCTCGAGGCGGTGGCCCATGCGCGCGATGGCGTCGGGTCCCTCCACGTCGACCGCGGCCCGCAGGCCCAGCAGCAGCTCGTCCATGGCGCGGTCGCCGATGACGTGGAAGCCGCCCTGGACGCCGGCGCGCGTGACGGCGGTCAGGTGGTTGCAGATCTGCTCGGCGGTCAGGTACAGGACGCCCTGGTCGCCGGGCGCGTCGGCGTACGGCGCCCGGACGGCGGCGGTGTGCGAGCCCAGCGAGCCGTCGACGTTGAGGTCGCCCGCGATCCCCGTGAGCCCCGGGATCGCGGCGAGGATCTCGCGGGCGTCGTCGACCGTCACGCACTGCTCGCCGCGGTAGGCCACCAGGTGCGGCAGCCCGTCCCGGGGGTCCGCCGTCAGCTCGAGCAGCTCGACCAGGCCCGCGCGGGTGTCGATCGACGGCGCGCTGTGCTCGTGCACCGAGACGACCCCGCGAGCGGCGGCGTGCGCGAGCGCCCGCCGGTACAGGGCCGTGCGCCGCTCCGGCGAGACCGCACGGGCGGCGTCGCGCGCGGCGTGGTGCGCGTCCCGCTCGACGCGACCGTCGAAGCTCCAGCCCGGGAGCAGGTCGAGACCGGCATCGCGCGACAACGCGCTCGAGACGACGGCCGAGTGCACGTCGACCCTGGCGAGGTAGACGGGCGCGCCGCCCGCCGCCGCGTCGAGCTCCTCGCGCGTCGGCGGCCGGCCCTCGGGCCAGCGCAGCTCGTCCCAGCCGAAGCCGAGGACCGTGCCGCCGGGCTCGAGGGTCGCGGCGACCCGGTGCACGGCGTCGAGCGCGTCGGACAGCGAGTGCACGCCGCCCTCGGGCGACAGGTCGATGCTCTCCAGCGCGAGGCCCGTCTCCAGCACGTGCACGTGGGCGTCGACGAAGCCGGGCGCGACGAGCGCCCCGTCGAGGTCGATCACCTCGTCGGCGCGCGAGACCATGCCGTCCGCGGTGTCGTCCGCGCCGAGCCAGACGACCGTGCCGTCGTCGACGAGCAGGGCCTCCGCGAACGGGTCGGCGGAGGTGTGGATGACGCCGTGGCGATAGAGGGTCGAGCTCACACCGGCACACGATAGGGCAGGTCAGCCGTGCTAGACCGACGAGTAGGCCACCACCCCGTGCCGCAGCGCCTCGACGGCCTGCCGCGCGGTGTCCCGGACGCGCTGGTGGGGGGCCGCCTGCGACACCTGGTCGAGCACGTCGATGACCTGCTTGCACCACCGCACGAAGTCGCCCGCGGACAGCTCGCTGCCCTTGAGCACCGCGTCGAGGCTGCGCCCGGCCGCCCAGCGGTGCACCGCCTCGACCAGGCCGGCGTCGAGCGGCTGGATGGTCTCGACCTTGTGCGCGGTCTCGAGGTCGTCGAGCTCCGACCAGGCCCGCACGGTCGCGTCGAGGGCCACCCCGAGCCGGCTGTTCGGCCCGCCGGGGATGCGCGGCTCGCCCTGGTCGTCCCGCCGCGAGCGGTAGACCAGGGTGGAGACGGCGGCCGCGAGGCCCGGCGCGTCGAGCTCGTCGAAGACGCCGCGCCGCAGGCACTCGGCCAGCAGGAGGTCGTTCTCGGCGTACAGCCGGCGCAGCCAGCGGCCGTCGTCGGTCACCTGCAGGACGCTGCGGCCGGCGTCGTCGGACGTCTGCTCGAGGTAGCCGAGCCGCTGGAGCACGTCGCAGATGCGGTCGAACACGGCCGCGATCGACCCGGTCCGCCCGGCGATGCGCGCGACCAGGGCGTCGTGCTCGCCCGCCAGGCGCGCCCATCGCTCGGCCCACCGGGCGTGCTCCTCGCGGTCCGGGCAGCTGTGGCACGGGTGCGCGCGCAGCCGTCGCCGCAGGGCGGCGAGCTCCGCGTCGTCGGCGGCCGCGCACTGCCCGCCCTTGGGGCGGTCCTTGCGGGTGGGGCCCCGGTCCGCGCCCACGGACGACCGCAGCGCCGCGGCGAGGTCGCGGCGAGCGGCCGGCACGCGCGCGGTGAAGCCCTTGGGCACGCGCAGGAACCCGACCGTGCGCACGCCCGTCCCGACGTCCGCGACCGTGAGCTTGCGCACCTGGCGGTCGACGGTGAGCACCGTGGGCCGGGGACCGTCGAAGCCCCCGTCGCCGCCCGGGTCGATGACCACGGCGTGCCCGGACCGCCGGCCCACCGGGATCTCCAGCACGTCCCCGACCCGCAGGCCCTCCAGGGTGCGCGCCACCTCGGCCCGGCGCGCCTGCGCCTCGGCCCGGGTCAGGTCCTTCTCGCGCGCGGCGATCTCGCGGCGGAGGGCCGCGTACTCGGCGAAGTCGCCCTGGTGGCACACCATCGCGCGGGCGTACCCCTCCAGGGCCTCTGCGTGGCCCTGTGCCTGCCGCGCGAGGCCGACCACGCCCCTGTCGGCCTGGAACTGCGCGAAGGACGTCTCCAGCACGTCACGGGCCCTGTCGCGGCCCACCTGCGCCACCAGGTTGACCGCCATGTTGTACGTGGGGCGGAAGCTGGACCGCAGCGGGTACAGCCGCTTGGACGCCAGCCCCGCCAGCTGCACCGGGTCCAGGCCCGGGTGCGCGACGACGACCGCGTGCCCCTCGGTGTCGATGCCGCGGCGGCCCGCACGCCCGGTCAGCTGCGTGTACTCCCCCGGCGTGACGTCGACGTGGTTGGAGCCGTCCCACTTGACCAGCTTCTCCATGACCACCGACCGGGCCGGCATGTTGATGCCCAGCGCCAGCGTCTCGGTGGCGAACACGACCTTGACCAGGCCGCGCGAGAACAGGTCCTCGACCGTCTCCTTGAACAGCGGCAGCATCCCGGCGTGGTGCGCGGCGACCCCGCGGGACAGCGCGTCGCTGAACTCCCAGTAGCCGAGCACGTCGAGGTCCTCGGGCGGCACCGCGGCGCAGCGCTCCTCGACGATCCGCCGGATCTCCGACTGCTCGGCCGGCGAGGTGAGGCGGACCCCCGCCGCCAGGCACTGCTGCACGGCGCCCTGGCAGCCGGCCCGGGAGAAGATGAACACGATCGCCGGCAGCAGCCCGTCGCGGTCGAGCGCGTCGACCACGGCGAACCGCGGCGTCGGCCGGCCGCCGCCCGGTCGGGCGCCGCCTCCGCCGGGCCTGGCCCCGCCCCGCCCCCGGTAGCCCCGGTCCCCCGGGCCGCGACGGCCCTGGCCGGGTTCCTCGCGGTTGCTGCGCCGCAGCAGGTGCGTGAGGTCGGGGTTGATCGGGGGGTCGACGCCGGGGTCGGTCGGGTCCACGTGGCCGGCGTACAGGTCCAGCAGGTCGCCGCGTACCAGCACGTGCTGCCCGAGCGGGACCGGACGGTGCTCGCTCACCACGACCGTCGTGTCGCCGCGCACGGTGGCCAGCCAGTCGCCGAACTCCTCCGCGTTGGACACGGTCGCGGACAACGAGACCAGCTGCACGTCGTCGGTGAGGTGGATGATCACCTCCTCCCACACGGGCCCGCGGAACCGGTCCGCCAGGTAGTGCACCTCGTCCATGACGACGAACCCGAGACCCTGGAGCGTCGTCGAGCCCGCGTAGAGCATGTTGCGCAGGACCTCGGTGGTCATGACGACGACCGGCGCCTCGCCGTTGATCGTGGTGTCGCCGGTGAGCAGGCCCACGCGGTCGGCGCCGTAGCGGCGCACCAGGTCGGAGTACTTCTGGTTGGAGAGCGCCTTGATCGGCGTGGTGTAGAACGCCTTGCGCCCGGACGCCAGCGCGAGGTGCACCGCGAACTCGCCGACCACGGTCTTGCCGGCCCCGGTCGGCGCCGCGACCAGGACGCCGCTCCCCCGCTCCAGCGCCTGGCAGGCGTCGATCTGGAACTCGTCGAGCGGGAAGCCCAGCAGCTCCCGGAACTGGCCGAGCTCGCTGCGGTCGACCTCGGCCCGTCGCCGTGCCGCCGCGTAGCGCTCGGCGGGCGAGGGCTCGGTCTCGGACGAGCGAGTGTCTGTCGACGGGGGGCCGGTCTTGCGGGAGCGGGACACCACAGGCACACCCTAGGCACACGCCTCGGGCGGCGGCCCGCACGCCGCGCTCAGCAGAGGATGGACAGCGCCCCGGGGTCGACGGTGACCCGCAGCGGCAGGGGCCCGATCCGCTCACCGTCGGCGAACGCGACCGGCGGCAGCGGCCCGAGGTCGGTCAGGGGTTCGATGAGCACCGACCGGCTGCGCAGGATCTGCACGGACGGGTGGCCCACGTGCCTGCCCTGGTAGATGCCGGGGAAGATCTTGACGATGCCGGCCTTGCTGAACGGCCCGGCGACGACCACGTCGAGCAGCCCGTCGTCGACGAGCGCGTCGGGCGCGATCTGGAGCCCTCCCCCGAAGCACGGCACGTTGGCGACCGCCACGAGGCTGCCGGCGGACTCCCAGACCGAGTCGTCCAGCGTCACGCGGTAGCCGTAGGGCCGGAAGCGCCCGAGCTCCGCGGCGAGCGCCCGCACGTACCGGCCGGAGCCCTTGGGCCAGGTCATCTCGTTGGCCCGGGCGTTGACCGTGGCGTCGAACCCGCAGGACAGCACCCCGACGTACCACTCGTGCGCCGCGTGCTCGGGCGATCCCACGCGCACGGCGTCGACCCGGCGCGGCCCGTCGAACAGCCCGTGCTCGATCGCGGCGACCGCCGCCTCGACGTCCCCCCGCGGCAGCGCCAGGGTGCGCGCGATGTCGTTGCCCGTGCCCGCCGCGACGATGCCGAGCGGCAGCCCGGTGCCCGCCACGACGTTCACGCCGAGGTGCGCCATGCCGTCGCCGCCGACCACCACGAGGGCGTCGAGCCCCTGCACGGCGGCGGCCCGCGCCCGGTCGGTGGCCTGGGCGAGGGTGGCCGCCGACAGGTCCTCGACCTTGTGGCCCCGGGCGCGCAGCAGGTCGTGCGCCTGCCGCCCCGCGTGCGTCCCGCGACCCTTGCCGGCGGTCGGGTTGACCACGACGCCCAGGTGGATCACGCGGTCGCCCCGGCGCCGCCAGGCTCGTCGTCCATCGTCCCGTCGAGGCGCGGCAGGCCCGCCGCGATCCGCTGCCGGTCGACCCGGCGGTCGTGCAGCACGCACACTCCCAGCGCGACGAAGTAGAGGCCGCAGATGGGCAGGGCGACCGCGAGCATGGTCATGGCGTCGGGCGTCGGCGTCATGACGGCCGCGAACACGAACGCGATCATCACGGCCCAGCGCCAGCCCCGGCGCCAGGTCGCCGCGGTGCCGATCCCGGCGAAGTTCAGCGCGACCATGACCACGGGCAGCAGGAACGCCAGCCCGAAGGCGAGCATCAGCCGCATCACGAAGCCCAGGTAGGTCTGCGCGTCGATGAGGTTGGTGGCGCCCGTCGGGGTGAACTCGGTGAGGAGCTTGACCGCGTTCGGCAGGGCCCACCACGCGACGAACGCGCCCGCGAGGAACAGGGGCACGGCGACCCCGAGGAACCCGAAGGCGTACACGCGCTCACGGTGGTTGAGCCCAGGCGTGACGAAGGCCCAGAACTGGTACAGCCACCACGGGCTCGACAGGATCACGCCGAGGAAGAACGAGACCTTCACGCGCATGTCGAACGAGGTGGCGATGCCCGAGAAGTTCAGGGCGATCAGGCTGCCGCGCTCCTGCGCCACGTGCACGATGGGCTGCTGCAGCGCCGTGAAGACCGGGTCGTAGAGGAACCAGCCGATCACGGCGCCGACGACCACCCCGATCGCGGCGAGGAAGATGCGGCGGCGGAGCTCGACCAGGTGTTCTCGCAGCGGCATCCGGCCGCCGGGCTCACCCCCGCGGCGGGCGTTCACGCGCGGATCAGGCCTTCGGCGGGGCGTTGCCCTCGGACGGCTCGTCGGCGGGCCGGACGGGGGTCACGTACTGCGGCTCGACCGGGGCGGGGACGACCGGGGGTGCGCTGACAGGCGGCGCCGCGGCGACCGGCGGTGCGGCGGGCGGCGTGGCCGGGCCGGCGTCGTCGGTCCGCAGGTCCTTGACCTCGTTCTTGAAGATCTTCATCGACTGGCCCACGCTCTTGGCCAGGTCGGGCAGCCGCTTCGCGCCGAAGAGCAGGACGACCACCAGCAGCACGATCAGCACGTGCCATGCGGTCAGGTTTCGCAACACGTCGAGTCCTCCGTCGGAATGTCGATGACCGTGTGATCGTACCCGCGTCACCTGAGGATGGAGCGCAGGCCGTCAGCTCCAGTACGCACGCCAGCGCAGCCGCGTGGCGGCCCGGCGCTGCTCGCGCTCGGCGCGCCGGTCGGCCGCCTCCGCCCGGAGCTCCGCCCAGTGCTCCCACAGCGGCTCCGGGTCGGCGAACAGGGTGGGACCCGTGTCGACCGCGGCGCGGGCCGCCTGGAGCTCGTCGACCCGGTCCGCCAGCTGCGACGCCGTGTCGGCCGCCCGGGACAGCTCGCGGCCCAGCGCGACCACCGACCGCCAGAGCCGGCGCCCGAGCAGGAACGCCCCACCCAGGGTCGCCAGGACGAGGATCGTCCACACCGAGAACCACAGCACGGTCAGCCCACCTCCTCGTACGCCCGCAGCGCGGCCCGCGCGGCGGCCGCGACCTCCTGCGCGATCCGGGCCGGGCGGACGTCGAGCACGTCGTCGGCGACCTGGAGCACCAGGTGCCGCAGCCAGGCGTGCTGCACCACCCGCAGATCGACCTCGAACGAGCCGTCCTCGAGGTTGCGCACGGCGTCGACGGGCGTCGTCTCGACCACCCACCGTGCCTGGCTGGCCAGGTGGAGCGTCACCAGCTCGCCCTCGGCGCCCGGCGAGAAGACGTCGGCGCCGTCGGGCACCTGGTGGTCCGCGGCGGGCGTGTCGAGCACGGTCGCCGCGAGCACGCGGTCCACGCGGAACAGCCGCTCGCCGTCGACCAGCAGGCACCAGCCCAGCAGGTACGAGCGCTCGTCGTCGGTGACCAGGCGGATCGGGTCGACGTCGCGCTCCGTGGTGACGTCGGACGCGTTCACGTAGCGCAGGTGCAGCCGGCGGCCGTGCCGCAGCGCGGTGGCGACCGCGGCCGCGACGTCCGGTGCGGCGTCGACCGAGAGCCGGACGTCCACGGCGGCCGCCGCGTCCCCGGTGGCGGCGCTCAGCTTGGCCAGCGCGGAGCGCAGCACCGCGGCCCGCTCGGGGTCCAGGGCGTCCCCCAGGGCCGCGTCCACGGCGCGCAGGGCGGCGACGAGCGCGACGGCCTCGCGCGCACCCAGCCGCAGCGGGCGGGTCATGCCGCGGGACTCCGTGAGGCGCACCACGCCCTGCTCGTACGAGGCGGCGTCGAAGTCGATGAGGTCGTGCGGGTAGTAGCCGGGCGTGCCCGTGACCCACAGGGTGTCGATGTCGTCCATCACCTGCCGGGTGCTCACGCCGAACTGCGACGCGATCGCCTCGACCGACACGTCGTCGTGCCGGTCGAGGTACGTGATCATGCCCAGCATCCGCAGGAGCCGGTCGCTCGCGCGCTCAGCCATCGGTCCGCACCCCCTCGTCCAGCGTGGCGGCGGTCTGCAGCAGGTGCAGGACCGAGGCGCGCAGCCCCGGCGGCGCGAGCACGACGACGGCGTCGCCGTAGCCCACCAGCTCCTCCGCGAGCTCCCACTCGGCGCGGAACGGCACGTGGACGATGTCGCGGTGGACGTGCGTGCGCACCGGCTCGTCGGGCGGGGCCGGGACCGCGCGGGCGCGGGCGGCGCTGGCGCGCTCGGGCAGGATGGCGAGCGTCGCGATCCGCTCCGGCCCGCTCGCCCACGTGCGCAGCGCGTCGGCCAGCTCCTGCGCCGACGGGGCCGTGAACGAGCCGGGCTCGCCGACGGTGCGCACGACCCCCTCCACCCGGCTCAGCCGGAACGAGCGGCTGGCGCCGCGGTCGCGGTCGCGGCCGACGAGCACCCAGCCGCCGCGGCGCGCCAGCAGCTTCCACGGCTCGACCGTGCGCTCGCGGACCTCGCCCGTGGTGGCTGCCCGGTACGTGAACCGGACGGCCTGGCGCGCCTGCACCGCGTCGACCAGCGGGCCGAACGCGCCCCCGCCCGCCCGGACCCGCGGCGCGAGGCCGGCCACCAGGTCCGTCGACTCCGGGGCGTCGCCCACCGCGCGCAGCTTGGTGAGCGCGCGCGTCGTGTCCGCCCGGACGGCCTGGTCCTGCCAGACCTGCGCGGCCATCGCCAGCACGCCGAGCTCGGCCGCGGTGAGGTCGAGCGGGGGCAGCGCGTACGCGTCGAGGTCGACCCGGTAGCCGATGTCGTCGCCGTGCCCCGCGTCCGTGACCGTGAGGATCGGGATGCCGAGGTCGCGCAGCGTGTCCTTGTCGCGCTCGAACATCCGCTCGAAGGCGTCGTCGGACGGCGCCTCCTGGTAGCCGGCCACGCTCGTGCGCACCTGCTCCTTCGTCATCCGCCCGGCGGTGTTGACCAGGGCGATGACGAGGTTGAGCAGGCGTTCGGCGGGGGCGATCTGGGCGGCCATCGGGCACCACCGTAGTGGCCGGTAGCGTGGGCGCGTGATCACGTGGCGTGCGGGTGTCGTGGTGTCGCTCGGGGCCACGTGGCCCGGCGCCGCCGAGGTGACGGTCGAGCTCGAGGCCCCCGTGGGCACCGCGACCGCCGGCGACGCCGTCCGCGCCCTCGCGTTCCCGGAGCTCGTCGGCAGCCCGGAGATCGGCGACCGCGTGCTGCTCAACGTCTCGGCGCTGGCCCGCGGGCTGGGCACCGGCGGCTACGCGCTGGTCATCGCGCTGCCCGACCGCCCGCGCGCCGACCCGCCCGAGGGCCCCGGCCACCTGGTCAAGGCCCGGTACACGCCGCTGCAGGCCATGGTGCTGGGGGTCGACGACCAGGAGTCCCCGCACCACGAGCTGCTGCGCGACGCCGACGACCTCGGCGGGCTGCCGGTGGTGGTCGCCGACCTGCACTCGGCGCTGCCCGCGATCGTCGCCGGAGCCCGGTACGCCGCGGCGCGGGCTGGCCGCCCGGCTCCCAGGGTCGCGTACGTGATGACCGACGGCGGCGCGCTGCCCGCGTGGTTCTCCCGGACGGTGGCCGGCCTGCGGTCGGCCGGGTGGATCGAGGCCTGCGTGACCACGGGCCAGTCGTTCGGGGGCGACCTCGAGGCCGTCACGGTGCACACGGGCCTGCTGGCCGCGCGGCACGTCGTCGGCGCCGATCTCGTGGTCGTCGCGCAGGGCCCGGGCAACCTCGGCACGGGCACGCGCTGGGGGTTCTCCGGGGTCGCCGCGGGCGAGGCGGTGAACGCGACGGGCACCCTGGGCGGGCGGCCGGTGGCGTCGCTGCGCGTCTCCGGTGCCGACCAGCGCGAGCGGCACCTGGGCGTGTCCCACCACTCGCTGACCGCCTACGGCCGGGTGGCGCTCGCGCCCGCCGACGTCGTCGTGCCGACGTTCGACCCCGGCCCGCTCGAGGAGCTCGGGCGGCGCGTCGTCGCGCAGGCCGCCGCGCTCGGGGCGCGGCACCGGCTGGTCACCGTGCCGGCCGACGAGGAGCTGGTCCGCGCCCTGGAGGGCTCGCCGGTGCGCCTGTCCACGATGGGACGCGGGCTGGTGGACGACCCGGCGGCGTTCCTGGCGGCGGCCGCCGCCGGCGTGCACGCGCGGGACCTGGTGGGCTGACGCCCGCGCGTCAGTCGTCGCGCGGCGTGGTGGTGTGCATCGCCACCAGGGTGGCCAGGCGGCGGGCCTCGGCGTCCGCGAACGCGCCGTCCGCCCGCTGGATGCCCATGACCGCGAGCGTGTCCCCGTCGGCCAGGTCCAGCTGGACCCACGGCCGGCCCGACCCGAACCGCACCGACACGATCTCGGCCCACTCGAGCCGGCGCGTGAAGACGAGGTTGCGGACCGTCAGGCCGTCGTCGTCCGCCCGTGCGACCACCGACGCCTGGCGCCAGAGGAACAGCGCGATGAGGCCGCCGACGATCGCGAACCCGAGCCGGTCGCCCGTCGTGAGGATGGACAGCGCCAGCATGATCGCGATCGTCAGGGCGACCACGACGACGGCCATGACCAGGGTGACGACGCGGGCGAGCCGCGGCCGGAACGGGGAAGTCAGCGCGTCCACGCCTGTCCCCCGCTCACCGCTCAGAGCCGGCACGCGTGGATCGACGTCACGAGGATCGCGCGCGCACCGATGTCGTACAGGGAGTCCATCACCCGGTTGGTCTGGTCGCGCCGGACCATCGCGCGCACGGCCGCCCAGTCGCGGTTGTGCAACGGCGAGACCGTGGGCGACTCGAGCCCGGGCGTGATCGCGACCGCCTGGTCGACCAGGCCGAGCGGCACGTCGTAGTCCATGAGGACGTACTCGCGGGCGGTCAGCACGCCCTGGATGCGCCGCGTCAGCACGTCGAGGCCTGCGGGCTCCTCGCCGTCCGAGCGGCGGACCAGCACGGCCTCGGAGCGCAGGATCGGGTCGGCGAAGATCTCCAGCCCGGCGGCGCGCAGCGTCGTCCCGGTCTCGACGACGTCCGCGATCACGTCCGCGACGCCGAGCTTGATGGCCGACTCCACGGCACCGTCCAGGCGCACGACGCCGGCGGGCTCGATGCCGAGCGACCGCAGGTACGACCGCACGAGCACCGGGTAGGACGTCGCGACGCGCCGGCCGCCCACCTGCGCGACGTCGGTCCACTCCCCCGCCGTCCCGGCGAACCGGAACGTCGAGCGCGCGAACCCGAGCGGCAGGTGCTCGACCGCCGCGGACTCCGAGTCGAGCATGAGGTCCCGCCCGGTGATCCCGACGTCGACCGTGCCGGCCCCCACGTACACGGCGATGTCCCGCGGCCGCAGGAAGAAGAACTCCACGTCGTTGTCGGGGTCGGGCAGCACGAGCTCGCGGGAGTCACGACGCTGCCGGTAGCCGGCCTCCTTGAGCATCTCGACGGCGGGCTCCGACAGGGAGCCCTTGTTCGGGACGGCGATCCTCAGCACGGTCGTT
This sequence comes from Cellulomonas sp. ICMP 17802, assembly GCF_041295535.1. Classification (NCBI taxonomy): domain Bacteria; kingdom Bacillati; phylum Actinomycetota; class Actinomycetes; order Micrococcales; family Cellulomonadaceae; genus Cellulomonas; species Cellulomonas sp. ICMP 17802. Next base: position 8,706 of record NZ_JBGFQZ010000004.1, on the reverse strand, counting down.
CCTCTCAGAGGTGGGTGTACACGTCGGCGAGGGTCAGCCCGCGCGCGATCATCAGCACCTGGAGGTGGTAGAGCAGCTGCGAGATCTCCTCGGCGGTCCGCTCGTCGGACTCGTGCTCGGCGGCCATCCAGACCTCGGCGGCCTCCTCGACGACCTTCTTGCCGATGCCGTGCACGCCGGTGTCCAGCTCCGCGACCGTGCCGGAGCCCGCGGGGCGGGTGGCTGCCTTCTCCGAGAGCTCGGCGAACAGGGTGTCGAAGGTCTTCACGCGGGCACTCTAGACGGGAAGCGACTCAGGGTGCGTGGGGGTACCACGCAGCGCGCGCAGGGCGACCACGGTCGCGACGGCGGCCTCGGCGGCCTCGGCGCCCTTGTCCTCGTGCGAGCCCTCGAGCCCCGCGCGGTCCAGCGCCTGCTCCTCGTTGTCGCAGGTGAGCACGCCGAACCCGACCGGCACGCCGGTGCGGATCCCGACGTCGGTCAGGCCGAGCGTCGCGCCCTGGCAGACGTACTCGAAGTGCGGTGTGCCGCCGCGGATCACGACGCCGAGCGCGACGACCGCGTCGGCACCGCCCGCCGCCGCGACCTGCGCCGCGACGGGCAGCTCGAACGTGCCCGGGACGCGGACGATCGTCACGTCGTCGACGTGCGCCGCGGCGAGGGCCCGCTGCGCGCCCGCGAGCAGGCCGTCCATCACCACCGTGTGCCAGCTCGCCGCGACGACGACGACCCTCAGGCCGCTCCCGTCGACCGTCAGGGTGGGCGCTCCTGCACCGCTCATGCCAGGTCCTCCAGGTTCTCGAACGCGTGGTCGTCGTGGTCGGCGCCGGGGGTGGCCGGCGTCGCGTGCACGGGCGCGACCGCGATGGGCTCGCCCTCCGTGCCGGGCGGCAGGTGGAGCAGGTGCCCCATCGACGTCGCCTTGGTGCGCAGGTAGGCCTCGTTCTGCGGGGTCCGGCCCACCTCGAGGCTGCGGATCTCCGCGACGTCGATCCCGTGCGCGCGCAGCCCGGCCACCTTCGCCGGGTTGTTGGTGAGCAGGCTGATGCGCTGCACACCGAGGTCCGTGAGGATGGCCGCGGCGGCGCCGTACTCCCGCCGGTCCGCGGGCCACCCGAGGTCCAGGTTCGCCTCGACCGTGTCGCGGCCCGCGTCCTGCAGCGCGTAGGCGGCGACCTTGGCCAGCAGCCCGATCCCCCGGCCCTCGTGCCCGCGCAGGTAGATCACGGCACCGCCCTGCGCGGCGGCGAGCTCGAGCGCGGCGTCGAGCTGGGGGCCGCAGTCGCACCGCGCCGAGCCGAAGGCGTCGCCGGTCAGGCACTCGGAGTGCACCCGGACCACGGGCTCGACGGCCAGGCCCTGGGTGGGCACGAGCGCCACGTGCTCCGCGCCCGTGCGCAGGTCGCGGTAGCCGTGGATGCGGAAGTCGCCGTGCTTGGTCGGCAGGTACGCCGTGTGCGTGGCGTGCACGCGCTCCTTCGGCGGCGCGGCGACGGCGGCCTCGGCCGTCACGTCGTCGTCGTGCTCGGTACGCCACGCCACGATGTCCTCGATCGTCAGCAGCACGAGGCCCTCGGCCTCCGCCAGCGCCGACGCCACGTCGAGCCGGGTCATCGTGCCGTCGTCGTTCACCAGCTCCGCGATGGCGCCGACGGGCTCCAGGCCGGCGAGCCGGCACAGGTCGACCGCCGCCTCCGTGTGGCCCGCGCGGTGCAGCACGCCGCCCGGCACCGCCCGCAGCGGCAGCACGTGGCCCGGGCGGATGAGGTCCTCGCGGCCCGACGCCGGGTCGGCCAGCACCCGCATGGTCCGCGCCCGGTCCGCCGCCGAGATGCCGGTGGTCACGCCCGTCGCCGCGTCCACCGTGACGGTGTACGCCGTGCGGCGCGGGTCCTGGCTGTGCGGCACCATCAGCGGCAGGTCGAGCGCGTCGGCCCGCGACGCCGGCATGGGCGCGCACAGGTAGCCCGACGAGTGCCGGATGGTCCACGCGATCCACTCGGGCGTGGCGGACTGCGCGGCGAGGATGACGTCGGCCTCGTTCTCCCGGTCCGGCGAGTCGGCCACCAGCACGGGACGACCCGCGCGCAGCGCCTCCAGCGCCTCCTCGACGGTGCCCACCTTCACGCCGGCCGGGGCGGTCATCGCAGCACCCCCGCCGTCGACAGCAGCCGTTCGGTGTACTTGGCCAGCACGTCGACCTCCAGGTTGACCCGTGCGCCGGGCGCGAGCGTGCCGAGGGTCGTCGCCTCGAGCGTCGTGGGGATGAGGGAGACGCCGAACGACTCGTCGCCCACGTGCGTCACGGTCAGCGAGATGCCGGACACGGCGATGGAGCCCTTCTCGGCGACGTAGCGCGCGAGCTCGGGCGCGAGCCCGATCTCCACGTCGTCCCAGCGCGGGCCGGGCGACCGCGACAGGATCGTCCCGACGCCGTCGACGTGCCCCTGCACGACGTGCCCGCCGTACCGGCCGCCGACGGCCAGCGCCCGCTCCAGGTTGACCGGGCTGCCCACGCCGACGTCCTCGAGCGCGCTGCGGCGCAGGGTCTCCGGCATGACGTCCGCGAGGAACGTCCCGTCGCCGGGCAGCTCGGTGACGGTGAGGCAGACGCCGGAGACGCTGATCGAGTCGCCCAGGTGGGCGTCGGACACGACGAGCGGGCCGCGCACGCGCAGGCGCGCGTCGGTCCCGTCCGGACCGTGCACGATCTCCTCGACGGTGCCGATCTCCTCGACGATTCCGGTGAACATCAGGGCTCCTCCGTGGGGCTGGGCGGGTCGATGGTCGCGACGACGAGGACGTCGGGACCGAGCGGGATGACGGATCGGGTGGTGAGGCGGACGGCGTCGCCGATCGAGACGACGCCGAGGTCGGCCATCGCGGACGGCCCGGACCCGAGCAGGACCGGCGCGACGTACGCGTGCAGCTCGTCCACGAGGCCGGCCCGCACGAACGCGGCGGCGAGCGTGGGACCGCCCTCGACGAGCACGTGCCGGACGTCGCGCGCGTGCAGCTCGGCCAGCACCTGCGCCGGGTCGTGGGTGCGGAGGTGGACCAGCTCGCCGCCCGGGCCGCGCAGCCGCGCGTCCGCGGGCACGTCGCGGTGCCCGACGACCACCCGCAGCGGCTGGTGGCCGTGCAGCTCGCCGGCCGCGTTGCGCGCGGTGAGCGACGGGTCGTCCACCAGCGCGGTGCCGGTGCCGACGGCGATGGCGTCGACCTCGGCGCGCAGGTCGTGCGCGTGGTGGCGCGAGACCTCGGACGTGATCCACCGGCTCGAGCCGTCCGCCGCGGCGATGCGGCCGTCCAGCGACATGGCGATCTTGAGGGTCACGAACGGCCGCCCGCGCTCGACCGACGGCAGCCAGGCGCCCAGCACCGCGCGCCCCTCGGCCGTCAGCACGCCGGTCTGCACGTCGACGCCGGCGGAGCGCAGCCGCTCGACGCCGCCGGAGGCGACGGGGTTCGGGTCGTCCACGGACACCACGACCCGCGCGACGCCCGCCGCGATGAGCGCCTCCGAGCACGGGCCGGTGCGACCCGTGTGGTTGCAGGGCTCGAGCGTGACCACGGCCGTGGCGCCCTCGGTGGGCAGGCCGCGTGCGGCGGCGTCGGCCAGCGCGGCGACCTCGGCGTGCGGCGTGCCGGCGCCGCGGTGCCAGCCCTCGCCGCGGACCTCGCCGTCGGGGCCCAGCAGCACGCAGCCCACGCGGGGGTTCGGGTCGGAGGCCGGGCCGCGCAGCGCGAGCGCGAGGGCGCGGCGCATGGCCGTCAGCTCGGCGGCGGCGACGGGTGCGCCCGTGCCGAGGTCGGTGCTGGCCATGCGTCACCTCCGGGCGCGATGGCTCCGGGGTGAGGGCGGCAGGAAGAGTCCCGCAACCACGGCGCGACGGCGCCGCCACGTGATCCTCCCATCCGGACTTTCACCGTCGGTCCTGGAGTTCCACCAGGTCAACCGCCCGATCCTTGCGGACCGTGCGGGTCGCGGACTGTCACCGCCGGCTCGGAATTACACCGACCCCGGAGCACGTGTATGTGTTCGTACTGCGCCAACGATCATGCCACACGGCACATTCCCGCCGGGCGGCCCGACCGGTCAGGCGCCCGCGTCCGCCAGGCTGCGCAGGGCGGCGATCTCGGCCGCGACGTCGGGCGCGCCGTAGACCGCGGACCCGGCCACGAAGACGTTGGCGCCGGCGGCGGCGATGCGCCCGATCGTGTCGCGGGCGACTCCCCCGTCCACTTGGATCCAGGTGGACCCGCCGGACGCGTCCAGGGCGGCGCGGGCGCGGCGGATCTTCGGCAGCATGCCCTCGATGAACGCCTGGCCGCCGAACCCGGGCTCGACCGTCATCACGAGCAGCATGTCGAACTCCGGCAGCAGGTCGAGCAGGGGCTCGACCGGGGAGGCCGGCCGCAGCGCGATGCCGGCCCGCACCCCGCGGGACCGCAGCTCACGGGCCAGCCGGACCGGTGCCTGCGTCGCCTCGGCGTGGAACGTCACCGACGCCGCACCCGCGGCCGCGTACTCCGGCGCCCAGCGGTCGGCGTCCTCGATCATCAGGTGCACGTCGAGCGGCAGCGGCGAGACCTCGGCGATCCGCGTCACGACCGGCAGGCCGAGCGTCAGGTTGGGCACGAAGTGGTTGTCCATGACGTCCACGTGCACGTAGTCGGCCGCCGCGATCGCCTGGAGGTCACGCTCGAGGTTGGCGAAGTCGGCGGACAGGATGCTCGGGTTGATCAGCGCAGGCACCCGGCCAGCGTAGAGGCCTCAGGACGTGCGGCGGAGGAGCGTGAGGTGCATCGCGTCCGTGCCGTGCACGTGCGGCCACAGCTGGACGTCGGTGCGCGACTCGTCGAGGTCGACCGTGCCGTCGGGCGCGATCTCCCGGACGACGGCCTTGGCGTCGACGGCCTCGACGGCGATCCCCGACCGTCGGACGGCGTCCTTGACCACGAGCTGCGTCTCGACGAGGTGCGGCGAGCACGTGACGTAGGCGACGACCCCGCCGGGCCGGACCGCGCGCAGCGCCGAGACCAGCAGCTCGCGCTGCAGCGCGCTGAGTCCCGCCAGGTCGGCGGGCGTGCGCCGCCACCGGGCCTCGGGCCGCCGCCGCAGGGCGCCGAGGCCGGTGCACGGCGCGTCGACCATCACCCGGTCGTACGAGGCCGGCTCGTCGGTGCCGACCGAGCGCCCGTCGCCCGTGCGGACGTCCTCCACCGCGTCGGCGGGCACCGCGCGCAGCGCCTGCTCGACCAGCAGGGTGCGGTGCGGCTGCACCTCGTTGGCGACGATCCGGGCGCCGCGCTCCCCCGCGACCGCCGCGAGCAGCGCGGCCTTGCCCCCGGGCCCCGCGCACAGGTCGAGCCACCGCTCGTCCCGGCCGTCCAGCGGCGCCGCCGTCAGGGCCAGCGCGACCAGCTGGCTGCCCTCGTCCTGCACCCCGGCACGCCCGTCGCGGACGCTCGGCAGCGCCGCGGGGTCGCCGCCGGGCAGGATCACCGCGGTCGGGGTCAGCGCCCCGACCAGGCCCGCGCCCTCGGTCTCCTCGAGCACCTCGTCCTGGTCCACCAGCCCGGGGCGCGCGACCAGCGTGACGCGCGGTGCCAGGTTGTCCGCGGCGAGCAGCGCCTCGATCTCGTCCGCGGACCGCCCGTTGCCCGCCAGCGCCTCGCGCAGCGCCCGGACCACCCAGACCGGGTGGCTCTGCGTGACGGCCAGCCGCGCGAGGTCGTCGTCGCCGGCCGCCTCCGCGATCCGCTGCTCCCACTCCTGCGGCGTCGAGCGCCCGACGGTGCGCAGCACGGCGTTGACGAACTGCGACGGGCCCGTGCCCAGCTGCTCGCGGGCGAGCCCGACCGTCTCCGAGACCGCCGCGTGCGCGGGCACCCGCATGCCGAGCAGCTGGTGCACCCCGAGCCGCAGCACGTCGAGCGCGGGCGCGTCGATCGTGTCGACCGCGCGCGAGGCGGCCTGCGCGATCACGGCGTCGTACCGGCCCTGCAGGCGGAGCGTGCCGTACGCGAGCTCCGTGGCGAACGCGGCGTCGCGGCCGGTGATCCGGCGGTCCCGCAGCAGCGGCGGGAGCACCAGGTTGGCGTACGAGTCCGTGCCGGCGACCGCGCGCAGGACGTCGTAGGCGGCCGTTCGCGCGGGGTCGCTGCCGCGGCGACGCTGCGACGGAGCGGCGGCCGAGCGCTGCGTCCTGCCCTGCGAGCGGGCGGCTCCACGCTGCCGACCGCTCGCGTCGCGCCGGTCGTCGGCGGGACTCATGCGGCACCGCCGAGCACGGTGTCCGCGCCGAGGCGCGCGCCCCGGGCCCAGTCGGCCGCCGGCATCGCCCGCTTGCCCGGCGCCGTCACGTCGGTGAGCCGGACCGCGTGACCCCCGGTGCCGACGAGCACCTCCTTCTTGCCGACCCGCAGCTGCCCGGGGGCCAGGTCGGTCACGTCGGCGACGGGCACCACGGGCGCGATCCCGAGGCGCGAGCCGTCCGGCAGGGTGGTCCAGGCACCGGGCGCCGGGGTGCAGCCCCGGATCCGCCGGTCGACAGCGTGCGCGGGGTGCGACCAGCGCACCCGGGCGTCGTCCACCTCGATCTTCGGCGCGAGGCTGACCCCGTCGGTCGACTGCACGACCGGGCTGAGGATCCCGTCCTCGAGCGCGTCGAGCGTCTGCACCAGCAGGCCGGCGCCCGCGGTCGCCAGGCGGCCGAGCAGGTCGCCGGCCGTGTCCCGGGGGCGGATGGTCTCCGTGAGGAAGCCGAACACCGGCCCGGTGTCGAGCCCGGCCTCGAGCCGGAACGTCGACGCACCCGTCACCTCGTCGCCCGCGATGATCGCGTGCTGCACCGGAGCGGCCCCACGCCAGGCGGGCAGGACCGAGAAGTGCAGGTTGACCCACCCGTGCGCGGGGACGTCCAGCAGCGCGGGCGGGATCAGCGCGCCGTACGCGACCACCGGGGCCGCGTCGACGGCCAGCTCGGCGAGCCGGGCCTGGAAGTCCGCGTCCCGGGGGCGCTCGGGCGTCAGCACCTCGAGCCCGGCCTCCAGCGCCCGCGCCTTGACCGCGCTCTGCGCCGACGACCGGCCGCGTCCCGACCGGGCGTCGGGGCGCGTGAGCACGGCGACCACCTCGTGGCGGGAGGCGAGGAGCGCCTCGAGCGACGGCACCGCGGCCGCGGGGGTTCCGGCGAAGAGCAGTCGCATGCCGACGATCCTAGGTGCGCGCCAGGGCGAGCCCGCGCGCGACGAGGTCCGCGCGGAGGGCCTCCGCCGTGGTGAACAGGACCGCGTCGAAGCCCGCCGCCGCGGCCGCGGCGACGTTGGTGGCCGAGTCGTCGGTGAACACCGTGCGACCGGGCTCCAGCCCGTACCGCCGCGCCAGCAGCGCGAAGACGCGCGGGTCGGGCTTGGCCACGCCGGCCTCGCCGGAGACCAGCACGTCCTCCAGCAGCCCGATCGCGGGCGCCGCCGGCTCGGCCAGGTGGAACGTCTCCGCCGACCAGTTGGTGAGGCCGAGGAGCCGGAGGCCGAGCGCCCGCAGGTCGCGCACCAGCCGCTCCGACCCCGGCACCGGACCGGCCAGGGTGTCGGCGAAGTGCTCGACGTACAGGTCGAGCGCGGGCAGGTGCTCGGGGTCGCTGCGCGCGAGGGCGGCCCGCGCGTCCGCCCACGACCGGCCGGCGTCCTGGTGGTGGTTGAACGCCAGGAAGTCGACGTCGGTGAAGAACGCCTCGACCTCGCGCGCCGGGAGCCGGCCGACGAACGGGCGGCGGGGGTCCCAGCGGACGAGCACGTTGCCCAGGTCGAAGACCACGGTGTCGATCACGCGACCGGTCACCCGAGCTCGGACGGGTCGAGCTGCACCCGCACGGACCCGCCCTCGCGGCGCGCGCTGCGCACGGCCAGCGTGGCCGCGAGCCCGCGCGCCAGGGCCGCGCCCTGCGCCCGGGACACCCGGACGATCGCCCGGACGTCCGGCTCGAGGGAGCCCGCCTCGGGCTCGCCGACGGGCACGGGCCCGAGGATCTCGGCGTCCGCGAGCTCGAGGCGCGCCAGCAGGGTGTCGACGGCGTCGCGCGGTCCGGTGACCGCCGCCATCCGCACCGCGGGCGGCAGCCCCAGCTCGGCGCGCTCGGCCAGCTCCCGCGACGCGTACCCGGCCGGGTCCCACCGGACAAGAGCCTGCGTGGCGCGCTCCTCCGCGTCCCCGACGAGCACCACCGTGCCGCCCTCCGACGCCGGCCGGACCAGCGCCGCCGCGGTCAGCCACCGGCGCAGCGCGTCCTCGCCCGTGCGCAGGGACGCACCCGCGGTGCTCACGGCGGCGTCGAGCAGCAGCGCGGCCGCATAGCCCCCGGGCGCCACCGGCTCCGCCCCGGGGGTGGAGACGACCACCGCGGGGACGTCCTTGACGGTGGACAGCACCCCGCCGGCCGCGCGCGCGCCGGACACCCGCACGGGGACGCCCGGGAAGGCCCGGCCCAGCTCCTCGGCCGTCCGCTCCGAGCCGACCCGGACCGAGCGCAGGGCGCCGGCCCCGCACTCGGTGCAGCGCCAGTCGGTGGCCAGCCGGCCGCACCAGCCGCAGGTGGGGACGCCGTCGGCGGTGGTCAGGCCGAGCGGGCCGTGGCACACGCCGCAGCGGGCCGCGGCCCGGCAGCGCCCGCAGGCGACGGCCGGCACGTACCCGGACCG
>NZ_JBGFQZ010000039.1:0-26559 GCF_041295535.1 Cellulomonas sp. ICMP 17802 | reverse complement strand
GCCCGACGCGCAGGACACCCCGTCGTTCGGCCGCGCGGTCACCACCTACAGCGCTGGGGGAGCCCGCCGCTACGCGGGTCCCGTCGCGCCGCCCGTGGTCTCGACCAGCTCGGTCGCCCGGTTCGCCGAGCGTGCCCGCGCGCGCCGCAACCTGGCCCGACGCCAGCTGGTCCTCGTGGCCGGGTCCGCGGTCGCCGTGGGCTCGCTCGGCTGGCTGCTCTTCGGCTCGCCGGTCCTCGCGCTCGACCCCACGCAGGTGCAGGTGGACGGCGCGGGCACGGTCGTCGCGGTCGACCAGGTGCTCGCGGTGGTCGACGCCCACGCGGGCACGCCGCTGCCGCGCCTGGACACGGTCCGGCTGCGCGACGAGGTGCTCGACGTGCCCGGGGTCCGCGAGGCGCGGGTGACCCGGGAGTGGCCGCAGGGGCTGGCCGTGGTGCTCGTCGCGCGCGAGCCCGTCGCGGCGGTGCCCGAGGCGGCGGGCGACGCCACGACCCACACCGCCCCCGGGTTCGCGCTGCTCGACATGGACGGCGTGCAGGTCGGCCGCGTGGACGCCGCGCCGGAGGGCCTCCCGGTGGTCGACGTGCCCGTGGGGGACAAGCGCACGCTCACGGCCGTGCTCAGCGTGCTCCAGCAGCTGCCCGCGGACCTGCTCGCCCAGGTGGGCGCCGTCTCCGCGCACACGCAGGACACCGTCACCATGACGTTGCGCGACAACGTCGAGGTCGACTGGGGGAGCGCGCACGAGACCCCGCTGAAGATCGCGGTCCTCTCGGCGCTGCGGGCGTCGCCGGCGGCGGCGGGGGCGACCGTCATCGACGTGTCGGCGCCGCGCCTGCCCATCACCAGGTGAGTTTCGGCACCAAGTCCCGACACGCGCGGCGCGGTCGTTGATCGCGGTCCGGGCGACACCTAGCGTCACGCACTGACAGCACACCTGACATAACTATAACCCTCAAGTAGAGGGTGAAGGTTTCACCGCCGGCCCCGGAGCGTCGTGGCCGGACCCCGCGGCCCAGGGCCGCGACCGGCACAGAACGAGAGGCACCCACCGTGGCAGCTCCGCAGAACTACCTGGCGGTCATCAAGGTCGTCGGCATCGGCGGCGGCGGCGTCAACGCCGTGAACCGCATGATCGAGGTCGGCCTCAAGGGTGTCGAGTTCATCGCCGTCAACACGGACGCCCAGGCCCTGCTCATGTCCGACGCCGACGTCAAGCTCGACGTGGGCCGCGAGCTGACGCGGGGCCTCGGCGCCGGGGCGGACCCCGAGGTGGGCAAGAAGGCCGCCGAGGACCACAAGGACGAGATCGAGGACGTCCTGCGCGGCGCCGACATGGTGTTCGTCACCGCGGGCGAGGGCGGCGGCACGGGCACGGGCGGCGCACCCGTCGTCGCGCGCATCGCGCGGTCGCTCGGCGCGCTGACCATCGGCGTGGTCACCCGGCCGTTCACGTTCGAGGGCCGCCGGCGCTCCGTGCAGGCGGACTCCGGGATCGAGGCGCTGCGGGCCGAGGTCGACACGCTCATCGTCATCCCGAACGACCGGCTGCTGCAGATCTCCGACCGGTCGGTCTCGGTGCTCGACGCGTTCCACTCGGCGGACCAGGTGCTGCTGTCGGGTGTCCAGGGCATCACGGACCTCATCACCACGCCGGGCCTCATCAACCTCGACTTCGCCGACGTGAAGTCCGTCATGCAGGGCGCGGGCTCGGCCCTCATGGGCATCGGCTTCGCCCGCGGCGACGACCGCGCCGTGCAGGCCGCCGAGATGGCGATCTCGTCGCCCCTGCTCGAGGCCAGCATCGACGGCGCGCACGGCGTGCTGCTGTCGATCCAGGGCGGCTCCGACCTCGGGCTGTTCGAGATCAACGAGGCCGCGCGCCTGGTCCAGGAGGCCGCGCACCCCGAGGCCAACATCATCTTCGGCGCGGTCATCGACGACGCCCTGGGCGACGAGGTCCGCGTGACCGTCATCGCCGCCGGCTTCGACTCCGGCTCGCCGACGGTCCGCCGGGACGCCCGCGCGCTCGGTCAGGTCAGCGGCAACTCGGCGGCGCGCCAGGTGCCCGCGGCCCCCCAGGTGCCGACGCCGCGCCCGGTGCTCGACCCCGAGGAGCAGCTGGTCCCGGTCGGCGCCTACGCGCAGAACCGCCCGGCGGGCGCGACGCAGCCCGACGTGCCCGCATTCCTGTCCACCGAGTCGGAGCCGACCCCCATCACGGGTGCGCTCGAGGTGCCGCGGATCTTCACCGAGGACGCGCCCCGGCGGGACCGCGACGAGCTCGACGTCCCGGACTTCCTCAAGTAGGCGGACCGTGTCCGACCTCCCGCCCGTCGTCGAGGTCGATCTCGGCCTCGGCGTCCGGGCCGGGTTCAGCACGCGCGGGGGTGGCGTCAGCCGGCCGCCGTACGACGCGCTGAACCTCGGCTACGGCGTCGGCGACGACCCGTCGGCCGTCGACCGGAACCGCGAGCGGCTCGCCCGGTGGGCGGGCGCGCCCGTCGCGTACGCCACGCAGGTGCACGGTGCCGGGGTGCTGGTCCTGTCGGCGGCGCCGGACCCGGACGCCGTGTCGGTCGGCGAGGCGGACGCGCTGGTGTCGGTGTCCCCGGACGTCGCGGTCGCCGTGCTGGTGGCCGACTGCGTGCCCGTCCTGCTCGCCGACGCCGCCGCGGGCGTGGTCGCCGCGGTGCACGCGGGCCGGCGCGGCCTGGTGGCCGGCGTCGTCCAGGCGGCGGTCGCGGCGATGGTGCGCGAGGGCGCGGACGTGGAGCGCATCCGCGCCGCGGTCGGGCCGGCGATCGCGGGCGAGTCGTACGAGGTGCCGGCCGAGCTGCAGGACGAGGTGGTCGCGATCGTCCCGTCGACCCGGGCGACGACGGCCTGGGGTACCCCGGCCCTGGACCTGCCGGCTGGGGTCGTCGCGGTCCTGCGGTCGGAAGGCGTCGCGAGCGTCGTGGTCGACGGCCGCGACACGTGGAAGGACCCCGCGCTGTACTCGTTCCGGCGCTCGCGCAGCACCGGGCGGTTCGCGGGAGTGGTCCGGCCGCCGGCGTGAGCGCACACCCGCTGGTGAATGCCGAGGTTGTCGGGCGTGTCGCGCCGTGCGTGGTTCGCGCGCGTTGCTAGCGTGACGGCCAGAGGGAGCCCACCGTCGCCGCACGACCGGTGCGGGGGTTCCGGGGTGGTCCGGAGAGATCCGGGGAGGGAGCCAAGGCGATGGCCGGAGCGCTGCGCAAGACGATGCTGTACCTCGGCCTGGCCGACGACCGGTCCGAGCACGAGGACTACCTCGAGGAGTACGACGACCAGGAGGTCGCGGTGCCGCAGGAGTACGAGGCCCAGGTCACGCCGCTGCACCGGCCGACGCGCGCGACCCTGCCCACGCAGGCGCCCGTCGCCGGTGAGCTGCGTCGCATCACGACGATCCACCCGCGCTCGTACAACGACGCGCGCAAGATCGGCGAGGCGTTCCGCGAGGGCACCCCGGTGATCATGAACCTCACGGACATGGACGACGCGGACGCCAAGCGCCTCGTCGACTTCTCGGCAGGGCTCATCTTCGGCCTGCACGGCGCGATCGAGCGGGTGACCAGCAAGGTCTTCCTGCTCTCGCCGGCGCACGTCGAGGTGGCCGGCGAGGCCGCCGGTCCCGCGGCCGAGCCGCCGGCGCGCGCGGGCTTCTACAACCAGAGCTGACGCGTGCACCTCGTCGCCGCACTGCTGTTCTACGTCGTCCTCGCGTTCTTCCTGATCCTGCTCGTCCGCCTCGTGCTCGACTGGGTGCAGTTCTTCGCGCGCGACTGGAAGCCGTCGGGCATCGCCCTGGTGATCGCCGAGGTGACGTACACGGTGACGGACCCGCCGCTCAAGGCGTTGCGCAGGATCCTGCCGCCCATCGGCATCGGATCCGTGCGGCTCGATCTCGCGTTCCTGGTGCTCGTCCTGGGGTGTTCCGTCCTGATGTCGCTGCTCAGCCGGTTCTGAGCCGACGATCCACCCGTCCGTGGGCGTGTCGTGGGGACGTGCGACCCGCCCATTCTCCGCTACCGTGGCCCGAGGCGGTCGGTGGACTGCCGCCGGCCCGACCGAGCACTACCGACTGAGGTGATGACGATGGCTCTGCTGACTGCAGACGAGGTCTTGAACAAGAAGTTCCAGGCCACGAAGTTCCGCGAGGGCTACGACCAGGACGAGGTCGACGACTTCCTGGACGAGGTCGTCAACACGCTGCGCGAGGTGCAGGGTGAGAACGACGACCTGAAGACCAAGCTGGCCGCGGCCGAGCGCCGCATCGCCGAGCTGAGCAGGGCGGGTGCGCAGCAGGCTGCGCCGGCCGCGAAGCCCGAGCCCACGCCCGAGCCGGTCCCGGCTCCCGCGCCCGTCATCGCCGCGCCGGTCGCCGCACCCGCGCCGGTCGTCGCGCCCGTCCAGCCCGCCGCGCGGGCGAGCGAGCCCGAGTCGGCCACGGGGATGCTCGCCCTGGCCCAGAAGCTGCACGACGACTACGTGCGCAGCGGCCAGGAGGAGTCCGACCGCCTGGTGGGCGAGGCCAAGAGCCAGGCCAACCGGATCGTCCGTGAGGCCGAGGAGACGTCGCAGCGCACGCTCGGGCAGCTCGAGCAGGAGCGGTCGCTCCTCGAGCGCAAGATCGACGAGCTGCGCGTGTTCGAGCGCGACTACCGCACGCGCCTGAAGAGCTACCTCGAGAACCTGCTGGGCGACCTCGACAACCGTGGCAACGCGCTGCCGCCGCGCTCGGGTCAGCCGCAGCCGGTCGGAGACGGTCAGAACCTCTGACGGACGGTCCGGCGACCACCCGCCGGTCCCGCACGCCTGCATCACCACAGGTCAGGTCGTCCGCGCACGCCACGCCACGCCGGGTTTCACCCGGCGTGGCGTGTTGTGTCCCTGCCTGTGCCCGCATACAGTCACCTGACTTCGAGGACAGGGGGGCCCGCTCGTGGCCATCAACGACGCGCTGAGCACGGTCGACATCAGCACGGACACCAAGGAGCTCGCCAAGCTCGTCAAGACGTTCCCGGTGCGGGACGGCGAGAAGGCGTGGACGGCTCGCGAGGTCAAGGACATCGCCGAGGAGCTGACCAACGACATCGACCGGCTGACCGGCGAGCTGGCCTCGGCCGACGCCGAGCTGTCGGACCTGCTGCGCAACTCCGGCGACGGGGCGGGCGACGACCAGGCCGACTCCGGCTCGTCGGCGCTCGAGCGCGAGCAGGAGCTCACCCTCGTGAACAACACGCGTGACCTGCTCGCGCAGACCACGCGCGCGCTGGCGCGGATCTCCGCCGGCACGTTCGCCACGTGCGAGTCGTGCGGGAAGGCCATCGGCAAGGCGCGCCTCCAGGCGTTCCCCCGGGCGTCCCTCTGCGTGGAGTGCAAGCAGCGCGAAGAGCGCCGCTGACGCGCACGTAGACTCCTGCGGTGCCCACCACCCCGGACGATCGCCCTGACGCGCCCTCGACGCACCCGCGCCGACGCGCCCTCCTGATCGCACTCTTCTCGATCGCGGCCGTCGTGCTGGTCGTCGACCAGGTGTCGAAGGCGTGGGCGCTCGACGCCCTCGCGGACGGGGAGCGCCGGCAGGTGATCGGCGACCTGCTCGGGCTGCAGCTCGTGTTCAACCCCGGTGCGGCGCTCTCGATCGCGACCGGCATGACGTGGCTGCTGACCGTCGTCGCGACCGTCGTCATCGTCGTGGTGGTGCGGGCGAGCCGGCGGATCGGCAGCACGGCCTGGGCGATCGCCCTCGGTCTGCTGCTCGGTGGCGCGCTGGGCAACCTGGTGGACCGGTGGATCCGGGAGCCCGGACCCGCGCGGGGGCACGTGGTCGACTTCATCGCGTACGCGCACTGGTTCGTGGGCAACGTCGCGGACATCGCGATCGTCGTCGCCGCCGTCATGGTCGTGATCCTCGCGGCGACCGGCGTGCACCTCGACGGGACGCGTGACGGGCACCGCGACGTGGATGCCGACGACAACGGGACCGCGGACGACGCCGGAACCCCGACCGAGCAGACCGAGCAGAATGCCTGACACGCGCGCGATGCCGGTGCCCGACGGGCTCGTCGGTGAGCGGGTCGACGCGGCGCTGTCCCGGCTGCTCGGCCTGTCGCGCACGCGCGCCGCGGAGATCGCCGAGGCCGGGGGCGTGCACCTCGACGGCAAGGAGCTGGGCAAGTCCGACCGGCTGTCCGCGGGCGGCTGGCTCGAGGTCGCGATCCGGGACGTGGTCCCCGCGTCGACCGTCGAGGTCGTCGCCGAGCCCGTGCCCGGCATGAGGATCGTGTACGACGACGACGACGTCGTGGTCATCGACAAGCCGGTGGGCGTCGCCGCCCACCCGTCGCCGGGCTGGACCGGCCCCACTGTCGTCGGCGCGCTCATGGCCGTGGGCTATCGGATCTCGACCTCGGGCGCCGCGGAGCGGCAGGGGATCGTGCACCGCCTGGACGCCGGGACGTCCGGGCTGATGGTCGTCGCCAAGAGCGAGCACGCGTACACCGTGCTCAAGCGGGCGTTCAAGGACCGCACCGTCGAGAAGGTCTACCACGCGCTCGTGCAGGGCCACCCGGAGCCCACCAGCGGCACCATCGACGCCCCCATCGGCCGGCACCCGAGCTCCGACTGGAAGTTCGCGGTCGTGGCGGACGGCAAGCCGTCGGTCACGCACTACGAGGTGCTGGAGATGCTGCCCGCGGCCTCGCTGGTGGAGGTGCACCTGGAGACGGGCCGCACGCACCAGATCCGCGTGCACTTCGCGGCGACCCGGCACCCCTGCGTCGGCGACCTCACGTACGGCGCGGACCCGACGCTGGCGGCCCGCGTCGGCCTGACCCGGCAGTGGCTGCACGCGATGCGGCTCGGGTTCCACCACCCGTCCACGGGCGAGTGGCTGGAGCTGACCAGCGAGTACCCCGAGGACCTCGCGCGCTCGCTCGCGGTGCTGCAGGACGGCTACGCGTGACCTCGGTGGTCCGGGTGGAGACGCCCGAGCAGCGCGCGGCCATGACCGCGATCCGCATGGCGGTGTTCGTCGAGGAGCAGGCCGTCGCGGCCGAGCGGGAGATGGACGCGCTCGACGACGACCCCGCGACGCTGCACGTCCTGGCGCTCGACGACGACGGCACGGCGCTCGGCACCGCGCGCCTGCTGCCGCCGCACCACCCGGGTGAGCCGGCCCACATCGGCCGCGTCGCCGTGAACGCCGCGGCGCGCGGGCTGGGCGTGGGCGCACTGCTCATGGCCGCGCTCGAGGCCGCCGCGCTGGAGCGCTTCGGGGCGGCCGAGGACGGCCTGCGGACCGTGTCCGTCGAGCTCAGCGCGCAGGAGCAGGCGCTCGGGTTCTACGCCCGGCTGGGCTACGTCGCACGACCCGAGCGGTACCTCGACGAGGCCATCTGGCACCGCGACGCGGTGAAGGTCGTCACGGCTCCGGCGTAGGCGCGCCGCGACACGCCGTGCGGCCGCCGACACGGCCCGGCGGCGGCTCGGGAGTGTGGGTGGCCCGACGTAGGATCGCCCGCATGGCATCAGCTGGGGGCTCCGACTTCGTCCACCTCCACGTGCACACCGAGTACTCGATGCTCGACGGCGCGGCGCGCCTGGACGACCTGTTCACCGAGGCCAACCGCCTCGGCCAGACGGCGGTCGCCATCACGGACCACGGGTACCTGTTCGGGGCGTTCGACTTCTGGCAGAAGGCCAGGAACCACGGGATCAAGCCGATCATCGGCGTCGAGGCCTACGTCACCCCGGGCACCAGCCGGTTCGACCAGAACCGCGTGCGCTGGGGCGAGGCGCACCAGGCGTCCGACGACGTCTCGGCGCGCGGCGCGTACACGCACATGACCCTGCTGGCCAAGTCCACGGCGGGGATGCACAACCTCTTCCGGATGTCGTCCCTGGCCTCGCTCGAGGGCCAGATGGGCAAGTGGCCCCGCATGGACAAGGAGCTGCTGAGCACCTACAGCGACGGGCTCATCGCCACGACCGGCTGCCCGTCGGGCGAGGTGCAGACCCGCATCCGGCTGGGGCACTTCGACGAGGCCGTGCGGGCCGCGGGCGAGATGCAGGACCTGTTCGGCAGGGAGAACTACTACGTCGAGCTGATGGACCACGGGCTCGAGATCGAGACCCGGGTCATCAAGGACCTGCGGCGCCTGGCCGAGGCGATCGGCGCGCCCGTCGTGGCCACCAACGACCTGCACTACACCAAGCACGAGGACAGCCACGCGCACGAGGTGCTGCTGTGCGTCCAGTCGGGCTCGACCCTGGCCGACCCCGACCGGTTCAAGTTCGACACCGACCAGTTCTACCTGAAGTCCGCGGAGGAGATGCGGCGCACCTGGGCGGAGATCCCGGAGGCGTGCGACAACACGGTCCTCATCGCGGAGCAGTGCGAGGTGGAGTTCAACACCGACGCCAACTTCATGCCGAACTTCCCCGTCCCGGCGGGGGAGAGCGAGGACTCCTGGTTCATCAAGGAGGTCGAGACCGGCCTGCAGAAGCGGTACCACGGGGCCATCCCGTCGGACGTCCGCACGCAGGCCGAGTACGAGACCGGCGTCATCACCCAGCTCGGGTTCTCGGGCTACTTCCTCGTGGTCGCCGACTTCATCAACTGGGCCAAGGACCAGGGCATCCGGGTGGGCCCGGGCCGCGGGTCCGCGGCCGGCTCGATGGCGTCGTACGCGATGGGCATCACCGAGCTGGACCCGCTCGAGCACGGCCTGATCTTCGAGCGGTTCCTCAACCCCGAGCGCGTGTCCTGGCCCGACGTCGACGTCGACTTCGACGAGCGCCGGCGCGGCGAGGTCATCCGGTACGTCACGGACAAGTACGGCGAGGACCGGGTCGCCCAGATCGTCACGTACGGCACCATCAAGGCCAAGCAGGCCCTCAAGGACGCCTCGCGCGTCCTCGGGTTCCCGTTCGCGATGGGGGAGAAGCTCACCAAGGCGATGCCGCCCGCGGTGATGGGCAAGGACATCACGCTCTCGGGCATCTACAACCCGCAGGACCCGCGGTACGCCGAGGCCGACGAGTTCCGCCAGGTGGTGCAGGCCGACCCCGAGGCGCAGCGCGTGCTCGAGACCGCCCGCGGGCTGGAGAACCTCAAGCGCCAGTGGGGCGTGCACGCGGCCGGCGTCATCATGTCGAGCGAGCCGCTGGTGGACATCGTCCCCATCATGCGGCGCCCGCAGGACGGCGCGATCATCACGCAGTTCGACCAGCCGGGGTCCGAGGCCCTGGGCCTGATCAAGATGGACTTCCTCGGCCTGCGCAACCTCACGATCCTCGACGACGCCCTCGAGAACATCGAGATGAACGGCAAGCCGGCCATCAAGATCGAGGAGGTGCCGCTCGACGACCCGGCGACCTACGAGCTGCTCGGTCGCGGCGACACCCTGGGCGTGTTCCAGCTCGACGGCGGGCCCATGCGGTCCCTGCTGCGGCAGATGCGCCCCGACAACTTCGAGGACATCTCGGCCGTCATCGCGCTGTACCGCCCGGGCCCGATGGGGATGAACTCCCACATCAACTACGCGCTGCGCAAGAACGGCCTGCAGAAGGTCGAGCCCATCCACCCCGAGCTGGAGGCGCCGCTCGAGGAGGTCGTGGGCATCACCCACGGGCTGATCGTCTACCAGGAGCAGGTGCAGCGCGCCGCGCAGAAGCTCGCCGGCTACACCCTGGGTCAGGCCGACCTGCTGCGCCGCGCGATGGGCAAGAAGAAGAAGGAGGTCCTGGACAAGGAGTTCGTGCCGTTCCAGGCCGGCATGCGCGAGCGCGGGTACTCGGACGCCTCCATCCAGGCCGTGTGGGACGTGCTGGTCCCGTTCGCCGGGTACGCCTTCAACAAGGCGCACTCCGCCGCGTACGGCGTGATCTCCTACTGGACCGCCTACCTCAAGGCCAACTACCCGACCGAGTACATGGCCGGGCTGCTCACCAGCGTGCGCGACGACAAGGACAAGTCGGCGCTGTACCTGGGCGAGTGCCGGCACATGGGCATCACGGTGCTCGCGCCCGACGTGAACTCCTCGTCGGCCAACTTCACGGCCGTCGGCAAGGACATCCGGTTCGGGCTGACCGCCGTCCGCAACGTCGGCGCCAACGTGGTCGACGCGATCGTGCGGGCGCGCGAGGAGAAGGGCGCCTTCACGTCCTTCACCGACTTCCTGGACAAGGTGCCCGCGGTCGTCTGCAACAAGCGGACCATCGAGTCGCTGATCAAGGCGGGGGCGTTCGACTCGCTCGGGCACGCCCGCCGCGCGCTGCTGCTGGTGCACGAGCAGGCGGTGGACTCGGTGATCGGCGTCAAGCGCAAGGAGGCCGAGGGGCAGTTCGACCTGTTCGCGGACCTGCTGGGCGGCGACGACGGTGCGCAGGGCTTCGCGGTGGTTGTGCCGGACCTGCCGGACTGGGACAAGAAGCAGCGGCTGGCGTTCGAGCGGGAGATGCTCGGGCTGTACGTCTCGGACCACCCGCTCTCGGGGCTCGAGCACGTGCTCGCCGCGGCGGCGGACGTGTCGATCGCGACGCTGCTGGGCGACGAGCAGCGACCGGACGGCTCGACCGTGGTGGTCGCCGGCCTCATCACGTCGCTGCAGCGCAAGATGTCGAAGCAGGGGAACCCGTGGGCCGCGGTCACCATCGAGGACATGGAGGCCTCGGTCGAGATCATGTTCTTCGGCGAGACGTACCTGGCCTACTCCACGGCGCTGGCCGAGGACGCGGTCGTCGTGATCCGCGGGCGGGTGCGGCGGCGCGACGAGACCATGCAGCTCCAGGCCATGGAGGTCTCGCTGCCTGACGTCTCGCAGGCGGCGGACGCGCCGGTCGTGGTGTCCATGGCCGTCTCCCGCTGCACGCCGCCGGTGGTCGAGCGGCTGCGCGAGGTGCTGTCCACGCACCCGGGCGTCACCGAGGTGCACCTGCGGCTCACCAGCCCCGGCCGGGCCACGGTCATGCGGCTCGACCACGGGTTGCGCGTGGAGCGGTCGCCGTCGCTGTTCGGCGACCTCAAGGCGCTGCTCGGGCCTAGCTGCCTGGCGTCCTGACCGGCCGCCGGGCTGTCGGGGGTGCCCGTCAGCCGACCGTGGCCTCCTTGTAGCCCGTGGGAAGGTCGACCTCGACCACGTCGCCGCGGACCAGCTGCCGGCCGCGGCGGTTCTCGTCCTCGCCGTTCACCGTGACGGCGCCGTCCTCGAGCAGGGCGCGGGCGTGCGCCCCGGAGTCGGCGAGGTCCGCGAGCTTGAGGAACTGTCCGAGCCGGATCGAGTCGTCGGAGATGGGCACCTGGGTCATGGCAGCAGTCTGCCCGCTCCCGGTGCACTGTGGCGCAGCGCACGCCCACCCGTCGGTCCTGCTCAGGCCACCCGTAGATCTCCGTCCTATGCTCAGGAACGTGATCACCCGCATCGACCTGCGCGGTCGCACCCTGTCCCGCCGGGAGCTGCTCGAGCAGCTGCCGCGCGCCGAGGTGGACGTCGAGCACGCGGCCGAGACCGTCGCGCCCATCCTGGCGGACGTCCGCAAGCGGGGTGCCGCCGAGCTGCGCGACCTCGCCGAGCGCTTCGACGGCGTGCGCCCGGTGCACCTGCGGGTGCCGGCCGACGCCGTCGCCGCAGCGGTGGGCGTGCTCGACCCCGACGTCCGGTCCGCGCTCGAGGAGACCATCCGCCGGGTGCGCCAGGTGCACGGGGCGCAGCGCCCCGCCGACTTCACGGTCGAGCTGGCCGTCGGGGCGCAGGTCCGGCAGCGCTGGATCCCGGTCCGCCGCGTCGGTCTGTACGTGCCGGGCGGCCTCGCGGTGTACCCGTCGTCGGTGGTCATGAACGTGGTCGCGGCGCAGGCCGCGGGCGTCGGCTCGCTCGCCGTGGCGTCGCCGCCGCAGAAGGACAACGGCGGCCTGCCCGACGCGGTGGTGCTGGCCACGTGCGCGCTGCTCGGCATCGACGAGGTCTACGCCGTGGGTGGCGCGCAGGCGATCGCGATGTTCGCCTACGGCGCGGCCGGCAGCGACGACGTGGACGGCGAGACGCTGTGCGAGCCGGTCGACGTGGTCACCGGTCCGGGCAACGTCTACGTCGCGGCCGCCAAGCGGCTGGTGCGGGGGATCGTCGGCATCGACGCCGAGGCCGGACCGACGGAGATCGCGATCCTGGCGGACGGCACGGCCGACGCGACGCACGTCGCCGCGGACCTGGTCTCCCAGGCGGAGCACGACCCGCTCGCCGCCGCCATCCTGGTGACGCCGTCGGTCGAGCTGGCCGGTGCGGTCGAGGCGAAGCTCATCGACCGCGTCGACGCCACGGCGCACCGCGGTCGCGTGAGCACCGCGCTGCGCGGCAAGCAGTCGGCGATCGTGCTGGTGGACGACCTCGAGCGCGGCCTCGACGTGGTCAACGCGTACGGCGCCGAGCACCTCGAGATCCAGACCGTGGGTGCCGCGGAGCTGGCCGAGCGGGTGACCAGCGCGGGCGCGATCTTCGTCGGTGCCTACTCGCCCGTGTCGCTCGGCGACTACATGGCCGGCTCCAACCACGTCCTCCCGACCGGCGGCTGCGCCCACTTCGCCAGCGGCCTGGGCGTGCACTCGTTCCTGCGGGCCGTGCAGGTGATCGAGTACGACGCCGAGGCGCTCGCCGCGGTGGCGGACAAGATCGTCGCGCTCGCGGACGCCGAGGGACTCCCTGCGCACGGCGAGGCGGTGCGGGCCCGATTCTGACGCATCTCACCCTCGAGCCGGCGCGCGGACCGCGCCGACCCCGCGACCGCGCCGCCGCGCGAGCCTGCGACCCCCGCCCCCGTCGAGAGGACAGCCTGTGACAGGCAACGCGACGTTCCGCCACCGCGATGTCGCCCTCCTCGCTGTCGTCGGCATCGAGGCGCCGGTCGTGGTCCCGTCACGGGTCTTCGACGAGCGGCTCCAGCCCACGCTCGAGCGGCTGCGGCTGCCTCGCGGCCTGCTGTCCCGCGTGGCCGGCGTGCACGAGCGCCGGTGGTGGGACGAGGAGATGACCTTCGACGACGCGGCCACCGCGGCGGGCGCCAAGGCGCTGGCCGAGGCGGGGATCGACGCCGGGGACGTCGGCCTGCTGATCAACACGTCGGTGACCCGCACGTTCCTCGAGCCGTCCGTGGCGTCGCGGATCCACTCGGGCCTGTCGCTGCCGTCGAGTGCGCTGGGCTTCGACCTGACCAACGCCTGCCTGGGCTTCGTCAACGGGATGACCCTCGCCGCGCAGCTGATCGACTCGGGGCAGATCCGGTACGCCGTCATCGTGAACGGTGAGGACCCGCGGCCGACGCAGGAGGCGACGATCGAGCGGCTCACCTCGCCGACGACCACGCGCGAGCAGTTCCTCGAGGAGTTCGCGACGCTGACGCTGGGGGCCGGCGCGGCCGCGGCGGTGCTCGGCCCGGCCCACCTGCACCCGGGCGCGCACCGGCTGATCGGCGGCGTGGCCCGGTCCGCCACGCAGCACCACGACCTGTGCGTCGGCGGGGTCGACGGCATGCGGACCGACCCCGGGGGCCTCCTGGCTGGCGGGCTCGAGCTCGTGGTCGACGCCTGGAACGAGGCGCAGCCCGAGTGGGACTGGGCCGGCGTCGACCGCATCGTCACGCACCAGGTCTCGTCGGTGCACACCCGCTCGATCGTCGAGGCCCTGGGCCTGGATGCCGAGCGCGTGCCGACGACGTTCCCGCGGTGGGGGAACGTCGGCCCGGCCGCGCTGCCGATGACCCTGGCCGAGCAGTCCGACTCGCTGCGCACGGGCGACCGGGTGCTGTGCATGGGCGTGGGCTCCGGCCTGCACACCGCCATGGCCGAGATCGTCTGGTGACGGCGGCGTCGCACCCGCCGGCGGACGTCCTCGAGGCCGGCGGGATCGACCCGCGCTGGTCGCGGGTGGTCGAGGTGGGGGCGCGGACGTGGCACCTGCTCGACAACGGCCCGACCCTGCCGGGCGAGCCCGTCGGGACGCTGCTGTGCGTGCACGGCAACCCGACGTGGTCGTTCCTGTGGCGCCGCCTGGTCGCCGCGGGCGCGCGGGCCGAGCGCCCGTGGCGCGTGATCGCCGTCGACCAGCTGGAGATGGGGTTCTCGGAGCGGACGGGCGAGCAGCACCGGCTGGCCGACCGGGTGGCGGACCTCGGCGCCCTGACCGACCACCTCGGCCTGACCGGTCCGGTGGTCACGGTCGGGCACGACTGGGGCGGCGTGGTCAGCCTGGGCTGGGCGCTCGACCACCCCGACCTGCTGGCCGGGGTCGTGCTGACCAACACCGCGGTGCACCAGCCGTCCGGTGACCCGCTGCCCGCCGCGCTCCGGCTGGCCACCGCGCCCGGCGTGCTGCCCGTGGGCACGGTCACCACGCCGGCGTTCCTCGAGACCACGCTCGCGCTGGCGCACCCCCGCCTCGAGCCGGCGGTCGCCGACGCCTTCCGGGCGCCGTACCGCACGACCGAGCGTCGCGCGGGGATCGGGGGGTTCGTCGCCGACATCCCCGCGTCGCCGGACCACCCGAGCCGGGTCGAGCTGGACCGGATCGCCGACGGCGTCCGGGGGCTCGACGTGCCCGCCCTGATCCTGTGGGGGCCGCGCGACCCCGTCTTCTCGGCGCGCTACCTGCGGGACCTGCGCGACCGGCTGCCGCACGCCGACGTGCACCGGTTCGAGGGCGCGGGGCACCTGGTGGTCGAGGACGCCGACGTCGCCGGAGCGGTGCTGCGCTGGCTCGACGCCGCCCGCGGCACCCCGACCCCGCCGGAGGCCCCGACCGCGCCGTTCCGCGCCCTCGGCGCCGCGCTCGCGGACCGCGCGCTCGACCAGGGCACGGCGCTGGTCGAGCTGGCCGGACCCCGGTCTCGCCGGGCGTCCTGGGCCGCGCTCGCGGCGCGGACCGAGCAGCTGGCGCGGGGCCTCGCGGCGAGCGGCGTGCGGCCGGGCGACCGGGTCGCGCTGCTGGTGCCGCCCGGTGTCGACCTCACGTCCGTCCTGTACGCGTGCCTGCGGCTCGGCGCGGTCGTGGTCGTCGCCGACGCCGGCCTCGGGGTCCAGGGCCTGACGCGCGCCGTGCGCGCGGCGGAGCCGACGGTGGTCATCGGGATCGAGCGGGCGCTGGTCGCGGCGCGCTGGCTGCGCTGGGCCCCGACGCTGGTGAGCGCCGGCCCCCTGCGCGCGGGCGTCCGGCAGGCGCTGGGGGTGAGCGCGTCCCTCGACGAGCTCGCGGCAATGGGCCGCGCCTCGACCGAGGACCTGGCGTGGCCCGACGCGGACGCCGACGCCGCGGTGCTGTTCACGTCGGGCTCGACCGGACCCGCCAAGGGCGTCGTGTACACGCACCGCCGGCTCGCGGCCATGCGCGACGCCGTCGCCCGCACGTACGGGATCGGACCCGAGAGCCCGCTGGTCGCCGCGTTCGCGCCCTTCGTCCTGCTCGGCCCGGCGCTCGGCGCCACGAGCGCGAGCCCGCACATGGACGTCACCGCGCCCGGCACCCTCACGGCGGAGGCGCTCGCGGAGGCCGTGCGGGCGATCGACGCCGCGGTCGTCTTCGCCTCGCCCGCCGCGCTGCGGTCGGTGGTCCGCACCGCCGACGGCTCCGAGCAGGCCGCGCTCGCGGGCGTGCGGCTCTTCCTCTCCGCCGGCGCGCCGGTCGGGCGCGAGCTGCTCGAGGCCGCCGCCCTGCTGATGCCCGCCGCCGAGGCGCACACGCCGTACGGCATGACCGAGGCCCTCGTGGTCGCGGACGTCTCGCTCGACGAGCTGCGCGCGCTGCCCGCGGGCGACGGGGTGTGCGTCGGGCGGCCGGTGCCGGGGGTGCGGGTGGCGGTCAGCGCGCTGGACGCCGACGGCGACGCGACGGGAGCCCCCGCGCAGGCGCCGGGGGTCACCGGCGAGGTGCTGGTCGCCGCGGCCCACGTCAAGGAGCGGTACGACGGGCTCTGGCTCACCGAGCAGGCGTCGTCGCGGGACGCCGGCTGGCACCGGACGGGCGACGTGGGACACCTCGACGACGCGGGCCGGCTCTGGATCGAGGGGCGCCTGGCCCACGTGCTGGTGACGTCCGCCGGGGTCCGGACGCCCGTGGGGCTCGAGCAGCGGGTCCAGGCCGTGCCGGAGGTGGTCGCCGCGGCCGTGGTCGGGGTCGGCCCGCGGGGCGCGCAGCAGGTCGTCGTGGTCGTGCAGCCCGAGGTGTTCTCGCACGGCCCGGTCGTCGCGGGGCCGGCCCTGGCCGCCGCCGTGCGGGCGGCCGCGGAGGGGACCGAGGTGGCCGCCGTCCTCGTGGTCGAGCAGCTGCCGACGGACGTGCGGCACAGCTCGAAGGTCGACCGGTCCCGCGTCGCCGTCTGGGCCGAGCGGGTGCTGTCGGGGGAGCGGGCCCGGCTGTGACGCGGGTCCTGGTCACGGGCGCCAGCGGCATGCTCGGGCGGGCGGTCGCCGAGCGCCTGGTGGCGGACGGCCACGACGTGCGCACCCTGCAGCGCAGCCCGTCGCGGGTCCGTGGCGCCCGGGACGTGGCCGGCTCGGTGACGGACCCCGTCGCGGTCGCCGCCGCCCTGGACGGCCGCGAGGCCGTCGTGCACCTGGCCGCGAAGACGTCGATCACGGGGCCGCTCGAGCAGTTCGAGGCCGTGAACGTGGGCGGCACCCGGCTGCTGCTGGACGCGGCGGCGTCGGCGGGGGTCGGGCGGTTCGTGCACGTGTCGTCGCCGTCGGTCGCCCACCTGGGCCGGTCGCTCGCGGGCGCCGGAGCCGGTCCCGCCGACCCGGAGCACGCGCGCGGGCACTACGCCCGCACGAAGGCGGCGGCCGAGCTCCTGGCGCTCGCCGCCGACGACCCGGGCGGGCTGCGCGTCATCGTGGTCCGGCCGCACGTGGTCTGGGGCCCGGGGGACACCCAGCTGGTCGGGCGCATCGTCGACCGGGCGCGCGCGGGCCGCCTGCCGGTGCTCGGGGACGGCGCCGCGCTCATCGACACCACCTACGTCGACAACGCGGTCGACGCGCTCGTGGCGGCGCTCGGCGCGCGGGAGTCGGTCTGCGGGGAGGCGTACGTGGTGACCAACGGCGAGCCGCGCCCGGTGGTCGAGCTGCTCGCCGGCATCTGCGACGCCTGCGGCGTGCCGGTGCCGCGCCGGCACGTGCCCGCCGCGCTCGCCCGCGGCGCCGGCTCGGTCCTCGACGCGGCCTTGCGGGCGCTGCCCCTGCCGGGCGAGCCCCCGCTGACCCGGTTCGTCGCCGAGCAGCTGTCGACCGCGCACTGGTTCGACCAGCGGCGGACGCGGGAGGCGCTCGGCTGGGAGCCCGCCGTGAGCCTCGACCAGGGCATGGTCCGTCTGGCGGAGTGGACGGCCCGGCAGGCGTCGGCCGCTGCTCCCTAGACTCGGCACGTGACTGCTGATCTCGCCCGACCGGCGCTGCCGCTGCGCCCGGACCTCGTCGGGCTCGAGCCCTACGGCGCCCCGCAGCTGGACGTGCCGCACCTGCTCAACGTCAACGAGAACCCGTACGCGCCCGCGCCCGACGTGGTCGCGGACATCGCCGCGGCGGTCGCGGACGCGGCGCACGGCCTGAACCGCTACCCCGACCGCGACTTCGAGGCGCTGCGCGCCGACCTCTCCGCGTACCTGCAGGTGGAGTCCGGCGTGGCGCTGGCGACCGACCAGGTGTGGGCGGCGAACGGCTCGAACGAGATCATGCTGCACGTCCTGCAGGCGTTCGGGGGCCCCGGCCGCACGGTGCTGTCGTTCGCGCCCACCTACTCGATGTACCCGGAGTACGCCCGCGACACGTTCACCGGCTGGGTGGCCGGCCGCCGCGAGGAGGACTTCGGTCTCGACCCGGACGTGGCCCGCGCGGCGATCGCCGAGCACGCGCCGTCGGTCGTGCTGCTGGCCAGCCCGAACAACCCGACCGGCACCGCGCTGCCCGCGTCCACCGTGCTCGCGGTGCTGGACGCCGCCGCACGCGTGCCGGGGGGCTGCGTGGTCGTCGTCGACGAGGCCTACGGGGAGTTCCGGCGCGCCGGCACGCCGTCGGCCCTCGAGCTGCTGGCCGACCACCCCCACCTCGCGGTGAGCCGGACGATGTCGAAGGCGTTCGGGCTGGCGGGCGCCCGCGTCGGCTACCTCGCCGCCGCCCCGGCGCTGGTCGACGCCCTGCGCGTGGTCCGCCTGCCGTACCACCTGTCGGCCGTGACGCAGGTGGTCGCCCGGGCGGCGCTGCGGCACGCGCCCGCGCTCATGGCGCAGGTGGGGTCGCTGCGCGACGAGCGCGACGCCCTCGTGGTCTGGCTGCGGGAGCGCGGGCTGCGCGTCGCCGACTCCGACGCGAACTTCGTGCTGTTCGGCCTGTTCGACGACCGGCACGCGATCTGGCAGGGTCTGCTCGACCGTGGGGTGCTCATCCGTGAGGTGGGGCCCGACGGGTGGCTGCGGGTGTCGGTCGGCACCCCGCAGGACATGGTGGCGTTCCAGGACGCCCTGGTGGAGGTGGCAGGACTGTGAGCCCCAAGAGTGGCGGCCGTACCGCGCGCATCGAGCGCGCCACGAGCGAGTCGAGCGTCCTGGTCGAGCTCGACCTGGACGGCACCGGCCGCACCGACATCTCGACGACCGTGCCGTTCTACGACCACATGCTCACGGCGCTGGGCAAGCACTCGCTCATCGACCTCACGGTCAAGGCCACCGGCGACACCCACATCGACGCCCACCACACGGTCGAGGACGTCGCGATCACGCTCGGCGAGGCGCTGCGCGAGGCGCTGGGGGACAAGCGGGGGATCTCGCGGTTCGGCGACGCCACCGTGCCGCTCGACGAGGCCCTCGCGCAGGCGGTCGTCGACGTGTCCGGCCGGCCCTACCTCGTGCACACGGGGGAGCCCCTCGGCCAGGAGTACCACCTGATCGGCGGGCACTTCACCGGCTCGCTCACGCGGCACGTCCTGGAGTCGATCGCGCACCACGCCGCGTTCAGCATCCACGTCCGCGTCCTGGCAGGGCGGGACCCGCACCACATCGTCGAGGCCCAGTTCAAGGCCCTCGCCCGGGCGCTGCGGTTCGCGGTCGCGCTCGACCCGCGGGTGGACGGGATCCCGTCGACGAAGGGCGCGCTCTGATGACCGACGAGCTTCCCGACGACTTCGAGGTCCCCGACGACCTGTCCTCGCTGCTCGACGGCTCCGACGAGGAGCCGTCGGTCGTGCTGGTGATCACGCAGGTCGCGCAGCCCGCACCGCTCGCTGCGGCGTGCGCGATCGCGAAGGTCGACGTCGACGTGGTGCCGACGCCGATCGGCGCGATCGCGGTCCTGCGCGACCCGCGTGCGGCGGCCGACGGCGCCGGGGCCATCTCGAAGCTGCTCCGCACGCTGCCGGTCATCCTGCTCGAGCGCCGCGAGGGCCAGATCACCGCCACCCGGTGGACCGCGGGCGAGCAGGGCGACCAGCTGCCCGCCGGCCTGGTGCTCTCGGAGGCGCCGGCGGTGCTGGAGGACCTGCTGCTCGGGTCTGTCCAGGCCGGCGAGGTCGAGGGCGTCATGACCAGCGTCGGGATGTCGCGCTGGCAGGCGATGCGCCTGATCGCGAAGCGCCGCTAGGACCGCCCGGCGCCGGGGTCGCCGTCTCGCGGACCGGCGCCCGGCCCGGGGCTCTCGCGCCCGCGGGTACCGTGGTCCGGTGCCCGCCCAGCCCTTCGTCGTCGTGCTCGACCACGGTCCCGACGACCACGCGCCGCTGGTCGAGGCCCTGACGCGTGCCGGCGCCGCCGTCGAGGTCACGTCCGACAAGCGCACCGCGCTCGTCGCCGACGGGCTGGTGGTCGCGGGCAGCGGTCCGTTCGTCGACGTGATGGCCGGGCTGCGGGCCGTCGGGGCGGACCAGGTGGTCGACCGCCGCCTCGCCGGAGGTCGCGCGGTGCTCGCGATCGACGTCGGGATGCACGCCATGTTCGCGGAGGGGCCGGGCGCCGAGGGCCTCGGGGAGTGGCCGGGCGTCGTCGACAGCGCGCCGGCGGCCGGGCCGGGACCGCTGGCGGTGCCGGACGGGTCACGCCTGTTCGTCGGGCTGGCCGGCGCCGAGTTCCACTTCGCGCACACCCACGCCGCCCGGGCCTTCCCCCTGCTCGACGACTGGCCGGCGGACACCCGGCTCGTCGTCCCGGTCGTCGTCTTCACCGCGGGACCGGACCCGGTCGTCGCGGCCGTCGAGAACGGCCCCCTCACCGCCCTCCTGCTGCGCCCGGAGCACTCCGGCGACGCCGGCGCCCAGGTGCTCGCCCGCTGGGTCGAGTCCCTCCCCACCACCCACGGAGACCACGCATGACCGACCGCCTCGAGCTGCTGCCCGCCGTCGACGTCGCCGACGGGCAGGCCGTGCGCCTGACCCAGGGCGCCGCCGGCACCGAGACCGGCTACGGCGACCCGCTCTCGGCCGCCCTCGACTGGTACGCCGGCGGCGCGGAGTGGATCCACCTGGTCGACCTCGACGCGGCGTTCGGGCGCGGCTCCAACGCGGCCCTGCTGGCCGAGGTGACCGCCGAGCTCGTCGCCAAGGGCGTCAAGGTCGAGCTGTCGGGCGGCATCCGCGACGACGCGTCGGTCGAGCGCGCGCTGGGCACCGGCGCGACGCGCATCAACCTGGGCACCGCGGCGCTGGAGAACCCGGAGTGGACCGCGCGCGTGATCGGGACGTACGGCGAGCAGATCGCGGTGGGCCTGGATGTGCGCGGCACCACGCTGGCCGCGCGCGGGTGGACCCAGGAGGGCGGCGACCTCTGGGAGGTGCTCGCCCGCCTCGAGGACGCCGGCTGCGCCCGCTACGTGGTCACCGACGTGAACAAGGACGGCATGCTCAACGGTCCGAACGTCGACCTGCTGCGCCAGATGTGCGCGCGCACCGACGCGCCCGTGATCGCGTCCGGCGGCGTGTCCAGCCTCGAGGACGTCCGCGTGCTGCGCACGCTCGTGCCCCTGGGCGTCGAGGGCTCGATCGTCGGCAAGGCGCTCTACGCGGGCGCGTTCACGCTGCCCGAGGCGCTGGACGTCGCCGGCCGCCCGTGACGGGACGCGAGCTCCCGCCCTCGTCGCCGTTCGCCGGTGACGACGGCACCGCCGACCCCGCCGTCGCGGCGGCACTGGCCGCGCTGGACGCGGGGTCCGGCACGGTCGCGGCCGTCGTCGACGCGCTCGCGGGCACGCGCGTGCTGGTCCCGGTCCTGGCCGAGCTGGAGGTCGAGGACACCGTCGTGCACGACGGCCACGAGCACGTGGTCGACAAGGAGGCGTCGGCCGGCATCGTCGCGCTGCGCGCCCCGGACGGACGGACCGCGCTGCCGGTCTTCACGTCGGTCGCGACGATGGCGGCGTGGCGGCCGGACGCCCGGCCCGTGCCGTCGGACGTCGCCCGTGCGGCGCTCTCGGCGGTGACCGAGGGCTGGGAGGTGCTGGTGGTGGACCCGGGCGGGCCCACCACGGTCCTGGTCCCGCGTCCGGCCGTGTGGGCGCTGGCCCAGCAGGAACGCTGGCGCCCCGCGGTCACGGCGGACGGCGTCGACCCGGAGCTGCGCGCGGCGGTCGCGGCCGCGGTCGGAGCGGTCCCGGGCGTGGTGGCGGTCGACGCCGTGCCCGGCACCCGCGCCGAGGTGGCCGTGGTGGTCGACCTGGTCGCCGGCCTGGACCGCGCGGGCCTCGACGCGGTGCTCGCGCAGGTCAACGCCGCGGTCGCGGGGGTCGAGCTGGTGGCCACGCGGGTGGACTCGCTCGAGCTGCGCCCCCGCGCGGCTCGCTAGCGGCGCAGGCGCCCGATCGCCCAGGCCAGGGCGAAGGCGGTCGCGGCGATCGCCCCCACGAGCTGGCCGCCGAGGATGACGCGGTTGACGTCGAGGGCCGGCCGCCAGTGCGCGCCCTCTCCGTCGACGACGAACACGCCGACGGCCTTGACGTGCACGCCGTACCCGCCGCCCCCGCCGTGGCCGGTCTGGGCGCCGGCCGGGGCCTCGTCGCCCTCGGCCGCGTGCGCTCCCACCTCGCCCGAGCCCGAGCCGGAACCGGTCCCGCCCCAGATCTTGGCCACGGGGATCACCAGGACCCCGTCGCGCTCGTACGCCTCGCCGAACACGCGGCGCACGGTCAAGGTGTCGTTCACGGCCCGCGTGACGTCGGCGGGGTCGAAGTGCGGGATGGCCATGATGTCCTCCGAGGGTCAGCCGGTGCAGGGAGCGGTGGGGGTGAACGACGCCGCGTCGTCCAGCATGCTCCGCAGCGTGCTCACGGGCACCACAAAACTGTGCCCGTTCGCGTCCTTGGCGTACACCACCCCGACCACCCGCCCGTCGGCGTCCAGCACCGCCGACCCCGAGCTGCCGTGCTCGACGCGAGCGTCGGTGACGTAGACCGTGCCGAGGGTCTCGTTGAGCGGATCGGTCTCGCTGGAGACCACGCGGCCCGTCGTCACGGTCAGGGCCCGTCCGAGCGGGTAGCCGACGACGGTGACCGCCGCGCCGATCTCCGGGTCGGCGGCCGCGAGCTCCGGCGCCGCGGGCAGCGCGTCCTGCGTGCGCACGATCGCCAGGTCGGCCAGGTTCGCGGTGCTCGCGGCAGCCGCGGTGAGGTCGCGGCCGTCGTACGTGGAGATCTGCAGCGTCGACGCGTCCTTCACCACGTGCCGGTTGGTCACCAGGGTGTGGTCGTCGAGCGCGAAGCCCGAACCCGTCGACAGCGTCCCGCACCCGATGTTGCGGATCCGCACCGCCATCCGCTGCGCGGCGTCGAAGCCGTCGGGGGAGAGGTTGCCGCTGGAGGTGGGCGTCGGCCGGGGCAGGTCGGTGGGCACCACGCTCGTGGGCACCGGCCCGGGCACCGCCGGCAGTGCGCTGCACCCGGCGGTGAGCACCAGCAGCGCCGCGACCAGCGCTGCGCGGCGCCTCATCGCTGGAGCTCGCGCTGCAGCGCCGCGTTGGCGTCGGTCGCCCGCGCGCACACCGTCTGCACGTCGGTGGCGAACTGCGCCAGGGCGTCGGGGTCGTACTGGGCGGAGTCCTGCAGGTAGCCGATGAGGCGCTGCTGCCCGGTGACGCAGGCGGCCAGGGCGGTGGCCACCTGGCCCGCGGCCTGCGAGACGCGCGACTGGTAGTCCGCCAGCTGCTGCTGCGACGCGCTGGTGTCCCCGAGCTGGGCCTTCTCGTCTGCCAGCTGCGTGATCCGCTGCTGCGCGGTGGCCAGCTGCTCGCGCGTGGCCTCGAGCTCCGCCTGGTTGGCCGCGAGGTCCGCCTGCGAGCTCGCCAGCTCGGTGCCGGTCGACCGGGCGAGCGTCTCCCACTTCTGGGCCGACTCCTGCCAGGCGCGGTTCCGGTCCAGCATGCTCGACAGCACCAGCCCGCCGCCCACCAGCGCCCCCACCAGCAGGACGGCGAGCACCACGGTGGCGACCCTCGGGCGTCGCGTCCGGGGAGGGTCGGGCGGCTGCGGGAACGGCTCCGCGGGCAGCCAGGGCCGCACGCCGACGACGGGCACGGCGGTGATCTCCGTCACCGGGCGCGGGACGTCCGGGGGCGTGGGCGCGCTCGCGCGGGGGTCGTCGGACTGCATCCGCCCAGGATAGGAGCGCGTCCTGGCCGGACCGGCCGATCGGGCGCGCGGGAACGCCCGGACCGCCGAGGATCAGCCGTCCGGAGCACCGGCGAGCTCCGGGGACAATCGTGGGATGCCCACGACGACCTACGGAGCCGTGCTGCGCCTGCCCGGCGTCGCGCGCCTCTTCGTCGTCTCCTTCGTCGCCCGCATCCCCGCGGCGATGGTGGGCGTCGTCCTCACGCTGCACGTCGTCTCGACGCTGGGTCGCGGCTACGCGCAGGCCGGGGTGGTCGTCGGCGCCGCGACCGTCGGCATGGCGCTCGGCGCACCGTGGCGCGGACGGCTCGTGGACAAGCTCGGGCTGCGGCGGGCGATCGCCCCGTCCGTGGTGGTCGAGTCGGCCGTCTGGCTCGCGGCGCCGCACCTGTCCTACGAGCTGCTCACCGGCGCGGCGTTCGTCGCCGGGCTGTTCCTGGTGCCGGTGTTCTCGGTCAGCCGGCAGTCGCTGTCGGTCCTGGTGCCGATCCAGCACCAGCGGGCCGCGTTCGCGCTGGACTCGGTCGCGGTCGAGCTGACGTTCATGCTCTCGCCCGTGATCGGCGTGCTGCTGGCCACGCAGGCGTCGACGTCGGTCGCGCTCACGGTGGTCGGCGCGCTGACCGTCGGTGCCGGGGTGCTGCTCATGTGGGCCAACCCGCCCACCCGGAGCGCGCCCTCGGCCGGTCCGGCCCCGGAGCTGCCGAAGGGCCGGCTGCTCACGCCCGGGCTGGTGGTCGTCCTCCTCGCGGGCCTGGCGGCGGCGTTCGTCCTCGTCGGCACCGACGTCTCGCTCGTCGCCACGCTCAACGACGGCGGCCGCTCCGGCGACATCGGCTGGATGATCGCCCTGTGGGCCGGCGGCTCGGTGGTCGGCGGCCTCATCCACGGGGCCACGCACCGCAACCCGTCACCGCTCGTGCTCGTCGCGATCCTGGCCCTGGCCACCGTGCCGGCCGCCTTCGCCACCGGTCACGTGTGGCTGGCGGTCGCCGTCGTGGTCGCCGGCCTGCCGTGCGCGCCCGCGCTGTCGTCCATCAACGCGACCCTGGTCCGCCTGGTCCCGGAGCACCGCCGCGGCGAGGTGATGGGCTGGAGCGGCACCATGGGCACGGTCGGCAACGCGCTCGGCGCGCCCCTGTGCGGCGCGGTGATCGACCGGGCGACCCCCGGTGCCGGGTTCATGACGGCCGCGGTGGTCGGCGGCGGCATCGCCGTCAGCGGGCTCGTGGCCCTGGCGCTGGTCCGCCGCCGCGGTGCCGTCGACGCGCCCGTCGAGGAGCGCGTCGTCCCGCGCCACGTGCCGTCCGTGCGCGGCCGGGTGCGGCTGGTCCGGCACCGCGGCGCCGGCGTCGTGCGGCGCGCGCGGGTCAGACGACCGAGCCGGTGAACTTCTCCCCGGGCCCCTCGCCGGGGGCGTCGGGGAACGGGGACGCCTCGCGGAAGGCCAGCTGGAGCGAGCGCAGGCCGTCGCGCAGCGAGCGGGCGTGCTGGTTGCCGATGTCCGGTGCCGAGGCGGTGACCAGCGCGGCGAGCGCGGTGATGAGCTTGCGGGCCTCGTCCAGGTCGAGGAAGTCGGCCCCCGCCCCGGTGGGTCCGTCCTCGGCGAGCCCGCACTTCACGGCCGCCGCGCTCATGAGGTGGACGGCGGCGGTGGTGATGACCTCGACGGCGGCGACGTCGGCGATGTCGCGGGTCGCGGCGGTGGTGGGGTCGGTGCTCTCGCTCATGGCCCGATCCTCTCATCGGGCCGTCGGTGCTCCGGCGCCGGTTCGGGCGCGCGGCTCTTCTCTGGTAGTCTTGCCAGTCGACTGACCTGGGCTGTGCACGCTGATCCCGCAAGAGATCCGGCGGACGTGGCCCAGGCGCACAAGTGGAGTTCCTCCCACCTGGGCCTCGACTGTTCGGTGCGTTGGATGCGCATCGTCGACAGAGACCGGGTCACAGTCCGCATCGGACGGCGCCAGCCGTTCCGAGAGCGTGAGCATGGCTGTCGGCCAGGCGCACCACGCGGACCTCGAGGCCTCCTCCTGTGACCAGGACGGGGGCCTTCCTCGTTTTCGGCGGTCACCCACGACGAACCTGAGGAGCACCACATCAGCGAGCCCCGCATCAACGATCGGATCCGCGTCGCCGAGGTCCGCCTGGTCGGCCCCAACGGCGAGCAGGTCGGCATCGTCCGCGTGGAGGACGCACTGCGCCTGGCCCAGGACGCCGACCTCGACCTCGTCGAGGTGGCACCTGACGCTCGTCCGCCCGTCTGCAAGATCATGGACTACGGCAAGTTCAAGTACGAAGCAGACATGAAGGCCCGCGAGGCCCGGCGGAACCAGACGAACACGGTCCTCAAGGAGATCCGTTTCCGGCTGAAGATCGACCCGCACGACTACGGCACCAAGAAGGGCCACGTCGAGCGGTTCCTCACGGCCGGCGACAAGGTCAAGGTCATGATCATGTTCCGTGGCCGCGAGCAGTCGCGCCCGGAGATGGGTGTCCGGCTCCTGCAGCGTCTCGCCGACGACGTCTCGGAGCTGGGCTTCATCGAGAGCATGCCCAAGCAGGACGGGCGCAACATGATCATGGTGCTCGGTCCGGTGAAGAAGAAGGCGGACCAGAAGCAGGAGCAGCGCCGTGCGGCGCAGGCTGCTGCGGCGCGCGAGCAGAACGCCGCCGCGGCCGCCGCGGCTGCTGCGGGCACGACGAGCCCGGCACCCGCCGAGCCCGCCGTCGAGACCCCGGCGCCCATCGAGACCCCGGCACCCGTCGAGGCACCGGCCGCCGTCGAGGCACCGGTCGTCGAGACGCCCGCCGTGGCCGAGACGCCCGCGGTCGAGGCGCCGGTCGTCGAGGAGGCCCCGGCTGCCGCCGAGGCCGTCGAGACGCCCGCGCCGGCCGCTCCTCGCCCCGCC
>NZ_JBGFQZ010000038.1:0-29931 GCF_041295535.1 Cellulomonas sp. ICMP 17802 | reverse complement strand
GAGCCCGAACCTGACGTCGTCCGCGCGACGCCGCCCGACGGAGATCTTCTCCCCGCGTCGCGGCGGCGCCCGCCGCCCCAGGAGGGTGTCCCCGCCGTCCCCGACCCCGAGCCGGGCGTGCTGCTGGCCCGCCACGTGGTCCCCGCGCTGGTCGAGGCCGGGCTGCTGCCGGATCCCGAGGTGACGCTCGTGCGGGGCGAGGCACCGGTGCTGCGCCGCCCCGCGCCCGACACCCGGCCGGTGGTCCGCGTGGCCGAGGTCGCGCCGCCCACCCGGGCGGGCGGCGACGTCCACGTGCACATCGCCCACGTCGAGGTGGTGCACCCCGCGCCGCGCGCCCCGGCACCCGCCCGCACCCGGGCCTCGCGCGGACCCGTGGTCGACCACGACGCCTACCTCGCCGCTCGCCGCGGGGAGCGGTCGTGAGCAACACCGTCGCGGTCGCGGCCGTCACGTCGACGATCTGCTACATCCTCGACCAGTCGCTCGGCGGCGCCCAGCCCGGCGCGGTGGGTGGGGCGAAGGTGACGACCCTGCGGCCGGACCAGATCAGCGCCTCGGCCGTGGGCAACGACCCGATCCGGGGACTCAACGTCTTCCTCTACGAGGTCACGCCCAACCACGCGTGGAACCTCACCGACCTGCCCACGCGGCGCTCGGACGGCAGCCTGAACAACCGGCCGGTCGCGGCGGTCGACCTGCACTTCCTGGTCAGCGCCTACGGCCAGGACGTGGACCTCGAGCCGCACCGGCTGATGGCCCGCGCGGTCCTCGCGCTCTCCGTCAACCAGGTGCTGACGCGTGACGTGGTGGCGACCGCGATCACCCACTTCGAGGGGACCAGCGGGCTGGAGTTCCTGTCCAACGCGGACCTCGCCGACCAGGTCGAGCTGGTCAAGCTCGCGCCGCAGGTGCTGACGCTCGAGGAGCTCTCGCGGCTCTGGGGAGCGTTCGGGACGTCGTACCTGCTCTCGGTCGCCTACACGGCGACGGTGGTGGTGCTCGAGGCGGAGGTCAGCCCGCGCGCCGCACCGCCCGTGCTGACGCGCACGGTCGAGGTGGACCCCCTGCGACGGCCGCACCTGCTCGGCCTCGACACCGTGCCGCCGGGCGCGGTCGTGTCCACGGGCAGCCGCCTGCGCCTCACCGGGTCGGGGCTGCGTGGCCCGGTCACGGTGGTCAGGGTCGGCGGTGCGGAGCTGGTCCCCGTGGCGCCGCTGCACGACGACGTCCTCGAGGTCGTGCTGACCGGCGACGTGCCGGCCGGGCTGCTCGCGGCGAGCGTGGTGCAGCGCGCCCGGCCCGGACCGCCGCTCTCGCCACCGCCCCGCACGCTCGCCCGGTCGAACGTGCTGCCCGTCCTGGTGCGCCCGGTCGTCGGCGCCACGAGCGCGACG
Source organism: Cellulomonas sp. ICMP 17802 (assembly GCF_041295535.1). Classification (NCBI taxonomy): domain Bacteria; kingdom Bacillati; phylum Actinomycetota; class Actinomycetes; order Micrococcales; family Cellulomonadaceae; genus Cellulomonas; species Cellulomonas sp. ICMP 17802. The sequence continues at coordinate 28,534 of NZ_JBGFQZ010000038.1, read as the reverse complement.
GCGACCGTGGTGAGCATCGGCATCAGCCCGGCGCTGCGGCCCGGTCAGCGCTGCGAGGTGGACCTGGCGCGCCGGACGCCTCTCGACGGCGTCGCCAACACGGTGTCCGTCCAGCTGGCGCCGATCGCCCCGGGGACGCCGCCCTCGTCGACCATCCAGCTGGACCGGGCCGACGTGCCCGACGGGGACTGGCTCGTGCGCGTCGTCGTCGACGGCGCACAGAGCATGCCGACGATGTCGGCCGACGTGTACGACGGCCCCGTGCTGAGCCTGCCGTGAACCCGTCCACCGACCGCGCGACCGCGAGCCGCGACGCCGTCCTCGCCGAGCTGGACGTGCTCCGGGCGCACGTCCGGGGCGAGGACGCCGTGCCGTGCGAGGCGGCCGCCCGGTCGGCGCGCGAGCACCTCGGCGGCCCGTCCACCCTCGACGACCTCGCCCAGGGCTTCGGCCTGACCGCGTTCGAGCGCGCGGTCCTGCTGCTGGCCGCGGGACCCGAGCTGGTCGCGGCCGTGGGGGAGGACCTCGCCACGCTCGGCGGGGGTCGGCGGCTCACGTTCGGCACGGCGCTCGCGGTCCTGCCCGACGCCCACTGGAGCGCGCTGACCCCCCCGGCCCCGCTGCGTCGGTGGGAGCTGGTCACGCTGGCCGAGCCGAGCAGCCCCACCGGCAGCCCCCTCGTGGTGGACGAGCGCGTCCTGCACCACCTGGCCGGGGCGGGCTACCTCGACAGCCGCCTGGCGGCCCTGGCCCGGCCGCTGCCGCCGCCGGTCTGGCTGCCCCCCGAGCTCGGCGCGGCCGCCGAACGGCTCGCCGCCGCGTGGCGGACCAGCCGGGCGGTGGTGCTGCACGGGCCGCAGCGGGGGAACGTGCGTGCCGTGGTCGGCGCCGCCGCCGACCGGCTCGGCATGAACGCGATGCTGCTGTCGGCCACCGACGTCCCGCGCGAGCCCGAGGAGCGCGACCGCCTGCTGCGCCGACTCGAGCGCGACACCGTGCTCTCGGGCGTCGCGTGGGTGGTCGACCTCGCCGACGCCCCCCAGGACGACGCGCGCGGCCTGGTCTCCGCGCTGCAGGGGCTGGACACCCCCCTCGCCCTCGTCGCCGACGACGGCGAGGCCGAGCGGCCGGGCGAGGCGGTCGTCGTGCACGTCGGGCGGCTGCAGGTCGGCGCGCGGCGCGAGGCGGTGGGCTCCGCGCTGCGCCGCGCGGGCGTCGACCCCCGCCTGCACGACGTCGACCAGGTGGCCGGGGTGTTCGACCTGGCGCTCGACGACCTCGAGTCCGTGGCGTCCGAGGTCCGGTCCGGGGCGTCGCTGTGGACCGCGTGCCGCGAGCGGTCGCAGGCCGCGCTCGCGGGCCTGGCGAGCGTGCTGCCCGCCCGGGCGACGTGGGACGACCTGGTGCTGCCGCCGACGCAGACCGAGCAGCTGCGGGCGCTGGTGGCGTCCGTCCGGCACCGTGTCCGGGTGCTCGACGACTGGGGCTTCGCCGACCGCTCGACCCGCGGGCTGGGCACCACGGCCCTGTTCACCGGCCCGAGCGGGACCGGCAAGACGACGGCGGCCGAGGTGATCGCGCACGACCTCGAGCTCGACCTCGTGCACGTCGACCTCAGCCAGGTGGTCAGTAAGTACATCGGCGAGACCGAGAAGCAGCTGCGCCGGTTGTTCGACGCCGCCGAGGACGGCTCGTGCGTGCTGCTGTTCGACGAGGCGGACGCGCTGTTCGGCAGCCGGTCGCAGGTGCGGGACAGCCACGACAGGTACGCCAACCTGGAGGTGGGCTACCTGCTCCAGCGCATGGAGCAGTTCCGCGGGCTGGCCATCCTCACGACGAACTCCCGCGACGCCCTCGACCAGGCCTTCACGCGACGCCTGCGTACGATCGTGACGTTCCCCTATCCCGAGCAGGCCCTGCGAGCGGCCATGTGGCGCAAGGCGTTCCCCGGCACCACCCCGACGGCGGGCCTCGACGTGGACCGGCTGGCGGCGGTGGACGTGCCCGGCGGCGGCATCGCGGCGATCGCGCTCACGGCGGCGTACCTCGCGGCCGCCGAGGACGGGGTGGTCGACGCCGCCGCGGTCGACACCGCGGCGCGGTGGGAGCTGGCCAAGACGGGGCGCACGATGCCGCGGAGGCCGACGTGACCGCCGAGGACCGGGTGGCCGTCGCCGAGCGCGACCGCGACGACCGGGAGCGGCAGCGCCGGCAGGAGACCGTCCCCGCGCCGGGTGCCCCCTTGCCGGTCCAGGTCGCGGTGCCGGTGCCGACGGGGCGCGGGGCGCACGACGCCGGGCGCGTGATGGTGCGAGCCGGGCGCCCACCCGCGACGCCGCCGCCCCTCGACGCGGTGGCGCGCTGGGAGGAGCGCGCCGGCGGACCGACGCCGGCGGCCGAGCAGGTCCCGGCGCGCCGGCACAAGGGGGAAGTCCGGCGCAGGGAGATCGGCCGGGAGGCGGAGCGGACGCCCGTGGTCGTGGCGACGCCCGTCGCAGCCGTCGCGACCTCGGTGTCCAGCCCGACCGACGTACGGGAGGTCGCGGCACGGCGGGCGGCGGAGCGCGCCGGCCAGCCCGCGCGGGCGCCCCCGACGCGCCTCGTGCAGGACCAGACCTCCGGCCGGGGACCCCCGACCGGCCCGTTGGCGCGGCCCGACGTGCCGTCCGCCGTCCGCCGCGTGGTCGCCGCGCCCGGCCCGGGTGCACCGGTCGCCGACCCGGTCGCGCGTCAGGTCGAGCCACTCCTGGGCGCGGACGTGTCCGGGGTCCGGGTGCACCAGGACCGACGGACCGAACAGGCCGCGCGCGACCTCGACGCCCGTGCCTTCACCGTGGGCACGCACGTCTTCCTCGGCGCCGGGCAGAGCGCCACCGACGTCCCCCTGCTCGCCCACGAGCTCACGCACGCGGTCCAGCCCGGCACGGCCGGGATCGTGCACCGCGACCTCCTCGGCATCGACACCGCCGCCCGCGACGCCATCGGCGAGCAGGCCGACTCCGTGCCCGGCTACACGCTGCTGACCCTTCTGGTCCGCTACGACCCGATCAGGGGACGCCGCGTCGAGCCCACCCCCGAGCGCGTGGTGCGCGGCGTGGTCGGGCTCGTGCCGTACGGCACCGCGATCTACGACCGGCTCGCCGCGGGCGACCTCGTGCAGCGCGTGCTCGACCTGGTCACGGGTGGCCTCCTGGCCCACAACCTCACGCTCGCGCGCCTGCAGCGCGAGATCGACGCGGCGTGGGACGAGATCCACCTCGTCGACGGGCTGACCGCCAACCTCGCGGTGATCGCTCGCCACGTCGGGGCGGTCGCCCGCGACGTCACCGCGTTCGCCGGTGAGCTGGTCGACGGGATCCTCGCGCTGGTCCGGGAGCTCGCCGTCGGCATGGTCGAGCCGCTGCTCACCGGACCGACCGTCGGACCCGTCTGGGACGTCGCCAAGAAGGTGCTGCACCGCGACCCGCTGCGGGGCACCCCGGTGGTCGCGACCACGGAGGAGATCCTCGAGGACCTGCTGCGCCTGCTGGGCCAGGGCGACAAGATCGAGCAGCTGCGCGAGCGCGGGGTCATCACGCAGGTCGCGGCGTGGATCGACGCGAACGTCGGGCGCGTCCTGTCGCTCGTCGACGACCTCGGTGCGCTGTTCCGCGAGGCGTGGCAGGCGATCCAGCCGTCGAACATCGCCGACCTGCCCAACGCCCTCGACCGGCTGGTGACGCACGCCGGCGAGCTGCTGGGCCGGGTGCGGACGTTCGCCGAGGAGCTCATCGCCCAGGCGCTGTCGCTGGTCAAGGACTCGTTGCTGCACTGGCTCAGCGAGCACGCGCACCACGCCCGCGGGTTCCGGCTGGTCACCGTGCTGATCGGGAAGGACCCCTTCACGCAGGAGGTCGTCCCGCTGACCCCCGCCAACCTCATCGGCGGCTTCATCACGCTGCTGCCGGACGGCGAGAACACGTTCCACCAGCTGGAGGAGTCCGGCGTCATCGCCGAGGCGGCCGGGCGCATCGAGACCGCGGCGGCCACGCTCGGCATCTCGTGGAGCATGATCACCGGCACGTTCCGTGGGATCTGGGACAGTCTGCACCTCGAGGACCTGCTGCACCCGCTGGACACCTTCGAGCGGATCGTCGGCGCGTTCGGCGAGCCGCTGGGCCGGATCATCTCGTTCGTCTCGACGGTGGTGCAGGTCGTCATCGAGCTGATCCTGCGGCTGATGAACTTCCCGAGCGACCTGCTCGCCAGCATCATCGAGCACGTCACCTCGGCCATCGACGCCATCCAGGCCGACCCCGTGCGCTTCCTGCTCAACATGCTCGAGGCCCTCAAGCGCGGCTTCCTGTCGTTCGTCGACCACATCGTCACGCACCTGCTGAACGGGCTGTCCGCCTGGCTGTTCCGCGGGCTGCGGCAGATGGGCATCACGCCACCCACCGAGGTGTCGGTGGAGTCGATCATCACGCTCGTGCTCCAGGTGCTGGGCCTGTCGATGGACCTGGTCTGGGCCAAGCTGGAGGAGCGCCTGGGCGCCGAGACCGTGGGGCGGATCCGCGGGGCGATCAGCATGCTGAGCGGCGCGTGGACCTTCCTCAAGGACGTGCAGGAGCGCGGCATGACCGCGATCTGGGAGTTCATCCAGGGCCAGCTGTCGAACCTGTGGGACACGATCATCAGCGCCGCGCAGACCTGGATCCAGGAGCGGATCGTGTCCGCCGTCGTCGAGAAGCTGATCTCGATGCTCGACCCCACCGGCGTCATGGCCGTGGTCAACAGCTTCCTCGCGTTCTTCCGCGCCGTGCAGTCGCTCATCGACTACATCCGCGAGGTGCTCGAGGTGGTCAACGAGTACGTCACGACCCTGGACGAGGTGGCGCACGGCAACGTCGACCCCGCCGCGCAGAAGGTCGAGCACGGGCTCGCGATGGCCGTGCCCATGGCGATCGGGTTCCTGGCCAACCAGGTGGGGATCGGCAACATCCCCGAGAAGATCGTCGAGATCGTGCAGAGCATCCGCGGCGTCGTCGAGCAGGCGGTGTCGTGGCTGATCGACCAGGCCATCACGCTCGGGCGGTCGGCACTGGCGGCGCTGGGGGTCGGTGGTGCGCGTCCGGGCGAGCCTGCCGCAGGTGCCGACGAGGGAGGTCCGAAGGCGCGGGCGCAGGCGCGGCTGCGGGCCGCCCTCGCGGCGCACCCCGAGTCGATCGATCAGCTCCGCACCGAGCTGACCGGCATCAGTCAGGAGCTGCGTGCCGCGGGTCTGACCGGCCTCGAGCTGCGCGGTCCGAATGCGGACGGCAGCTACCACGTCTTCGGGTCCGCGAGCCCGTGGACCGAGATCGCGGCCCTGATGCCCGGGTTCGTCGCGTCCCGACAAGCAGTCCTGCGGATCTCCCTGACGGTCGAGGGGAGCACCGCCGGCGCGTCCGGCACCAGCACGGCCCGGCAGCTCGCGCGGGACTCGGCCGGCGACCCGATCCGGGATGCCTCAGGCGGGCTCGCGATGCAGGACCGGACGCTGCTCGACCCGCTCCAGCCGCCACGCCGGGCCTTCACGACACGCCAGGACGACCCGCGTCGCCGGCCTGGCGGGATCGTGGCCCAGCCGTCCGAGCCGCAGCGGATCGAGCTCCTCACCTGGAACACCGGGGAGCTGCGCGGATCGCCCAACGAGCGGACCAACGACACGCACGCCGAGCGGCAGTTCCTCGCCTACCTGCAGCGCAACCGCGGGCCGGGGGGGATCGCGGGGCGGGTGACGGCGATCGACGCCAGCATCAACCTGAGCCCGTGCCGGCTGTGCTCGACGTCGCTGGCGGAGGCCGCCGAGCTCACGCCGGGTGCTGCGAACCACCGCCATCTCACCTGGAACGACCTGTACGTGTCGCCCACGATCGGGACAACGACCGCCAGCCTGCAGATCGGGGGGTGGACGGTGTCCGAGCCGAGCGTCACGCCGGCGGCAGAAGCCCGTGCGGCCGCCGGGATGGCGTTGCTGCCCGAGCAGTGGCCGCACGTCCTGGAGGAGCAGGTGCACCCGGCGCCGGTCCCGGCGCACTGACCACGCAGCGTCAGCCGCTGACGACCACCCGCACCCGCGTGCCCGCCTCGAGCGGTGTCCCGGGAGGCGGGTCCATGGACAGGATCCGGCCCTTGGGCACGCCGGCGACCACCTGGGTCTCCAGGTCGAGCGTGTCGAGGTCCACGCCGACGTCGGCGAGCGCCTTGCGCCAGGCCACGCGACCGAGCCCGACGACCTCGGGCAGCAGCACCCGCTCGTCGGGCGCCTTCTGCATGAGCCAGAACCACTGCTCGTACCGGCCGCCGGCGATGGCGTCGTCCGTGGGCAGCACGAGCTCGGTCCGGTTGCCGTCCATGACGGCGACCGCGTGCCCGTTGATCGGGACGCCGCGCTCGTCGCCCGCGGCCTGGATCGCCCACGAGTCGACGACGAGGCGGCCCTCGACGGGGTTGTCCCAGCCGGCCCGCAGCAGCACGTCCCACAGCTCGGCCGTGAGCCACTCCGCCGTGTGGTCCGAGGGCCGCCAGATGAGGAGGTTCTCCTTGGGGTCGAGGCTCCCGGCGAGCTCGACGGTCCGGGTGCCCACCGGGGTCTGGCTCCAGACGTCGCCGTCGCCGGGCCACGGCCAGGGCAGCGCGAGCGTGAGGTGCACGACCGGCTTCCCGGCGACCGACCGCGGGTTCACCGGGCCGTCGAGGACGATCTCGAAGCCGCGGGCGAGCACGGACCCGCTGATCCTGCTGTCGTTGCGGAACTGGCGCCGGCCGGAGAGCAGCAGGTCGGTGATGTGCAGGCCTCGAGTCCCCCTGCCGAGGTCGAGGGTCGACGTCACGTGCGCGTGCGGTTCGTCGGACTCCTCGAGCCGCACGTCGAGCAGTGCCGAGCGGCCGTCCGCGAACTGCGGCTGCCACCAGAACTCCGCGATCCCGTCGCCCCCGGTGACCGCGGTGGCCTCGGTGTCGCCGCCGAGCGTCGCGGGCGCCGGGCCACCGCCCGTCGCCACGGCCACGGCCCCGTCGGCGCCGCCCGCGGTGCCGGCGGTGACCTTCGCGCCCTCGACGGGCCCGCACGGGCTGGTCACGGCGACCCGGACGGGGCGCGCCAGCACGTCCCCCTGGGTGTCGACCTCCTGGCCGTCGCCGCCGAGCAGGAGCAGCGACCGGGTGGTGCTGAGCTGGGCGAGCGCGTCGGCGACCGTCCGCACCTCCGCGAAGCCCGCGCACCTCGGGTCGTCCCACGCCACCTGCCGGGCGACGCTCAGCCGCGCCGTTGCGACCACCTCGACGTCGACCGGGACATCCACCGTCGGCTGGGCGGCGTCCAGCCGGGTCAGGGTCAGGGTCTGGGTGGTGCTGCCGGCCGGGTCGAGCCGCCAGAAGAACGAGGCGACGCCGTCGGACCCGGTCACCGCGGTCACGATCGCGCTCGCGGCGACGTCGATCGGCTCGGCGTCGTCCACCGCGCCGGCCTCGGTCGCTCCCGAGCGCGCGATGCCCTTGACGCGGGCGCCCACCACGGGGACGCCGCCGTTGCGGACCACGACCCGGACCGGCTCCGGCAACGGGTCGCCGGGCATCGCCTCCTGACCGTCACCGCCCACCAGGTCGATGGTCACCAGGCTCGTGAGCGGCGGGAACAACGACCGGCAGTCGGACTGCACGACCCAGCCGGCCGCGTCGCGCAGCAGGGTCGCCAGCGGAGCGACGTGGTGCGGGACGCCGGCGGGCGGGACCATCAGTGCGGTCCCGGACCCGTCGGTCGGCCACTCGATGGTGCCGGTGCGGGCGGTCAGCCCGTACGCGAGGCGCACCGTGCGCGCGGGGACCTGCCAGTAGTCGCCGGTCCGCAGCGGTGCGCCAGCGGCGCCGAACGTCACCGAGATGCCGCCTTCGAGCAGCGTCTTCGTCGTCCGGACGGGCAGGGGGCCGCCCTCCCAGCGGCGGGCGACCGGGTGGGCGCCCAGCTGCGCGAACGTCGGGCCGGGCAGGATCGCCCAGGTGACCGGCAGCGTGAGACCCTCCGCGGACGTGCCGCTCACCAGCGGCGCTCCCGCCGTCGCCAGGAAGCCCGGCTCGCCGCGCAGCACCCTGTCCTCGCTCGTCACCTCGACCAGGCTCTGGTCGTGGAACGACAGCTCCTCGTCGCGGCCGTCGCGGTCGAGCACCAGCTCGGTCGTGCCGCCGGTGCTCGCGCCGAACGACCGGATGCCCGCGACGACGCTGCCGTTCTCGCGGGACCAGAGGAACGTCGCCGAGCCGTCCGCGGCCACCGTGTGCACCTGGACGCGGTAGAGCTGGTTCTCGAGCAGCTGGTACCCGCCCGAGGTCGTGATCCGGCAGGGGTCGTCCGAGTCGACGGGCTCCTCGAGCCGGGCGGCCATCGTGCGGTGCGTGGCGGTCGCCCCGGAGAGGCGGACGATGTCGGCGCAGCCGTCCCCCTTGTCCACCAGCGGGAGCCAGCGCACCTGCCACACGGTCTGCGAGCGCGTGCTCGTGTCCGGTCCGCCGAGGGCCGGCTCGAGCAGCGTGAGGTCCTCGTCGGGCGTCACGTGGTGCTGCCAGACGTCCAGGAACAGCCCCACGCGTCCGCCGACGGCCACGTCCGAGCCCGGTTCGGGCAGCCCGCCCGGCAGGTGCGGCTGGTCGGTGAGCCGCCAGCCCGGACCGGTCGTCGGAGCCGGGCTCTCGGCGAGCACGCCGTCGGCGTAGTAGCGCCCGGGCGTCACGAGCAGCTGGGCCCAGGGCACGGGACCGGTCGGCGTCGCGCCGGACGCGTCGACCACGGCGAACGGCCCGGGTCCACCGTCGAGCGGGAGCGGGCCGCCCGCCGGCCCGACCACGTCGACGGTCCGGGTCTCGTCGTGGTGCGCGGTGATCGCCGCCTGCTCGTTGACCTCGGAGTCGAGCAGCACGCGGCCCTGCTGCAGGAGCACGGACCGGTACCCGCGTCGCGCCTCGAAGGTCGACCGCGAGAAGTCTCCCTGCATGGTCCTCAGCTCCTGCCCACAGCGATGGGTGCGGCGATCCCGATCTCCAGACCGACGGGGACGTACGAGGCGAGCACGCGGCGGGCCGCGCGACGGCGCGCGGGCCGGTGCAGGCGGTGGTGGACGCCCATCTCGGACTCGTCCTCGCCGCCCTCGGCGATCGACTCCGCGCACGTGCGCGCGAGGGCGAGGAAGTGCGGCGAGCCGGCGTCCGTCGCGACGTAGGAGGGCCTCTCGGGGGTGGCGTCGCCCTCGGCCGGCACGCACCGGAAGCGCCGCGGCACCCGCGACGAGGGCGTCACGTACGAGTACCGCACGCAGCCGACCTGCCGGTCGGCGACCGTCGCGACGCCGTCGAGGATCGCGCTCGTGGCCGACAGGGTGCGCACGGCGACGGTGCCGCGGACGGTGCTCGAGTCGAGCACCAGGTCGGCCTCGGGCGCGACGACCGCCGCCCCGACCGTGCCGCCGCCATCCCGGTGCCACGTGGCGCTGCCGAGCACGGCCCCGCCGACCACCTCGACGTCCCCGACCGTGCTGCCCAGGTCGACCGGCCCGCACCAGCTGCGGACCGCGCGGACGTGGATGCCGGCGTTGCTCGCGCCCGGGCCCCCGTCGACCACGCGCACGGACCCGGCCACGGTGCACCGGCCGAGCGACAACGACCCGAGGTCGCCGGCGGCCACGACGACGTCCCCGTCGACCACGAGGCCGTCGAGCACCACGCTGCTGCCGGGGGCGCCGACCACGGTGAGCGACCCGAGCACGGTCGGCTGTACCCCGCGCGGGTCGTACACCCCGGGCTGCGCGGGCAGCGTGAGGCCGCCGGACAGCCGGGTGGGCGGCCACGTGGCGCCGACGACCACGAGCCGGGTCCCGGCGGCGACGTGCACCGTGAGGTTCCCGGCGTGGAAGCCGTTGTCGGGCAGCGACACGACGTAGGTCGACCGGGCGGCCGTCGGCTGGGCCCACGCGGTCTCGAGGTCGGAGAGTGCGGCGCCCAGGCCGGCCGCCGGGGTGACGAACGTGCCGCCGGGGACCTCGCGCTGGTCGGCGACGATCGACCGGTCGGTCGTCCCGTCGCCCACGTACGGGTCGGCGTCCAGGAGGTCGCGGTGCGACAGCGAGCGGTCGTCGGTCCCGGCCCCCACGTCCGCGGTGCTGCCCAGCGCCACGGAGAACTCGATCGACCCGGGGTCGTCCGGCACGCCGTCGAGGTAGGGGCGCAGCCGCCCGTGGACCGGGTCGACCATCACCTGCCAGCCCGTCACGGGCGCCAGGTCCTCGAGCCGGCAGACCCGGATCCGCTCGGGCAGCAGGTCGGTGGCGCCGATGCGGACCCGCAGGTCGGGCACGCCCGGCGACCCGTCGCGGCGGGCCGCCAGCAGCCGGGCCAGGAGCCGGCGGGGACGCAGGGGCACCGGCAGGTCGCTCTCGACCGCGAGGTGCTCGACCGAGGACTCGGCGGTGGGCGTGGAGTACAGCGGCGTGTCGATGCCGAGGGGGTGCACGGTCCACCCGTCGGCCGGGTGGGTGGGCTTGCGCGCGCGGCCGTGGGCGAGCTGCTGCACGCGGTCGGGGAACAGGTAGATCCCCACGTTGCGGATGCCGTGCCGGCCGCGGTGCTCGCGGATGTGCCGGACGTCGACCGTGTGGGCCAGGGGGTCCAGCGCGCCCTGCGCCAGCCGGGTGCCCACCAGGTCGAGCGGGCCGCCGTCGTCGGGTCCGGTGCGCAGGCCCGCGGTCGCGGGCCGGTCGAGACGGACGTGGTTGACGTGCGTGGTCGTGGCGAGCAGCCGGTAGCACTCCACGGCGCGGGCCGGCCAGCCCGACGCGGCGCGAGCGACGTCCTCGAGCACCGCGACCGTGCCCTTGCGCCGGCGGTAGCCGACCGTGTTGGCGACCAGGGCGCGGCGGCTCACGTCGGCCCCGGAGTCGCGCAGGTCGGGCGGCAGCTCGGTGACCCCGACCAGGTCGGCGATGTACGGCACCACCCACTCGGGGCAGGTCTCGACGAACCACGACGCGTAGAGCTGCTCGACGTCGGCCTCGACGAGGTCGAGCTGACGGCCCACCGCGTCGAGCAGGTCGGCGAGCAGGCCGCCGGCCTCGGCGTCCCGCTGCAGGACGTGCGGCGGCAGCAGCTCGCGCAGGCGGGCGACGGCGGCGGGTGCGGGGGTGGTCACGGCGTCATCACCCCGATCACCACGGCTCCGGGGGCGAACGCGAGCAGCTCGGCCGGCAGGACCGACGTCCCGTCGATGCGCCCGGGCTGCGCGGCGAGGACGTCGGGCGGCGGCGCCTGGTCGGGCGGGACGGTGGCGACCGCGGGTGGGTCCGGCACCGACGGGATCGCGAGCAGCCGCGGCATCGTGCACGCCAGCACGCCCGGGACCGTGCGCACCGCGAGCAGCGCGTCGGCGCGCGACACCGCCGACGCCAGCTCGCGGCTGCCCGGCCCGAACGTCGACCCGAGAGCGAGCAGCACGGCGGCCTCCACGTCGGCACGGCGGTACGCCGGGTCGTGCGCGACCTCGACCCGGACCCCGAACCAGCGCGGGAGGCCGACGACCACGTCGAACGGGCTGCCCTCCTCGCGCTGGAGCGAGAGGCGGAGCACGAGGTCGTCGACGAGCGTCCCGCCGGGCACCAGGCCGCCCGCCGCGAGCACGGACACCAGCACGCGCTCGCGCCGCCCGTCCCACACGAGGTCCGCGCGCGCGGGGCCGATGCCGGGGAACGCCCGCGCGGCATCCTCGTGGTCCCGCACGGACACCACGCGGTCGAGCGTGCGGATGCGCTGCGGGGCGTTGGTCCGCGCGGTCTCGAGCGTCTCCTCGGCGGCCCAGTCGTGCGACGGCACGGGGTTGGTGACGGCGCGCACGCCGACCGGGCGCCGGGGGAGCAGGGACACCTGGTCGGCGCGGACCCCGCCGTCCGCCCCGGTGCCCACGCGGTAGTTAGCGACCACGTTCTCCTGGCCCGTCGGCAGCCGGGTGCCGTGCACGCCGTCGCCGAAGACGACCCGCACCGCGCCGCCCTCGTCACGCAGGACCGTGTACGCCCGGTCGCGCGGGCCCGTCTGCCCCAGGTCGTCGACCGCCTCCCAGGCCACGCCGTCCACCCGGACCTCCAGCGCGGGCACCGCGCCGTCCGACGCCACGACGTCGCGCAGGTAGGTCAACGGTGCCCGTCGCAGGGCGAACGACGGGAACGTCGCGCGCCCGTCGCCGCTGCCCAGCACCTGGTGGTGCTGCGTCTCGCCGTGGGTCGCGGGCACGACGTTGGCCAGCACGTGCAGGCCGGTGCGCTCGAGGTCCACGGACGCGGAGAGCTCGACGACCACCGACTCGGTCCCGGCGACAGCGGGGTGCAGCACGGTCGCGACGACCACCGCGGGCGACCCGGCGCGCGTGCCGGTGACCAGGACGCGCCGGCCGGCCGGGAGCAGCGGCGCGTGCGGCTCGAGCTCGACCGTCGTGCTGTCGACCGGGCCCACGGCGGGACGCCGGCCGGCGTCGAGCCGCGCGGCGGGAAGGAACACGGTCGCCTGCGGGCGCGTGAACTGGGTGAGGCTGTCCGCGGCGTCCACGGCGACGCGCGTGATCGGTCCCGGCACGGCGTACCGCGTCGCGCCGTCGTTCTTCACGCGCACCACCCGGTAGGCCTCGACGTACCCGGGCTGGGCGAGGACCGTCCAGGAGCCCGGCACCACCCCGGGGTGCTCGCCCGCGAGCTCGAACGCGGACGTGTCCTGCGGCGCCGGGACGTCGTAGTCCTTCCAGTGCATGAGGTCGCCCGCGCCCTCGGCCCCGCCCGGCGCCTGCCCGTCCACCGCGAGCAGCCGGGGGTCCGGCGCGTTGTGCCCGTACAGGTGCGCCTGGTCGCGCAGCAGGTGGACCTCGACGCCCGCGACCGCCACGAGCTCGCGGTCGCGGTGGTAGCCGATCGGCCGGTCGAGGTCGAGCCGCCACCAGCCCGCGTGCCCGTCGGGGGTCGACTCGACACGGACCACCACCCGGAAGTCCCACCGCTCGGCGTCCCCGCCCGCGTGGTCGGTCGGGTGCGCCCTGCACTCGTCACCGACGACGAGCACGTGGTCGCCCGCCCGCGGCACCACCGGGCCCACCCGCACCCAGATCTGCTCGGTGCCGTACGGCAGCTGCTGCGCGACCGTGAGCGAGCCGGGGATCGCGTTCCAGGCGGCGCGTGCCTCGAGCTCCGCCGAGGTCTCGAAGGTCTGCGGCAGCTGGCCCGCGCCGGGCACGGACTGCACCGGCGTGCCGGCCTCGACGACCACGGGGTCCGGGGCTCCGGGTGCCGTCTCGACGCTGAACGCGAGGTCCACCTCGGCCGCGGTGCCGGGCCGCAGCTCGTAGCCCAGCTCACGCGCGAGCTCGCGCAGCCACCGGTGCTCGGTGGCCGTGCGCAGGTACCCCTCGGTGGCGATCCGCTCGTTGTAGAAGCAGACGGTGTCCGCGACGACCGCCCACGCGTCGAGCAGCGCGACGGCGGGGTCGTCGGTCCCCGCCCGGGCGACCGCGCGGACCACAGGGTCGTGGCCGTCGCCGGACAGCGTGTCCCGCAGCGACCGGAGCGCGGTGGGATGGGTCAGCAGCCGGCGGTCGAGCCGGGGCTGGCCGGGCGGGTTGACCACCGACGGCTGCGGGTCCGCGGTCACGATCCACCTCGCAGCCGCAGGTCGACGCGTCCGTTCTCCGGGTTGCTCGCGTCGGTGTCGCAGCGCAGCACCTCACGGCGTCCGACCCTGACCCGTCCCTGCGCCAGGTTGGCGGCCGTGGCCGCCGGCCCGTCGGACAGCCGCCCGAACACGGTGACCTCGACCCACGCGACGCCGGTCACCGACATGGCCGTGGCGACGACGTCGCTCAGGTACAGCGGCTGCCCGAACGTGAACCGGTCGGGGTCGAAGAACCCGGGGCTGCCGTCGGGGCGGCGGTGCGCCGAGAACACGTCGGCGAGCCCCCGCTGCACGTCGGCGCCCACGTACCCGTCCTGCACGCACCCCTCGATGCGCACCAGCAGGGGCACGTAGACGGGCCGGCGCACCTCGACGTCGAGGCCCGCCATGCGGCGCACCTCGAGCACGTCGGAGACCTGCACGGGCAGCGCGGCGTCACGGGCCCGGGCGAGCTCGGGGTCGACCATGACCTCCTCGGCGTACCACGAGCCGGTCCACCGGCGGCGGGCGACGGCGCGCTGCACGCCCGGGACGCCCCCGGCCACGACCGCGTAGTCGTCGTCGGTCACCGCCCGCAGCTGGCGGCGGTAGGCCGTGGGGGCGAGCCGCCGCACCTGCTCGACCGGCTCGGCCGCCCGACCCCCGGTCGCCGCCAGCGGGTTCCACACGTCGAGGTGGGCGCCCCCCGTCGCGGCGGCCGAGCCGTCGGTGCGCGCCAGCAGCCCGTCCAGCCGGCCGGCGCCGACGTTGCCGGACCCGCCGCCGCCCAGCCGGTAGGTGGCCCACAGCGGAGCGTCCGCCGGATCGCGACCGGCGACGCCGTCCCCGAACCGCAACCGCGCGACGCCGTCGTCGTCGGGCTCCACGACCACGTGGGCGTCGAGCGGGCCGCTGGCCAGCAGGTCCGCCCGCGCGTCATAGGTCCGCTCGCCGTCGTCCACCCAGACCTGGGCCGCCGCCCGGGAGGCGTCGGGCGACGCCAGGGCGACGGCGCCCGCGTCCGGGCGCGCCGGTCCCACCGGTTCGGCCCAGACCACGCCGGTCCGCGCCAGCCGGGGGCGGTAGTCGCGGCCCGGAGCCCACGCCGGGAGGGCGACCACCGGCTCGCGCGGCACCGTCGCCCCCTGGTCGGCCAGCACGACGTTCGCCATCGCGGCGGCCCGCGGCACCGGCGCCCCGCCCGGTCCCTCGCCCGAGACCCGCAGCGGCCGCGCGAGGGCGTCCTGCGCGTCCCAGTGGATCTCCAGCACGAGGTGGTCCGGCCCGAGGTAGGGGTCGTGGTGCACCACGGGGTCGGCGTCGAGCCGGACCGCGAAGCGGCGTCCGGGGTCGCCCAGGCGCAGCCGGTCCAGCAGGGTCGCGGGCGGGTGCGGGTCGGTCGGGGGGATCACCGGGTCGTCCACCAGCACGAGCACGTCGCCCGCGTGCAGGTGCGGGTCCTGCGTCGCCGGCGCGAGCAGGTAGGCCGACGTCGACCCCGCCGGCAGCACGTGGTCGGTGTCGCCCCACGCGTACAGCGGGACGGCGTTGCGTGCCGGGACCAGGTGCGCCGGCGCGGCGGTCTCCACCACGACCCCGCCGGCGTCGTACGCCTCGACCGCGCGCCACCCGGCCTCGGGCACGACGTCGGTCACGGGCGCCCCGGCGGGGACGTCGGTCGGCGCGTCGGTGGTGAAGGCGAGCCAGACGCGCGCGGCGCAGCCCTCGTGCACGGCGTAGTCGAGCAGTCGTGCGTGGCGTCGCACCGAGGTGCGCCGGCGCGCGGTGCCGAGGTACGCCTCGAGCGCGACGGCGTCCTGCCAGTACCCGAGCCGGTCGCCCACCGCCGCGAAGAGCTCGACCAGCATGACGGCCGGGTCGGCGGGGTTGCGGTCGTCCCACCCCGGCACCAGGGTGGCCACCCGGTCGAGCAGGCGGGTCCGCAGCGCGTCGAAGTCGCGTGCCAGGTAGTCGAGGACGGGGGAGGGGCCGTCCGGCGGAGGTAGGGCGGCGGGCCCGCAGCAGTCGACGTCGTTCGGGCAGTCGACCGTGAAGGAGAACTCGGCCGACGCCATCGGGGGGTCGAACCCGGCGGGTGTGCCGTCGTCGGTGGGTCGCAGCAGGTGCAGCGTGTAGGTGGACCAGTCGCCGCTCGTCGTCGTGCGCACCACGAGGACGCTGCGGCGGACGGCGGCCGACGCGGGCAGCGCGCGCTCGACCAGGTCGTGGTCGCCTTGCGTGAGCGGTCCGGGGTCGCCCGGCGTCCACGCGGTGACGACGGAGGCGGGGAAGGCCCACTGCACGCCGACCGGGTTGACGCGCGGGTCGTCGCGCACGCCCCCGTCGACCCGCGGGCGCACGCCGGCCCAGAAGCTCGCGTCCGCCACGTCCGACACCAGGTGCACCAGGAGCGTGCGCTGCGACGGGGCGCCGGGGATCCAGTCGGGCAGGCCGCGGTGGTTGCTGAGCACCTCGACGAAGTCGACCGCGGTGAGGCTGTCGCCACCGGGCACGGTCGTGGACCCCACCACGGTGGCCCGGCGGGACTCGCGGTCGATCGCGGCGCCGAACGCCGAGGGCTCGACGCTCACGGCGCACCGCCCGAGCTGACCTCGAGGACCCGGCGGGGGTCGGTGTCGGGCGAGCGCAGCGGCCGGTACGCCACGAGCACGCGCAGCGTGGAGTCCTCGGCGGAGACCTCGACCTGCTCGACGTGGATCAGGTCGCCCAGCAGCCGCTGCAGGGCCCCGTGCACGAGTCCCTGCGTCGCCCGCGCGACCTCGTCGTCGATCGGCGCGAACACCATCGCGCCCACGCCGCTGCCGAAGTCCGGCCGGTTCACGCGCTCACCGGGCCGGGTGAAGAGGACCTGCTCGACCAGCCCCCGCAGGTAGGCCTCGTCGTCGACCAGCGCGGTGCCCCCGTGCACGTCGAGCCGCTGCGGGAAGCCGACGTGGGGCGACGGGCGCGTGGTCACGTCGCCCTCACCCGCACCTGGGTGACCACGACGTTCGTCGGCACGCCCGTGGGCACGCACGTCGCGGACCCGGTCGACAGCACGAGCGGCTGGCCCATCGAGGTCACCCGCACGGTGCCCACGCTCCACGTCGCGGTGGCGCACGGGCCGCCCGAGTTCGGCGGGAACGGGCAGCCGGCGACGGTCCACGGCGGGGGCTGGCCGACCGCCGGCGAGCCCGACAGCTTCACGCGCGGCGACGGCACGGTGGGCTGGGCCTGGCCCCCGTGCGAGCACAGCACCGTGGCGCCCTGCTGGACGAGGTTGCCGGCCATCAGACCACCTCCAGCGCGCCGTCGTTCACGGAGACGGAGGCCATGCCGACCACGATCTTCGAGGCGGCCATGCTGATCTCGACGCCGCTGGAGCTCATCGCCAGCTTGAGCGGCGTGGTCACCGCAGGAGGCCCCACCTCGATGGTGAGACCCCCCGCACCGGGCAGGTCGTTGATCGTGATGGACACGGAGTCGGTCTTGATGATCGTCGTGGTGGGCAGCCCGTCGCCCGGCACCTCGCCCGTGGTCCAGAACCCGCCGGCCAGGATGGGGTAGTCGGGGTCGCCGCCCTCGAACTCCACCCAGACGTGCGCGCCCATCTTGGGCACGGCGAAGATGCCGACCCCGTTGCCCGACAGGGGCGCGCACGGCATCGCCCAGGCCATGCGCTCGCTGCCGAAGACCGCCGGGACCGAGACCTGCACGCGCCCGGTCCGGTAGGGGTCGATGTTGTTGACCACCTCGCCGCGGTACTTGCCGAAGAACGTCATACGAGCACCGCCGGGACGGTCGAGCCGTAGCCCTCGCGGGAGATGGTGAACTTCTGCTGGTAGCCGCCGGGCCCGATGTCGTGCTCGACCTTGCGCACGTACCAGAGCCCGTCGTGCGACCAGCCGGCGCCGCGCAGGCCGACCAGGCCGCGCGGCCGCAGGATGGCGCCGTAGCGCGCGGCGTCGACGACCCCCTCGCCGGTGACCGCGTTGTCGTCGGACCGGTCGACCGCCGCCTGCGTACGGGCCATCGCCGTGGTGGTGCCGGCGCCGCTGGCCCGGACCGTCTCGGTGCGGGTGGCGGCGCCGTTGAGCAGCCGCAGCGGCAGCGCGGCCAGGGGGAGCCGCAGGGGCAGGACCGAGCGGACGGTCGTCGAGGTGCCGGTCCGCGGGTCCTGCACGCTGCCCGTGGCCGTCACGGGAGCCGTGGAGTCGGCCCGGAACGTGGGCGGGGTGGACACGTTGGTGTCGGCGCCCAGGTCCACGGACAGCGCGGGCTGCGGGATCCCCGCCCGCACGGGCGGACCCCAGTAGAACGTGCTCATCGCGGGAGCCGGGCCGGGGATCGTGTAGGCGACGTAGCCGTGCCGCTCGGCCAGCATGGTGACGAATCGCAGGTCGGTCTCCTGCTGGGTGGTCGCCCCGTCGATGGGCAGGCGGGCGTCGAGGTCGAGGGGCGGGACGACGAGCGGCAGCACGCCCTGCGCGGCGTACGGGGCCAGCACGGCCAGGACCGTGAGGTAGTCCGTCGGGGTCACGTGCTGCCGGTCGACCGCGCTGCGGTCGAGCAGCACCGAGATGTCGTCGCCCGTGACGGTGAGCGTGGCGGCGCCGGGACCGTCGCCCGGCGTGAGCCGGATGTCGCTGACGATGCCGTCCATCAGCACGGCCGGCCAGGCGCCGAACCAGACCGTCACGTTCACGCGCAGGCCGGGGGCGACGGCGCCGCCGGCCACCAGCGGGACGTCGAGCGCGGCGAGGGGTCCGGAGCGGCCCGCGTCGAAGACGAGCGTGAAGGCCGACCGCTCGGTGTCCGTCTCGGTCACCCTCACGCTGCGCAGGCGCGACATCACCGGCTCGGGCAGCGGCACCGGGATGGTCGGGCCGGCCAGCACCGTCATGCGGACCCCGAGCGCGGTCACGGCGTCACGTCCCCGGGGCGGGCACGACGAGCACGCTGCCCTCGGCGTCCGGCGACACGAGCCGGTCCGGGTCGAGCGCGGTGTTGGCGTCGCACACCCGCCAGAACGCGGCCACGTCCCCGAGGTAGGTCGCCGACACGAGGTCGAGCCGGTCGTCCCGCGCGACGCGGTGCCACGCGATCGGCGCCATCCGCGCGGGGTCGCCCGGCACCCGCGTGAGCAGGTACGCCACCTCGCGCGTGCCCCCGGCGCCGTCGGGGACCTCGACCCGGCCCTGCGGCAGGCCGTCGTAGCGGCTCCGGCTGAACACCGCGTCATCCCACCGCGAGGCCGCTGGCGGTCGCCGCGGTCGTCATCGGGACGCTCACCCGGCCGGCCTGCGTCGCGAGGGCCTCCTTGACCACCTGGTGCGCGAGGAAGAGCGCGTGGCCGGGGTCGGAGACGGGCAGGTCGTTGTACGACAGCACCTGCAGCGACAGGTCGACCGACGCCCGCAGGGGCGACAGGGACGGGCTGAACGCCTGCTCGCTGATGGTCAGCCCGTCGAGCCGCACGGGGACCGCCCCGCCCGGCCCCCACACCAGCAGCGTGAGCGGCCCCTCCGCGGGGAGGATCTCGATGGTGCCCAGCTGCAGCAGCGCGGCGTTCATGACGACGAGGGACGACGGCGGGTAGAGCAGGAGCTCGAGCGCCGCCAGCTGCGGGGCGATCCCGGACCGCGCCGCCACGGGGTCGACCACCTCGAGCTGGTCGGTCGCGTCGAGCTCGACGCTCATCGTGATGGTCTCCACCGGTGCGCCCCACACCCGGTGCGCGTCGGCCGGCCCCACGTGCTGCTCGGACGGGGCGGCCCGCGGCTTCAGGCTGCGCGACACGGCGTCGGGGTTGTACTGGAACACGACGGCCTGGGCGAGCGACCCCGTGGCGGGCACCGTCACCAGGGCACCGCGCAGGGTGCGGGGGCTTCCCGCGAAACCGCTCATGGGCCGACCCTGCGGATCCGCCGTCACCCGCGTGTCACGCGGGCGTCACCGCCGCGCGGGCACCGCCAGCGCGCGGGCGTGCGGCGGCTCCGCGCCGACCAGCTGCAGGGTCTCGGGGGAGACGTCCACGCCCACCTCGCGGCGCAGCGTGCTGCGGCACGATGCCAGCGCGCGCCGCGCCTCGACCACGTTGCCCTCGGCCAGGTGGACGCGGATCACCGCACGGTGCGCGCTCTCCCGCAGGGGGTCGATGCGCACGGCGGCGAGCGCCGCCTCGACGGCCAGCCCGTACTCCCCGGACGCGCAGAACCGCGCGGCCACGGCCTCGAGCACGTGCAGCCGTAGCTGCCTCAGGCGCTCGCGCTCGGCCACGAGCCACTCGTCCTCCCAGTCGGGCAGCAGCTCGTTCTCGCCCACGAGGTCGTCGACGGACAGCCCGGTCGCCCCGAGCGAGACCTCCGCGGCCTCCATGAGGTGCAGCGACTCGGCCACGAACCTGCGGGTGTCGACGTCCACGTGCGCGCCGAGGTCCACCATCCCGCCGTGGCAGACCACCAGCTGGTCGGCCGCCTGGTTGGTGCGCCAGATGCCGGTGCGCAGGCTGGCGAGCGCGCGTTGCTCGGGGGTCTCCGGCCAGAGCGTCCCCGCCAGACGGCTCCGGCTCATCGCGCCGCGCAGCGCCAGCAGGGCGACCATCCGCTGCGGCGCCGTGGGCAGGTCCGCGGACCCGTCGTCCACCTGCAGCCGGAAGCCGCCGAGCAGCAGGACGCGCAGCGCGTCGCGCCGGCGCCGTGGCCAGCGCTCGCTGCCCGTCCCGCCAGGCTCGTCGGCACCCCCCGCGTGCCGCGCCGAGCCCTGCCCGCTCATGTGGTCTGCACGCTCATGTGGCCTGCCCCCTTGCCACGATCCACGGAGAAGCGTCGTGCGGATCAAACCCCCGTAGACTATCCCAAAGGCCGCAAAGCCGACGAGGAGCGAGGACGCCTCAGGCGCTCGGTTCGGCGTCGAGCGCGAAGGCCGACTCGATCATGGCGCTCAAGGTCTCGGTGAACCGCGCCGCGGGCGCCCCGTCGATGACGGCGTGGTCGAAGCTCGGCGTCAGCGGGAGCAGGGTCCTGACCACGACGGCCCCGTCGCGCACCACCGGCCGCTCCGCCACGCGGCCCACCGTGACGATGAGGGTCAACGGCGCCAGCGGCACCGCCCACCCCCAGCTGGTGGTGAACATGCCGATCGAGGTCACGCCGACGGCGGGTCCGAACGAGGCCGCGACGCGCGGACGGGTGCCGGCGATCCTGATCCCGGTCCGCCGCAGGGGCCCCGGCAGGCGGAGCAGTGCGGCCGTCACGCCGGTCGGGCGGGGCAGCTGGGCGGGCCCGAGCTTGGCGCGGTGCAGCGCGTCGGAGATCTCGCCGCACGAGCGCCGGTCGGCGTCGCGGATCACCGCGACGTCGAGCACGGCGCGGCCGCGCCACTGCCGCTCGACGGTGGCGCCCACGTCCACGCGGTCGAACGTGAGGATCGTGCCGCCCGCCTTGCGCGCGTTGACCTCGGGGTGCAACGCGACGGCCCGGGCGACGCTGGCGACCACGAACCCGGTCCAGGAGACGCGCCGCTCCGCCGCGGCGAGGCGCGCCAGGGGCTCGGTGACGTCCAGCTCCACCAGTGCGTGCACGCCGAACCGCCGGCTCGCGCCGGCCAGCCGGTCGAGCACCGGACGGCGCTCGCGCGGCACCGGGTGCACCGCGTAGCCCGGCGACGATCCCGCGCTCAGCGGAGGCCGTGCCACAGCGCCCGCTCCCAGGGCCGGGGGTCGTCGACGACCTCCGAGGTCGTGCCGAACCGCATGGTGGCCCGGCGGCGGAGGTCGTACGGAGCCCAGCCCGGGTCGCCGTCGCGGGCGAAGGAGACCCAGGCGCCGTGCACGAGTCGCGCGAGGTCCTGTGGAGGGTGGTCGCCGAGCATCGGGCCGAAGAGCGGCGCGTCCGGCGTGGCGGTGTCGAAGACGAAGGGCACCTCGATGGCGTGCACGGCGCCGAGCCCGGGCGCGGGCCAGGCGAACTCGTACATGTAGGTGCGTCCGGTCCCGGGGGCTGCCGCGCGGGCGTCGGCGAGCCGGAGGGCCGGGATCCGCATCCACCAGTCGGTCTGCACGGCGGCGAGCAGGTCGCCGGGGCACGCCCGGGGGTACCGGGCCCGGTAGGCCTCGAGCGCGGCGGCCGGTGTGAGGCCGTAGGCCGCGAGCGACTGGTACCCGTACGTGCGGACCGGCCCGGTGAGCATCTCGTCGGTGATCGCCCCGAGCGCGCCGCTGACCAGCAGCCAGAGCCGCCAGTCGTCGGTGTTCGTGCCGACGACGACGTCCACGTCCCTGCCCGAGCCGGCGGCGATCCGCTCGACCGGGGGACCGGGCAGCACGTGGCCGTCGACCACGGGCTGCCACGGCATGGAGGTGGTCACCACGGCCTGCCCCCACCGCTCGGGGTCCGGGTCCCGGAGCAGGTCGAGCTTCAGCCGGGCCTGCGCCGCGAGCAGGCGGTCGACGCCCACGGCCGCGATGGCCTCCCGGGCGGGCGCCACGCCCAGCAGGTCGGCCAGGTACCCGGAGACGCGCCGGGCGTCGCCGGCCGACGTCACGTGGTGGGCCGCGCCGCTCTGCAGGACGGCACGCCGGAACAGTCCCTCGGCCGCCGGCAGGGCCAGCAGCGTGCCGATGCTCATGGCTCCCGCGGACTCGCCGAAGACGGTGACGTTGCCCGGGTCCCCGCCGAACGCCGCGATGTTCTCCTGCACCCAACCCAGCGCCGCGACCTGGTCCAGCAGGCCGACGTTCGCGATCCCGTCTCCGAGGTAGAGGAAGCCCTCGGCGCCGGGTCGCCAGGTGATCACGACGCACACGACGCCGTCGCGCGCGAAGTGCGACCCGTCGTAGGCCGCGGTCGAGCTCAGCTCGAACATGCCGCCCTGGATCCACACCATGACGGGCAGCCCGGTCGCCGACGGGTCGGGGGTCCAGAGGTTGAGGTTGAGGCACTCGTCGGAGCGCGCCCCGTGCTCGACCGCGGCGAACGCCCCCGCGACGTCGCGCCAGTCCTCGTCGGCGCCCTCGCGCGGGCCGGCCGTGTCCGGCGGAGCCACCTGCGGGGGTTCCGGGCCCAGCGCCGTCGCGTCGCGGACGCCGGTCCAGGGCCGGACCGGCTGCGGGGGTCGCAGCCGGTTCGCGCCCACCGGCGGCGCGGCGTACGGGACCCCCAGGAACGCGTGCACGCCGTCGACGACGCTGCCCCGCAGGACGCCGTTCACGGTCGTGACCGTTGCACCCATGTCGACCACGGTGCTGCGGTCGCGGGGTCCGCCGTAGAGGCGAAGGTCCCGCGGGGTCCGTCCGCAGGCTGACCCACGGTCCGCTCGTCGGCGGACGCGCCGTCGCCCGTCGGCAGCCCACGCTGGTGCGGTGACCGATCCGCCCCCTCCCGCCGTCCGCCGCGCGGCCACCGTGGCGTTCGTCCTGTACCTGGTCGCGCTCGCCGGCGCGGCGTTCTTCCCGCTGCCGTTCGGGCAGGTGCAGCGCGGCACCGGTCCGTCCTACGACCTCGTGCTGCGGCGGCCCGACCTGCTGGGCGGGTGGGAGGCGCAGCGCAACGTGCTCATGACCGTGCCGTTCGGCGTCCTGCTGCCGCTGGTCGTGCGCTGGCGGTACGAGGCCCTGGTGCTGGCGTGCGTCGGCGTGCCGCTCGTGATCGAGACCGGGCAGCTGCTCGTGTCGACGGCGGTGGGCTGGTCGTGGCGCGCGTTCGACGTCAACGACGTGCTGCTCAACACGGTCGGCGGGCTGCTCGGGCTGGCCCTCACGGGTGCCGTGCTCGCCGTCGTGCGCCGGCCGTCGCTCCCGCCCGCGCGCAGGCTCGTGCCGGGGTTGCTGGCCGCGGCGCTGGTCGGGTGGGCGGTCGTCGCGACCGTGACCACCTCGCCCGCCCGTCCCGCCGTGTACGCGTGCGACGAGCCGCCCGCCGGCGCGGTCACCTCGCTGCCCGGCGGGGCCAGCGCGTACGCGGGCCGCGACGGCTCCATCTGCTTGGAGGCCGGCGGCGGCACCGCGTCGCTGCCGTCCGACGCCGGCCCGGGTCCCGCCCTCACCTACGAGCAGCCCGACGGCACGTGGGAGGCCGGAACCGCGCAGCCCGGTGACGTGCTGACGGCGGGCGTCGGCGAGCCGGTCGTCGAGCTCCACGCGGTCGAGGGCTCCGACGTGCTCGTGTGGGCGGCGCGTCGCTAGCCGACCGTGCGCTCAGGCCTCGGGGATCTCGCGGCCGAAGGCCTCGAGCGTGATGACCGAGGGGTCGGGGCCGCCGCGGCGGCCGGTGTCGAGCGCATCGATCGCGGCGAGCTGGTCGGACGTCAGCTCGAAGTCGGTGACCGCGAAGTTCTCCGCGATGCGCGCGGGGGTGACCGACTTGGGGATCGCCGAGCGACCCTGCTGCAGGTGCCAGCGCAGCATCACCTGCGCCGGCGTCCGGTCGTGGGCGGCGGCGATCGCACCGATCGTCGGGTCCTGGAGCGTCGAGGTGTGCCCGGCCTCGCGGTAGAACGTGATGCCCCCGATCGGCGACCACGCCTGGGACACGATCCCGTGCTCGGCGTCGGCCGCCAGCACCTCCGACTGACGGAAGTACGGGTGGACCTCGACCTGGTTCACCGCCGGGACCACGGTGCTCGCCGCCAGGAGGTCGGCCAGGTGGTCGGGCATGAAGTTCGAGACGCCGATCGCGCGGACCCGCCCGTCGGCCAGGAGGCGCTCCAGGGCCCGGTACGCGTCTATCGTCAGGTCGAACCGGCTGGGCAGCGCCTGGTGCAGGATCAGCAGGTCGATCACGTCCACCCCGAGCTTGCCGGCGGACTTGTCGAACGCGTGCAGCGTGCTGTCGTAGCCGTAGTCGGTGATCCAGACCTTCGTCTCGACGAACACGTCCTCGCGCGGCACGCCTGACTCCGCGAGCGCCCGCCCGACCTCGCGCTCGTTGCCGTACGCCGCGGCGGTGTCGATGTGCCGGTAGCCGACCTCGAGGGCCGAGCGCACCGCCGCGACCGTCTCGTCGGGCGGCGTCTGGAACACGCCGAACCCGAGGGCCGGCATCGTCACCGCGTTGTTCAGGGTGAGGGTGGGGATCGTCGTCATGCCGTCCACGGTAAGGACGTCGCGCGGGCGGTGGGAGGGTCCGTCGTTACCCCCGTCGCGCGGCCGGGGTAACGCCAGTACCTCCCGGCGGGGAACCGGGAACCGTACGGTCGACGTATGGACCTGAGAGCCGAGACCCGGGAGTTCCTCACCACCCGCCGCGGCCGCATCACCCCCCAGCGGGCCAACCTGGCCGCGTACGGCGGCAACCGCCGCGTGCCCGGCCTGCGTCGCGAGGAGGTCGCGATGCTCGCGGGCGTCAGCGTGGACTACTACACCCGCATGGAGCGCGGGAACCTGTCGGGGGTGTCCGAGGAGGTCCTGGAGTCGGTCGCGGAGGCGCTCCAGCTCGACGAGGCCGAGCGCGGTCACCTGTTCGACCTCGCCCGCGCGGCCAACGCGTCCGGCGCGGCCCGGTCCCGCGCCCGCCGCGCCCCGACGCCGGTGCTGCGACCCGCGGTGCAGCGCATCGTCGACTCCCTCGACGCGCCGGCATTCGTGCGCAACGGCCGGCTCGACGTCCTCGGGGCGAACCTGCTGGGCCGCGCCCTGTACGCGCCGCTCTACGACTCACCCACGCACGCGCCGGGGCAGCCGGTGAACACGGCGCGGTTCCAGTTCTTCGACCCCGAGGGCGCGCGGGCGTTCTGGGGTCAGAAGGCCGACCGCATGGCCCACGACGCCGTGGCGATCCTGCGCGCCGAGGCGGGGCGCAACCCCTACGACAGGCGGCTGACCGAGCTGGTCGGCGAGCTGTCCACGCGCAGCGAGGACTTCCGCCGGCTGTGGGCGTCCCACGACGTGCGGTACCACCGGTCCGGCACCAAGGTCTTCCACCACCCCGCGGTCGGCATGCTCGAGCTCGACTACGAGGCCCTCGTCCTGCCCGCCGACCCGGGCCTGCAGCTCAACGTCTACACGGCCGTCGCGGGGTCCTCGTCGGCCGACGGCCTCGCGCTCCTTGCGTCGTGGGCGGCCACCACCCTCGCCGACGGCCGGGCCGCGTCGGCGGCCGGCGCCACGAGCGAGACGAGCTGACGCGTCGACGTTCGACCCGTAGCACTGCGGGGACCGAGCGGTCCGTGACCACATCGTGATGTCGGCCCTCTGGACACCACTAGGTTTCGTTCTTAATCTAAGTCGTGAAGTAAGGAGGCTTCATGACGGTGGCGACGACACGCGACCTGCGGCAGCAGAACCGGACCAAGGTGCTGCGCACGCTAGTCCTGTCCGGGGAGACCACGCGGGCGACGCTCGCCGCCGACTGCGAGCTCTCGGCCGCGACCGTCACGAACGTGGTCAACGAGCTGATCGACGACGGCGTCGTCGAGGAGATCGGCTCCGTCCCGTCGGACGGCGGTCGTCCCATCGCGCGGCTGGCACTGCGGGCCGCCGGGGCGCACATGCTGGGCGCGGACGTCGGCGAGCGTGGTGTCGCCGTCGAGCTGTTCGACCTGTCGATGAACCGGCTCGACCGGGAGTTCCGGGAGGCCCCGGCATCGACGGCGGACCCCGCGCAGATCTCGACCGCCCTGGCAGATGCGGTGGCGGCCCTGCGGGAACGTCACCCGGACCTCGAGTCGACGCTGGTCGGTCTGGGTGTGGGCCTGCCGGGTGTCGTCGGGCCCGGGCACGGCAGCGCCGCGGTCCCGACCCTGTACGCGCAGAGCCTGGGCTGGGCGCCGACCAGCGTCGCCGACCTGGTCTCCGCGCCCGGCCTGGAGGTCTTCGCGGACAACGGCGCCAACGCGCTGGCCGTCGCCGAGCTCTGGTTCGGCGCCGCGCGCGGTGCGAGCGACGCGGTGGTCGGGCTGCTCGGCCGGGGCATCGGGCTCGGGGTCGTCTGCGACGGCCGTCTGGTGCGCGGAGCACTCGGGTCGGCGGGGGAGTGGGGCCACACCAAGCTGGGACTGGGCAACGGGCCCGTGTGCCGGTGCGGCGCCCGCGGCTGCCTCGAGGCCTACGTCGGCGCGCACGCGATCCTCGAGCGCTGGCGGGCGACCGGGGCGAGCGAGACCGGGGAGGGCTGGCGCGCGCTGAGCGCGCTCGTCGCGGCAGCCGACGCCGGCGACGCGGCCGCTGCTGCCGTGGTCGACGAGACGCTCGACGTGCTGGCCACGGCGCTGGCGAACCTCGTGAACCTGCTGAACCCGGAGCGCATCGTGCTCGGCGGGTGGGTCGGCCTGCGGCTCGTGCCGGCCCGCCGCGAGGAGCTGGCCGATCGCGTCCGGCGCCTGAGCCTGGATCGGCCCGGCAGCCAGTTCACCATCGAGCTGTGCCGGTTCGAGGGCGACTCGGTCGCGCTCGGGGCGGCGCTGATGCCGTTGCAGGCATTCATCGACCGGCCGCGGGTGCGCGAGCGCGCCGCGGTCCGGTGAGGCGGAACCGGGGCGATCGGCTAGGACAGCCCCGGTTCCTTGGAGTGAACCATCCCAATCAAGAGGAGACAGCTCGATGAGGAGACTACTCGGGACCACCACGGCTGCGCTGTCCGGCGCGGCGCTGGTGCTCACCATGGCCGCCTGCTCAGGTGGCGGATCGGCGGAGGCCGCCGCGACCGGCGGGTCGACCACCCTGAAGGTCTGGGTCATGGGCGACGCCGGGCCGGCGTTCACCGACCTGACGACGGACTTCACCAGCGACACGGGCATCAAGGTGCAGGTCGACGCCATCCCGTGGGAGAACGTCAACGACAAGCTCACCACCGCGGTCGCCTCCGGCAACGGGCCGGACGTCGTGCAGATCGGGCTGTCGCTGCTGCCGACGTTCGCCGACGCGGGCGTGCTGGCCGACCTCACCGACGTCCTCGCACAGCATCCTGCCCTGGACCCGGCGAACTTCCCGGACGCCGTCGCGCCCGAGAACCTGAGCACCGACGGCGTCCCGCTGTCCGTGCCCTGGGTGGCGGACACCCGCGTCCTGTTCTACCGCTCGGACATCCTGGCCGAGGCCGGCATCGACGCGCCGCCGACGACCTGGGACGAGATGCGTTCTGTGGCCAAGACGCTGGCCCAGCGCGGCGAGGGTCAGTACGGCTACTACATCCCGCTCTGGGACAACACGCTGCCCGTGCAGTACACGTGGCAGGCAGGCGGAGACGTCGTCGACGCCACGGGTGCCGTGGACTTCCAGTCGCCCGAGTTCGCCACGGCTGTCGACCACTGGCTCGGGTTCTTCGAGGACGGCTCGGCCCCGACCGCGTCGGACTGGGACCAGACGCAGGGCTTCGTCACGGGCGCCACGCCGATGGTCGTCTCCGGGCCCTACCTGGCCAAGGCCATCCAGGACGCCGCACCGGAGCTCGAGGGGAAGTGGGCAGTCACCACCCTCCCGGCGCAGGAGACGGGAACCTCGCTGTTCGCCGGGTCCAACCTCGGCATCTGGAAGACGAGCAAGCACGCCGACGAGGCCGCCCAGCTGCTGGACTTCCTGGCTCAGCCCAAGAACCAGGTCGCCTGGTACGACACGGTCGGTGAGCTGCCGACCAGCAGCGAGGCGCTCACGGAGCTGGCCGGTCGCGACGACGAGCACCTGGCGGTCTACGTCGAGCAGCTCAAAGCCGCCAAGACCGTCCCGATGGTCCCGGGCTGGGACCTGGTCGCCAACGAGATGGCCGGCGCGCTGACCGCGATCGCCACGACCGGCGCCGACAAGCAGTCCACCCTCGACGCCTTCTACGCCAAGGCCGAGCAGATCCAGTCGACCTACTAGCAGCTGCGGGGGGGGGGGGGGGGGGGGGGGGGGGGGGGGGGGGGGGGGGGC
>NZ_JBGFQZ010000037.1:0-30850 GCF_041295535.1 Cellulomonas sp. ICMP 17802 | reverse complement strand
GCAGCACGTCACGGGACCCGGACGGGTCCCGCACGAACGTCACGACTCAAGAGGAACGGACACGACTGATGGCGAACTACTCGCTCGCAGACATCAAGGCGCTGCGCGAGAAGACCGGTGCCGGAATGATGGACGTCAAGAAGGCGCTCGAGGAGGCCGAGGGCGACTCCGAGAAGGCGCTCGAGATCATCCGGGTCAAGGGCCTCAAGGGCGTCGGCAAGCGTGAGGGCCGCGCGGCCTCGGACGGCCTGGTCGTCGCTCACGTGGGCCCGACGGCCGACGGCGAGGGTCAGACCGGCGTGCTGGTCGAGATCAACTCGGAGACCGACTTCGTCGCCAAGAGCCCGAACTTCGTGGCGCTCGCCGCCCGCGTGCTCTCGGCCGCCGTGGACTCCCCGGCCCGCGACGCGGACGCGCTTCTCGCCACGGACGTCGACGGCTCCAGCGTGCAGACGATCGTCGACGAGACCGCCGCCACCCTGGGTGAGCGCGTGGTCGTGCGTCGCCTGGCCCGCGTGGCCGGCGAGCACGTCGAGGTCTACCTGCACAAGGTCAGCAAGGACCTGCCCCCGCAGGTCGGCGTGCTCGTCGCCACCGACGCGGCCGGCGCCGGCGTGGCCCGCGACATCGCGACGCACATCGCGGCGTTCTCGCCCACGTACCTGACGCGCGAGGACGTCTCGGCCGAGGTCGTCGCCAACGAGCGCCACATCGCCGAGGAGACGGCCCGCAACGAGGGCAAGCCCGAGGCTGCGCTGCCGAAGATCATCGAGGGCCGCCTGAACGGCTTCTTCAAGGAGAACGTCCTGCTCGAGCAGGCGTTCGCCAAGGACAACAAGAAGACGGTCGCGCAGGTCCTCGCCGAGGCCGGCGGCACGCTGACGGGCTTCGTCCGTTACCGCGTGGGAGCCTGACCCTCAAGGAATCGACGGTGGCCCCGGCCCTGCGGGGTCGGGGCCACTGTCGCAGCCAGAACGACCCAACTCTCGTGGAGGCGCAGTGACCCAGGACGTCGAGTCGACACGCGGGGCTGTGCCGGAGCGGCGCGTGCTGCTCAAGCTCTCGGGCGAGACGTTCGGCGGCGGTGACGTGGGCCTCGCGGCCGACGTCGTGCAGCGCGTGGCGGCCGAGATCGCGGTCGCCGTCCGGGCCGGGGTGCAGGTGGCGATCGTGGTCGGTGGCGGCAACTTCTTCCGCGGCGCCGAGCTGTCGCAGCGGGGCCTCGACCGGGCCCGCGCCGACTACATGGGCATGCTCGGCACGGTGATGAACTGCCTGGCGCTCCAGGACTTCCTCGAGCAGGCCGGCGTGAGCACGCGCGTGCAGACCGCGATCGCGATGGGCCAGGTGGCGGAGCCGTACATCCCGCTGCGGGCCATCCGGCACCTCGAGAAGGGCCGCGTCGTGATCTTCGGCGCGGGCGCCGGCATGCCGTACTTCTCGACGGACACCGTGAGCGTGCAGCGCGCCCTCGAGACCCACTGCCACGAGGTGCTCATGGGGAAGAACGGCGTGGACGGCGTGTACTCGGCCGACCCGCGCACCGACCCCGACGCCGTGAAGCTGGACCACCTGACCTACACCGACGCCCTGGTCAACGACCTCGGCGTCATGGACGGCTCGGCCCTGAGCCTGTGCCGCGACAACGACGTGCGCATGCGCGTGTTCGGTCTCGAGGAGGCCGGCAACGTCACGCGCGCGCTGCAGGGTGAGAAGATCGGCACGCTGATCACCGCCAGCTGATCGGCGCTGTGCTCGGCCCTGGACCACACGACATGACGAAGGAGCTCCGGTGATCGACGAGACCCTCTTCGAGGCTGAAGAGAAGATGGACAAGGCCGTCGAGGTCGCCAAGGAGGACTTCTCGACGATCCGGACCGGTCGGGCCAACGCCGCGATGTTCTCCAAGGTGTTCGTCGACTACTACGGCAGCCCGACGCCGCTGCAGCAGCTGGCGTCCTTCAACGTCACCGAGGCGCGCACCATCCTCGTCTCGCCGTTCGACAAGTCGTCGACCACGGCCATCGAGAAGGCCCTGCGCGACTCCGACCTGGGCGTGAACCCGACGAACGACGGCAACGTCATCCGCATCGTGCTGCCCACCCTCACGCAGGAGCGTCGCAAGGACTTCGTCAAGCTCGCCCGCACCAAGGCGGAGGACGCGCGCATCTCGGTGCGCAACGTGCGTCGTCGTGCCAAGGAGGAGCTGGACCGCATCGTCAAGGACGGCGAGGCCGGCGAGGACGAGGTCGGCCGCGCGGAGAAGGAGCTCGAGTCCCTCACGAAGAAGCACGTGGACCTGATCGACCACCTGCTCTCTTCCAAGGAGAACGAGCTCCTCGAGGTCTGATGAGTCAGACAGCCATCGCCGCCACCCGGACCCCCCGCCCCGGTCGTGACCTGCCGGTCGCGATCGTCGTCGGCGTCGCCATGCTCGTGGCGGTGGTCGCGTCGCTGTTCATCCGCAAGGAGGCGTTCGCGGTCGTCGCGGTGCTGTGCGTGTGCGCGGGCCTCTGGGAGCTGGCGCAGGCGTTCACCCGGCGCGCCATCCACCTGCCGCTGCTCCCGCTCCTGGTCGGCGCGATCGGCATCCTCGTCTCCGCGTACACGGCCGGCCCGGAGGCGCTGTTCGTCGCGTTCATGCTGACGGTCGGCGGCGTCGTCGTCTGGCGCGTGCTCGACGGGAGCGGACAACCGGCCCTGCGCGACGCCACCGCGGGCGCGTTCGCCGCGGCCTACCTGCCGTTCCTCGGCGGGTTCGTCATGCTGCTGCTCGCGGAGCCCGACGGGGCCTCGCGCGTGATGCTCTTCATCCTCCTGTGCGTCGGCAGCGACGTGGGCGGGTACACGGTCGGCGTGCTCCTCGGCCGCCACCCGCTCGCGCCGTCCGTCAGCCCGAAGAAGACCTGGGAGGGGCTGGCCGGCTCGATCGTGCTGGCGTGCGTGGTCGGCGTGGTGGGCGTGCAGGTGGCCTTCGGCGGGGAGCCGCTGGTCGGGGTGTTCCTCGGCCTCGCGACGGTCGTCACCGCCACGCTGGGCGACCTGGCCGAGTCCCTGCTCAAGCGCGACCTGGAGCTCAAGGACATGGGGCGGCTGGTGCCGGGCCACGGCGGCCTCCTCGACCGCCTCGACTCGCTCCTGCTCACCGCCCCGGCCGTGTACGTCGTGCTCACGGTCCTCCAGCCCGCCTGACCTCGTCTCACCCGCAGCCCTATCCGAGAGGGGGTACCCGGCATGACCGGTACACCCGTCCGCCTCGACCTGTCCTCGCCCAGCCGGGGACCGCGGGGCAAGCCGCCCCGGCACTTCGTCGACCTCACGCCCGAGCAGCGCGTCGAGGCGGTGACCGACCTGGGCGAGAAGCCGTTCCGCGCCAAGCAGCTGGCGACGCACTACTTCACGCACCTCACCAACGACCCCGCGCTGATGACCGACCTGCCCAAGGCGACGCGCGACAAGCTGGTCGACGGGCTCTTCCCGCAGCTGCTCACGGCCCACCGGACGCAGACCGCCGACCAGGGCACCACGGTCAAGACGCTCTGGCACCTGTTCGACGGCGCCAAGGTCGAGTCGGTGCTCATGCGGTACGCCAACCGCACCACGCTGTGCGTCTCCAGCCAGGCGGGCTGCGGGCTCGCGTGCTCGTTCTGCGCCACCGGCCAGCTCGGTCTGACGCGCAACCTGTCGACCGCGGAGATCGTCGAGCAGGTGCGCGCGGCCGCCCGGTCGCTGGCCGACGGCGAGGTGCCGGGCGGCCCGACGCGGCTGTCCAACGTCGTCTTCATGGGCATGGGCGAGCCGCTGGCCAACTACAAGTCGGTCATGGAGACGGTCCGCCGGCTGGTGGCCCCTGCGCCGGACGGCCTGGGCATGTCGGCCCGCAACGTCACCGTGTCGACGGTCGGCCTCGTGCCGGCCATGGACAAGCTGGCCAAGGAGGGCATCCCCGTCACGCTGGCGCTCTCGCTGCACGCGCCCGACGACGAGCTCCGCAGCGAGCTCGTGCCGGTGAACACGCGGTGGAGCGTCGACGAGGCGATCGACTCCGCGCACCGCTACTTCGAGGTGACCGGCCGGCGCGTCTCCATCGAGTACGCGCTGATCCGGGACATCAACGACCACGCGTGGCGGGCCGACCTGCTGGGCGAGAAGCTCAACGCCCGCGGGCGCGGCTGGGTGCACTGCAACCCGATCCCGCTGAACCCGACGCCGGGCTCGAAGTGGACGGCGAGCGATCCCCGGGTCGAGCGGGAGTTCGTGGCACGCTTGCGTGCGCACGGGATCCCGACCACGATCCGGGACACCCGTGGCAGTGAGATCGACGGTGCCTGCGGCCAGCTCGCAGCGGAGGAGGACGAGTGAGCGACGGGATGTTCCGGACCGTCTCGGGCCTGAAGCAGGGGTACGACCCGGACGAGGTCGACGACTTCTTCGCCCACGCCCGGGCCGTCTACGAGCAGGGCCCCGCCGGCGGTCTGGCCAGCAAGGACGTGCGCGGCGTGGCGTTCGACATGGTGCGCGGCGGGTACGTCACCGCGGCGGTCGACGCGGCCCTGGACCGGCTCGAGGCCGCGTTCGTGGCCCGGTCGCGCGCGGAGTACATCGCGACGCAGGGCCAGCAGGCGTGGATGAACCGCCTGAGCGAGCAGGCGCGGACGCTCTACGGTCGGCTGGGCCGGCCGGACGGCGACCGGTTCGCCGCCCCGGACGGGCGGCACCAGGGCTACGAGCCCGCCGACGTCGACGAGCTGTGCCAGCGGCTGGTCGCGTACTTCGACAAGGGCACGCCGCTGTCGGCCGCCGAGGTGCGCTCCGCGACGTTCCGCCGCCGCAAGGGCCGCAACGCCTACGCCGAGGGGCCGGTCGACGCGTTCCTCGCGCGCGCGGTCGAGGTGCTGCTCGGCGTCGAGTGAGGCAGGCCGCGCCCCCGAGGGGGCCCGGCCCAGGGTCAGCCGTCCTCGCGCTTGAACGTCCGCGCGCCGAACCAGAGGCCGACGCCGGCGAGCACGAGCGTGAGCGCCGAGCCCCACAGCGCGGTGGGGCTGCCGATGTCGCCGTCGAACTGGGCGCGGATGCCCGAGACCACGTGCTTGATCGGGTTGAGGTTCGACAGCGTGTTGAGCCACGCGGGTGCCGAGGCGGCGGTGATCGGCAGCAGGATCCCTGACAGCAGCAGCAGCGGCAGGGCGACGCCGTTCATCAACGGGGCCAGGGCGTCCTCGCTCTTGAGCGTGAGGGCCACGGCGTAGGAGGCCGACGCGAACGCGGCCGCGAGCAGCGCCGCGGTGACGATGCCGAGCACGA
Source organism: Cellulomonas sp. ICMP 17802 (assembly GCF_041295535.1). Taxonomy (NCBI): domain Bacteria; kingdom Bacillati; phylum Actinomycetota; class Actinomycetes; order Micrococcales; family Cellulomonadaceae; genus Cellulomonas; species Cellulomonas sp. ICMP 17802. The sequence continues at coordinate 25,546 of NZ_JBGFQZ010000037.1, read as the reverse complement.
TGCCCCAGAACGGCGCCTCGAGCCCGAACAGGAACGCCACGGACACGAGCACCACGCCCTGGACCGCGACGACGATGACGTCGCGCAGCACGCGGCCGAGCACGAGCGCCGAGCGGGGTGCCGGGCTGACGCGCTCGGCTTCGATGACGCCGTCCCGCCACTCGCCGATGAGCCCGAAACCGACGAAGAGCGCGCCGAACATGCCGAGCTGCACGAGCAGGCCGGGCACGAACAGCTGGTACGCGTTCGTCGCGCCGAGCGACGGGGCGAGAGGCTCGAGCAGGGGACCGAACAGGGACAGGTAGAGCACCGGCTGCAGCAGGCCCATGACGGACCACACCGGGTTGCGCAGCGAGATCCGCATGGCGCGCCGGAAGACCGTGAGGGTGTCGCGGACGAACGTGGTCCGGCCGCTCTGCTCGTCGGTGAACGTGGGGGTCGTGGCGGTGGCGGTCATGCTGCAGCTCCGTCCGTGGAGGCCTGGGGGCTCTCGCCGTCCCGCAGGGAGCGGCCGGTCAGGGTGAGGAAGACGTCGTCGAGCGTCGGTCGGCGCAGCTCGACGCCGTCGAGCTCCAGGCCCTCCGCGTCGAGCGAGCGCAGCAGGCCGGTGAGCAGGGTGCGGCCCTGCGGCACCCGGACCTCGACGAGCGAGCCGTCGACGGTCGGCGTGTCCGCGCCGGGCAGCTGGGCGGCGACGGCGGCGATGCGGGCGACGTCGGCGGGCTGCGACGCGCTGAGCAGGACCGCGTCGCCGCTCACGCTCTGCTTGAGCTCCTCGGGGGAGCCCTGGGCCACGATCGTGCCGTGGTCGATGACGAGGATGCGGTCGCACAGGGCGTCGGCCTCGTCGAGGTAGTGGGTGGTGAGGAACACCGTGCTGCCGCGCTCGTCGCGCAGGCCGCGCACGTGGGTCCAGAGGTTCGCGCGGGCCTGCGGGTCCAGGCCCGTGGTCGGCTCGTCGAGGAACACGAGCCGCGGGGTGTGGATCAGCCCCATGGCGATGTCGAGCCGGCGGCGCTGGCCGCCCGAGAGCGACGAGCACTTGCGGTCCCAGAGTCCGTCGAGCTCGAGCTGGTCGAACAGCTCCCGGCCGCGGGCGGCCGCCGCCGTGCGCTCGACGCCGTAGAGCAGCGCGTGGTCGATGACCTCCTCGCCGGCGCGGGCCTCGCCCGACGTGGAGCCGGACTGCGCGACGTAGCCGATGCGGCGGCGGACGGTGCCGGGGTCGCGGCGCAGGTCGGCGCCGGCGACGGTCGCCTCGCCGCGCGTCGGGCGCAGCAGCGTGGTGAGCATGCGCAGGGTGGTCGTCTTGCCGGCGCCGTTGGGGCCGAGGAAGCCGACGATCTCGCCGGCGTCGACGTCGAGGTCCACGCCGCGCACGGCGTCGACGTCCCCACGACGGGTCTTGTAGGTGCGGGCCAGGCCGCGGGCATGGATCATGCGGGGTCTCCTTCGGGTGGAGACCCCAGTATTCAAGATGATCTATTACTCGTCAACCTTGACTATTACGTGTCTGCCGATTCCATCGCGACGACCACCCCCGGTCCGACGCCCGCGACACGGGCGATCTCGACCTGCTCGGGGGTCGGCGTCCACAGCGGCGGCTCTCCCTGGAACGCGTACGCACCGGCGCGGACCCGGTCGAGGTAACCGTGCGCCCACTCGAGCTCTCCGCGGGTCCGGGCCGTGATCAGCCGCGGCACCTCGCTGGCCGTGTCGGGCGTGTCCTTGGCCTCGAGGATCTCCTCGATCTGCGTGGCCAGCTCGGCCACGAGGTCCTCGAGCAGGCGGACCCGGGTCTCGACGGCCCGGACCACCTCGTCCCGGGGGAGGGCGAACGCCATGTTGACGGCGGTGAGGAAGAGCGTCGGGTCGTCGGTGGTCAGCAGGCCGGTGCGCACCAGGGAGAGGAACTCGTCCTCGCCGGCCGCGGTGAGCCGGTACGTCGTCCGGGGCGGGCGGGGGCCGTCCGCCACCACGCCGACCTCCTCGAGCAGGCCGGCCCGGGCCAGGGACTTCAGCGCGTTGTAGATCGATCCCGGGTGCACGTGGGCCCAGCGGTCGACCTCCCAGCTGACCAGCTCGCGCCGCAGGAAGTAGCCGTGCACCGGTTGGAAGATCCGCACGCAGCCGAGCACGAGCAGGCGGGTCGAGGAGCCCTGGGGGGTCGTCGGAGCGGGCATGCGGCGATCCTGCCACGGGCGATGCACGAAGATGGGGAGCGTGACACAGCGCAGCGTCGTCCTCCTCGGGTCCACCGGCTCGATCGGCACCCAGGCCGTCGACGTCATCACCCGCAACCCCGACCGGTTCACCGTCACGGGCCTGAGCGCGGGCGGCAGGGACCTCGACCTGCTGGTCCGGCAGGCCCGCGACCTGGGGGTCTCGACGGTGGCCGTCGCGGATCCTCGGGCGGAGGGCCCGCTGCGCGAGGCGCTCGGCGGCGGCGTCGAGGTGCTCGTCGGCCCCCGCGCCTCGACCGAGCTGGCGGCGCGCGGCGCCGACGTGGTGCTCAACGGCGTGACGGGCTCGGTGGGCCTGGGTCCGACGCTCGCGGCGCTCGGGGCGGGCAGCACGCTGGCGCTGGCCAACAAGGAGTCGCTGGTCGTCGGTGGGCGGCTCGTGCACGCGGCGCGGCAGCGGCCCGATCAGATCGTGCCTGTGGACTCCGAGCACTCGGCCATCGCGCAGGCGCTCCGCGGCGGCACGCACGCCGAGGTCCGTCGGCTGGTCCTCACGGCGTCCGGCGGCCCGTTCCGCGGGTGGACCCACGACGACGTCAAGGCCGTGACCCCGCAGCAGGCGCTCGCGCACCCGACCTGGTCGATGGGCCCGGTGGTGACCATCAACTCCTCGACTCTGATGAACAAGGGCCTCGAGCTGATCGAGGCGCACCTGCTGTTCGACGTCCCGGTCGAGGACATCGCGGTCGTCGTGCACCCGCAGTCCGTCGTGCACTCGATGGTCGAGTTCGTCGACGGGTCGACCCTCGCGCAGGCGTCGCCGCCCGACATGCGGCTGCCCATCGCGCTCGGCCTGTCGTGGCCCGAGCGGGTGCCCGACGTCGCGCCGTCGTGCGACTGGACGCGGGCGACGGCGTGGACGTTCGAGCCGCTGGACGAGGAGGTCTTCGGGGCGGTCCGGCTGGCGCGCGAGGCGGTCGCCGCGTCGGCGACGCACCCCGCGGTCTACAACGCGGCCAACGAGGAGTGCGTCGAGGCGTTCCTGACGGGCCGGATCGGCTTCCTCGACATCGTGAGCACCGTGGAGCGCGTGCTCGGTGAGCACGAGGGCACCGCTCCGGACGCGCTGACGCACGACGCCGTGCTGGCCGCCGAGGTCTGGGCCCGCGCCCGCGCGCAGGAGGTGCTCGCCCGGGTCTAGTGACCCAGGACGTGGCTCAGCAGACCGCTCACCCGGCTCGACCGGCCGGTCCGGTTCTCTGTGCGGTCCGCCCACACGCTCGCGCGCCGGGTGGCCGTGATGCCGGCCCAGCGCAGGGGCTCGGGCTCCCACGCGGGGGACACGTGGTCCACCCACGGCAGCCGCACGAGAGGGCTGTCCGCGCCCGTGACCAGGTCCGCCAGCGTGCGGCCTGCCAGGTTGGTCAGCGCCACGCCGTCGCCCACGTACCCGCCCGCCCAGCCGATCCCCGTCTCGGGGTCGAGCCCCACGGACGGCTGCCAGTCGCGGTGCACGCCCAGCGGGCCGCCCCAGTGGTGGGTGATCTCGGCGCGCTCCAGCACGGGGAAGAGGTCGACCAGCTCGCGCTCCAGGTGCGCCGCGGTCGACCCCACCCGGTCGTACGCGGGCAGGATCGACGAGCCCAGGTGGTACGGCGCTCCGCGGCCCCCGAACGCCAGCCGGTCGTCGGTGGTCCGCTGGCCGTAGACGATCAGGTGCCGCGCGTCGGTGAACGTCTGCGCGCGGGCCAGCCCGATCTCGGCCCAGACCTCGGGCGGCAACGGCTCGGTGGCGATCATGTGCGAGTACACGGGGGCCACGTCGCGGCGCGAGCCGGGCAGGTGCGCGCTCCAGGCCTCGGTGGCGCGGACCACCCACCGCGCGCGCACGATCCCGTGGTCGGTCACCACCGCGCGGGGCGACAGGCGCAGCGCCCGGGTGCCCTCGACCACGCGGGCGCCGCGGGCGAGCACCACGTCGAGCAGCCCGCGGACCAGCCGGGCCGGCTGGATGCGGGCGCAGTCGGGCGTGTACGACCCACCCACGACACCCGCGGCGCGGACGTGCTCCGCGACCCCGGGCGCGTCGAGCAGGTGGGACTCGTCGCCCCAGCGCGCGTCCGTCGCCACGTCCAGCGCGACGCGCTCGAGCTGCGGGGCGTTGCGCGCGAGCGTCACCGTGCCCCCGAACGCGAAGCCGCAGTCGATCTGCTCGGCGGCCGCCACGCCGCCCACCTCGACCACGGTGTCGCGCATCGCGGCGCGCATCGCCGCGGCGGCGTCGTGCCCGTGCGTGCGGGCCAGCTGGTCGCCCGACACGGGCAGCAGAGCCGAGCACCAGCCGCCGTTGCGGCCGCTCGCGCCGAACCCCGCGACCTCGGCCTCGACCACCAGCACGTCGAGCGACGGGTCGGCCTCGAGCAGGTAGTACGCGGTCCACAGGCCGGTCAGCCCGGCGCCGACGACGACCACGTCCGCCTGCGCGTCCCCGTCGAGCGGGTCGAGCGGGACGCGGTCCGGCAGCTGGTCGAACCAGAGGGACGCGGGCCGGGCAGGGGTCACAGGCGCGCCCACGCCTCGGTCAGCACGCCGCGCAGGATGCCCGCGATCTCGTCGAACTCGGCCTGCCCGCACGTGAGCGGCGGCGCGAGCTGGATGACGGGGTCGCCGCGGTCGTCGGCGCGGCAGTACAGCCCGGCGTCGTAGAGCGCTCCGGACAGGAAGCCGCGCAGCAGGCGCTCGCTCTCGTCGTCGTCGAACGTCTCGCGCGTGGCCTTGTCCTTGACCAGCTCGATCCCGTAGAAGAAGCCCTCGCCGCGCACGTCGCCGACGATCGGGAGGTCGAGCAGGCCCTCGAGCGTGCGCCGGAAGGCGGGCGCGGACTCCTTGACGTGAGCGTTGAGGCCCTCGCGCTCGAACAGGTCGAGGTTGGCGTTGGCCACCGCGGCGGACACGGGGTGGCCGCCGAACGTGTAGCCGTGCGCGAAGGACGCGGAGCCGGTCCGGAACGGCTCGTAGATCCGGTCCGAGGCGATGAGCGCGCCGATGGGGGAGTACCCGGACGTCATGCCCTTGGCGCAGGTGATCATGTCCGGCACGTAGCCGAAGTCGTCGCACGCGAACATCGACCCGATGCGGCCGAACGCGCAGATGACCTCGTCGGAGACCAGGAGCACGTCGTACTGGTCGCAGATCTCGCGCACGCGCTCGAAGTAGCCGGGGGGCGGCGGGAAGCAGCCGCCCGCGTTCTGCACGGGCTCGAGGAACACGGCCGCGACGGAGTCGGGACCCTCCATCTCGATGGCCTCGCCGATGCGGTCCGCGGCCCACCGGCCGAACGCCTTGGGGTCGTCGCGCAGGTGCTCGGGCGCGCGGTACTCGTTGGTGTTGGGCACCTTGTGGGCGCCCGGCACCAGCGGCTCGAACGGGACCTTGAGCGTGGGCAGCCCGGTGATCGACAGCGCGCCGTGCGTGGTGCCGTGGTACGCGATCGAGCGCGAGATCACCTTGTACTTGTTGGGCTTGCCGGTGAGCTTGAAGTAGTTCTTCGCCAGCTTCCAGGCGGTCTCGACGGCCTCGCCGCCGCCCGTGGTGAAGAAGACGTGGTTCAGGTCGCCGGGGGCGTAGGCGGCCAGGCGCTCCGCGAGGTCGATGGCCTGCGGGTGCGCGTACGACCAGAGCGGGAAGAACGCGAGCTGCTCCGCCTGGGCACGGGCCGCCTCGGCCAGCTCGGTCCGGCCGTGCCCGGCCTGCACGACGAACAGGCCCGAGAGGCCGTCGATGTACTTGCGGCCCTGGTCGTCCCAGATGTGGTGCCCCTCGCCGCGCACGATCGTCGGGACGCCGTGGTCCCAGGCGCTCTGCCGCGTGAAGTGGCCCCAGAGGTGCGCCTGGGCGGCCTCGGAACGGTCGGTGCCACGGGGTGTGGTGCTCATCTGGTCCCCCAGTTGTAGAGCTGCTTGCGCAGCCGCAGGTAGACGAACGTCTCGGTGGTCCGCACGCCGGGCAGCGTGCGGATCTTCTGGTTGAGGACCTCGAGCAGGTGGTCGTCGTCCTCGCACACCACCTCGCACAGCAGGTCGAAGCCGCCGGCGGTGACCACGACGTAGTCGACCTCGGGCAGCGCAGCCAGGGCGTCCGCCACCAGGGACAGGTCGCCCTCGCACTTCAGGCCGATCATCGCCTGCCGCGTGAACCCGACCTGCAGGGGGTCGGTGACCGCGACGATCTGCATCACGCCCGAGTCGGTCAGGCGCTGCACGCGCTGGCGGACGGCGGCCTCGGAGAGCCCGATCGCCTTCCCGATGGCCGCGTACGGGCGCCGCCCGTCCTCCTGGAGCTGTTCGACGATGGCCTTGGAGACGTCGTCGAGTGCCGGGTGCCCCGGTGCTGGTCTGCGTGTGCCCACCCGCCCGATGGTGGTCGGCAACGCGTCGCAATGCAAGGAATCCGTCGTGACAGGCCGTGTGAACTTCTGATTTCGGCGTTGAGCACCCTCCGATCAGCCGAATGCCGCCTCCTGGCCTCCCGCAAGCGGCCCGACCGGCGTAGCGTGCCGCCCACCGACTGTGAGGAGATCCCCGTGAGCCAGGCCACCGACCAGATGCTCGAGCTGCGGAACGTGATCGGCGGCGAGCAGCGCGCCGCTGCGGACGGCCGCACGACCGCGGTCATCGACCCGTCGACCGGTCTGGAGTACGCCCGGGCACCCCTGTCCGGCGCCGCGGACGTCGACGCCGCCTACGGCGCGGCCTCGGCGGCGTTCACGACGTGGGGCCGCACGACGCCGGCCGAGCGCCAGCTGGCCCTGCTCCGGCTGGCCGACGCCGTCGAGGCGCGCGCCGAGGAGTTCGTGGCCGTCGAGTCCCGCAACACGGGCAAGCCGCTGCACCTGACCGCCACGGACGAGGTGCCGCCGTGCGTCGACCAGCTGCGGTTCTTCGCCGGGGCCGCGCGCGTGCTCGACGGGCTCAGCGCGGGGGAGTACATGGCGGGGCACACGTCCTGGGTGCGACGCGAGCCGGTCGGCGTGGTCGGCCAGGTCACGCCGTGGAACTACCCGCTCATGATGGCGATCTGGAAGATCGCGCCGGCGCTCGCGGCCGGGAACACGATCGTGCTCAAGCCGTCCGACACGACGCCGGCCTCGACGCTCCTGCTGGGGCAGGTCGCGGCCGAGGTGCTGCCCCCGGGCGTGCTCAACGTCATCTGCGGCGACCGCGACACGGGTCGGGCGCTCGTCTCCCACCAGCGCCCGGACATGGTCGCCATCACCGGCTCGGTGCGCGCCGGCTCGCAGGTCGCCGAGGCCGCCGCGGCCAACGTCAAGCGCGTGCACCTCGAGCTCGGCGGCAAGGCGCCCGTGATCGTCTTCGCCGACGCGGACCTCGCCGCGGCCGCGGAGGGCATCGCCGGCGCCGGCTACTACAACGCCGGTCAGGACTGCACGGCCGCCACGCGGGTGCTGGTGCACGCCTCGGTCCACGCCGACTTCGTCGCGGCGCTCGCCGAGGCGGCCAAGGGCCAGCGCACCGGCAAGCCCGACGACCCGGACGTGGCCTTCGGGCCGGTGAACAACGCCGTCCAGCTGGACCGGGTGACCGGCTTCCTCGACCGCCTGCCCGACCACGCGTCCATCGTCGCGGGCGGCCACCGCGTGGGCGACGCCGGCTACTTCGTCGAGGCGACCGTGGTCGACGGCCTGCGCCAGGACGACGAGGCGGTGCAGGACGAGATCTTCGGGCCGGTCATCACCGTGCAGACGTTCACCGACGAGGACGAGGCGATCACGCTGGCCAACGGCGTGCGCTACGGGCTGTCGAGCTCGGTGTGGACGCAGAACCACGGCCGGGCGCTGCGCGTGTCGCGGGCGCTCGACTTCGGCGTGGTCTGGATCAACACCCACATCCCGTTCGTCGCCGAGATGCCGCACGGCGGCTTCAAGCACTCCGGGTACGGCAAGGACCTGTCCATGTACGGCTTCGAGGACTACACGCGGATCAAGCACGTGATGTCGGCATTCGACGCTTAAGTCGACGGATACAGGCCCCGCATGTTCCATCCGTGCAACATTTTCGTTGCGGACGGGTGCTTGCGCGACGGATTCCTTGCTGGACGGCTGTCTGTTTGCGAAGATCCAGCGACCCGCCGTGCTCGGCGGCACCCTCCGGCACCCTAGGAGCCTGATGAGCAACCTCCGCCGCCCCGCCCCCGCCGACCCGCGCGTCCGCGCGCTCGTCGCGCAGGCGCAACGGGCACAGCTGTCGCGGCGCTCGTTCCTGATCGGCGCCCTCGGCACGGCCGGCGCCGGCGCCCTGCTCGCGGCGTGCGGCACGGGATCGCCGTCCGCCACCGCGCAGACCGCCAAGGACGTGTCGGGCGATGACAAGATCGTCCGCTGGGCCAACTGGACCCAGTACCTCGACCAGGACGACGACGGCACCTCGTACCCGTCGCTGGTCGCGTTCGAGAAGCAGTCGGGCCTCAAGGTCACGTACGCCGAGGACATCGACGACAACGACGCGTTCTACGGCAAGGTGTCGGGCCAGCTGAAGAACGGCCAGGACATCGGCTACGACATCGTCACGCTCACCGACTGGATGGCCGCGCGGATGATCCGCCTGGGCTACACCCAGGAGCTGGACAAGGCCCGGATCCCCAACGCCGCCAACATCCTGCCCAACCTGGCGAACGTCGACTTCGACCCGGGCCGCACGCACTCCCTGACCTGGCAGTCCGGGTTCGCGGGCCTGGCCTGGGACAAGGAGAAGGTGCCGAACGGGCTGCACACGCTGAGCGACCTCTGGGCGCCCGAGCTGGCCGGCCGCGTGGAGGTGCTCTCGGAGATGCGCGACACGATGGGCCTGATCATGCTCGACCAGGGCATCGACCCCGCGGGCGACTGGAGCGACAACGACTTCTACGGCGCGCTCGACATCCTCAAGGAGAAGATCGAGTCCGGGCACATCCGGCAGGTGCGGGGCAACGCCTACACGCAGGACCTGGCGTCGGGCGACGCGATCGCGGTCATCGGGTGGTCGGGCGACATCACGTCGCTCAACTACGAGGCGGACGACAAGTTCGAGTTCGCCATCCCCGACGCGGGCGGCACGCTCTGGAGCGACAACCTCATGGTGCCGGTGGGCTCGCCCCACCTGTCCAACGCCGAGGACCTCATGAACTACTACTACGACCCGGCGGTCGCGGCGCAGGTGGCGGCGTGGGTCAACTACATCACCCCGGTCGAGGGCGCCAAGGAGGAGATGGAGAAGATCGACCCGGACCTCGCGGAGAACCCGTACATCTTCCCGACCGACGAGATCCTGGCGAAGGTCAGCGTGTTCCGCACGCTGACGCCCGACGAGGAGGAGCGCTACAACGGCGAGTTCCTCACCGTGATCGGCGCATGACGAGCACGGCGAGCCTCCCCGTGGCGGACGCCACGGGACCCGGGGGTGCCGCGCTCGAGATCGAGGGCGTGACCAAGGCGTTCGGCCCGTTCGTCGCGGTGGACGACCTCACGCTCACCGTGCCGTCGGGGTCGTTCTTCGCCCTGCTCGGGCCGTCCGGCTGCGGCAAGACGACCACGCTGCGGATGGTGGCCGGCCTCGAGCAGCCGACCGCCGGCACGCTCTCGATCGGCGGCCGCGACGTGACCGGCACCCGGGCGCACCAGCGGCCGGTCAACACCGTGTTCCAGAGCTACGCGCTGTTCCCGCACCTCACCGTCGGGGAGAACGTCGCGTTCGGCCTGAAGCGGTCGCGCGCGAGCGACGTCGCGCGGCGCGTGGCCGAGGGGCTCGACCTGGTCGAGCTGGGTCACCTCGCGGACCGCAAGCCCGCGCAGCTCTCGGGCGGTCAGCAGCAGCGGGTCGCCCTGGCGCGCGCGCTGGTGAACCGGCCCGCGCTGCTGCTGCTGGACGAGCCGCTCGGTGCGCTCGACCTCAAGCTCCGGCGCCAGATGCAGCTCGAGCTCAAGCGCATCCAGACGGAGGTCGGCCTCACGTTCGTGCACGTCACGCACGACCAGGAGGAGGCCATGACGATGGCCGACACGGTCGCCGTGATGAACCGCGGCCGGATCGAGCAGATGGGCTCGCCGGCGGACCTGTACGAGCTGCCGCGCACGGCCTTCGTGGCCAACTTCCTCGGGCAGTCCAACCTCGTGTCGGGCACCGTGACCGAGCGCCTGGCGAAGCGCGGCCTGCTCGGGGTGGACGTCCGGGGCACGCGCGTGCTCGTCCCGGAGGCGCGCGCCGTGCGGACCGAGGGTGCGGTGCTCGTCGGCGCCCGCCCGGAGAAGATGCGGCTGCTCGTGGGCGACCAGGAGCCCGCCGCCGCGGAGAACGTGCTGGGGCCCGGGGTCGTCACCGACGTGTCGTTCATGGGCGTCAGCACGCAGTACCAGGTCGAGGTGGCCGGGCTGGGCACCTTCGGCGTCTTCGCGCAGAACCTGCTGGGCGGCGCCACGGTCGCGGTGGGGTCGGCCGTGCAGCTGGCCTGGCCGGTCGACTTCACGTTCGGGCTGGACGGCGCGCAGGCGCGCGACGAGGGCACGGTCGACCTGGACGACGAGCCGTGAGCATCGCGGCCGCCCTGGGGGACAGCGTCGCGAGCGGGCCGGACGCCCCGCCGCCCCGCCGCACCGCGCAGCGGGCCCACCTCGTCCTGCTGGGACCGGGCCTGCTCTACCTGATCCTCTTCTTCGTGGTGCCGGTCGGCGCGCTGCTGGCGACGTCCCTGTATGTGCCCGTGCCCGGCGGCGACGTCGGCCAGTACCAGCCGGCGTTCCACTGGCAGAACTACGTCGACGCGATCGCGCAGTTCTGGCCGACGATCGTCCGCTCGTTCTGGTTCGCGCTGCTGGCCACCGGCGCCGCGCTGGCGATCGGCTATCCCATGGCGTACGCCATCGCGGTCCGGGCCCGCGGGCGCAAGCTGCTGCAGGGCCTGCTGCTCGTGCTCGTCGTCGCCCCGTTCTTCACCAGCTTCATCCTGCGGACGATCGCGTGGAAGCAGATCCTGGCCGACGACGCCCTGGTGGTCACGGCCCTGCACTGGCTGCACCTGCTGCCGGCGGACGCGCGCCTGACGGCGACCCCGTTCGCCGTCGTCTGCGGCCTGACCTACAACTTCCTGCCGTTCATGGTGCTGCCGATCTTCGCCGCCCTCGAGCGGCTGGACTCGCGGCTGCTCGAGGCGGGCGCGGACCTGTACGCGTCGCCCACCACCACGTTCCGCACGGTCACGTGGCCGCTGTCGATGCCGGGCGTCGTGGCCGGCACGCTGCTGACCTTCATCCCCGCGGCGGGCGACTACGTCAACGCCTCGCTGCTCGGCAACAACACGAACACGACGATGGTCGGCCAGGTCATCGACGCCCGGTTCTTCAAGGTGCTCGACTACCCGACGGCGGCCTCGCTGTCCGTGGTGCTCATGGTGGCGATCCTGCTGCTGGTGGGCGCGTACATCCGCCGGGCCGGGACGGAGGACCTGCTGTGACGGCCGTCCTCGAGCCCGTCTCGACCACCGCGCGGAGCGCGCAGGCCCCGGCGGCGCGCCGCCCGCGCCGGCGGCTCGGCGACCTGATCATCCCGGTGTTCGCCGCGCTCGCGTTCGTCTACCTGCTCGTGCCGGTGGCGTACACCGTCGCGTTCTCGTTCAACGACGCCGCCAAGACCAACCTCGTCTGGCGCGGGTTCACGCTGGACAACTGGCAGAACCCCTGCGGCGCGCCGCAGGTGTGCGAGGCGTTCGCCAACTCGCTCCAGGTCGGGCTCGTCTCGACCCTGGTGGCGACGGCCCTGGGCACGCTCATGGCGATCGCGCTGGTGCGGTTCCGGTTCCGCGGGCGCGCGCTGACCAACCTGCTGATCTTCCTGCCGATGTCGACGCCCGAGGTGGTGCTCGGCGCCGCGCTGCTCGCGCAGTTCCTGTCGGTGCGCCTGCCGCTCGGGTTCGGCACCGTGGTCACGGCGCACGTGATGTTCTGCATCAGCTTCGTGGTCGTCACCGTGAAGGCGCGGGTGTCCAGCCTGGACCCCGCGCTCGAGGAGGCCGCGGCGGACCTGTACGCGTCGCCGTGGCAGGCGTTCTGGCGCGTGACGTTCCCGCTCCTGATCCCGGGCATCGCGGCGGCGGCGCTGCTGGCGTTCAGCCTGAGCTTCGACGACTTCATCGTCACCAACTTCACGTCGGGCTCGTACACGACCTTCCCCAAGTTCGTGTACGTGAGCGCGACCCGCGGGATCCCGCCGCAGGCCAACGTGATCAGCTCGTTCATGTTCGTCCTGGCCCTGGTGATCGTCGTCCTGGTCCAGGTGCTCGGCTACGCGCGGAGCAAGCGGCTCCGCGCACGGTGAACGACAGGTCGGAGGCGGGGCTCGTGCGGATCCTGGTGGTCGGCAGTGGTGGGGTGGGCGACGCGGTCGCCCGGATCGCGGCACGCCGGCGGTTCTTCGACACGCTCGTGGTGGCCGACGTCGACCTCGGGCGGTCGCAGCGCACGGTCGAGGCGGCGAGCACGCACGACGTGGTGGGCGGACGGTTCGTCGCCGCGGTGGTCGACGCGTCCAGCGCGGCCGCGGTCGAGGCGCTCGTCCGCGAGCACGGGGCGACGCACGTGCTCAACGCGGTCGACCCGCGGTTCGTGCTGCCGATCTTCGAGGGCGTGCGCGCGGCGGGTGCCCACTACCTCGACATGGCGATGTCCCTGTCGCACGCGCACCCGGAGCGCCCGTACGAGCTGCCGGGCGTGAAGCTGGGGGACGAGCAGTTCGCGCAGGCCTCGGCGTGGGAGGCCGACGGGCAGCTCGCGCTGGTCGGCATCGGGGTCGAGCCCGGGCTGTCCGACGTGTTCGCGCGGTACGCCGCGGACCACCTGTTCTCGGCGATCGACGAGCTGGGTGTCCGCGACGGCGCCAACCTGGAGGTGCGCGGCGACGACGGGGAGCCGATCTTCGCGCCCTCGTTCTCCATCTGGACCACGATCGAGGAGTGCCTCAACCCGCCGGTGATCTGGTCGGCCGACCGGGCCGAGGCGGGCGCGGGGCTGGAGGACGGCTGGTTCACCGTCGCGCCCTTCCACGAGCCCGAGGTGTTCCGGTTCCCGGACCCGATCGGCGACGTCGAGTGCGTGCACGTGGAGCACGAGGAGGTGCTCCTCATGCCCCGCTGGGTGGACGCCCGCAAGGTGACGTTCAAGTACGGCCTCGGCGAGGAGTTCATCGGCGTCCTGCAGACGCTGCACCGGCTCGGGCTGGACCGGACCGAGCCCGTGACTGTCCGGGGGGTGCCCGTGAGCCCGCGCGACGTCGTCGCGGCCGCGCTGCCCGACCCCGCGACCATCGGCCCCCGCATGACCGGGTCGACGTGCGCGGGCCTGCTGGTCACCGGCACGGGCAAGGACGGCGCGCCCCGCGAGGTCTACCTGCACCACCTCGTCGACAACGCATGGTCGATGGCCGAGTACGGCGCGCAGTGCGTCGTCTGGCAGACCGCCGTGAACCCCGTGGTCGCGCTCGAGCTCCTGGCCGCGGGCACGTGGAGCGGCACGGGCGTGCTGGGGCCGGAGGCGTTCGACGCCGTCCCGTTCCTCGAGCTCCTGGCCGCGCCGACGCCCGAGGGCTACGGCTCGCCGTGGGGCCTCGAGGAGCGCACGCCCTTCGCCTAGAGGGCGCGGAGCGCGTCCTCCAGGACGGTGAGCGCCTCGTCCAGCAGGTCGAGGCCGATGACCAGCGGCGGCAGCAGCCGCAGGACGTTGCCCCAGGTGCCGCAGGTGAGCACGAGCACGCCCTGCGCCGCGCAGGCGGCGGCGACCTTCTGCGCCGCGGCCTTGTCGGGCTCGAGCGTGCCGGGCACCACGAGCTCGACGGCCAGCATCGCGCCGCGCCCGCGCACGTCGGCGAGCGCGGGCACGTCCTGCTGGAGCGCCCGGAGCCGGGGGACCACCGCGGCCTCGATCGCCCGGGCGGCCCCGGCCAGGTCGTCGCGCTCGTAGATCTCCAGCGACGCCAGCGCGGCCGCGCACGCGATCGGGTTGCCGCCGAACGTGCCGCCGAGCCCGCCCGCGTGCACGGCGTCCAGCAGCTCGGCGCGGCCGGTGACGGCGCCCAGGGGGAGGCCGCCGGCGATGCCCTTGGCCAGCGCGACCAGGTCCGGCACGACCCCCTCGTCCTCGCAGGCGAACATCGTCCCGGTGCGCGCGAACCCGGTCTGCACCTCGTCGGCGACGAAGACGATGCCCTTCTCGGCCGCCCACGCGGCGAGGGTCGGCAGGAACCCGGGCGCGGGCACCACGAAGCCGCCCTCGCCCAGGATCGGCTCGACCACCAGCGCGGCCACCTGGTCGGCGCCCACCTGCCGCTCGGCGACGTCGATCGCGCGCCGCGCCGCCTGCTCGCCGGTCATCCCCTCGGGATCGCGCAGCGGGTAGGACGCCGGCACCCGGTACACCTCGCCGGCGAAGGGGCCGAACCCGGTCTTGTACGGCATGGCCCGTGCGGTCATGGCCATCGTCAGGTTGGTGCGCCCGTGGTACGCGTGGTCGAGCACCAGCACGGCCTCGCGCCCGGTGGCGCGGCGGGCGATCTTCACGGCGTTCTCGACGGCCTCGGCGCCGGAGTTCACCAGCACCGACCGCTTCTCGTGGTCGCCCGGGGTCACGCGGGCCAGGCCCTCGCACACCGCGACGTACTCCTCGTAGGGGCTGATCATGAAGCACGTGTGCGTGAAGTCCGCCGCCTGGGCGGCCACCGCCGCGGCGACCTCGGGCGCGCTGGCGCCCACCGAGGTCACGGCGATGCCCGAGCCCAGGTCCACCAGCACGTTGCCGTCGACGTCCTCGATCACTGCACCGGCCGCGCGCGCCACGTAGACGGGCAGCGTCGACGACACGCCGGCCGCGACGGCCGCGCGACGGCGGGCCCCGAGGGCGACCGAGCGCGGCCCCGGGATCGCCGTGCGCAGGACGCGGCGCTGCTCGAGGGGAGAGGTGGGGGCGGAAACGGTGGTCATGAGGGGACGCTAATGCGGATCTCGTGGTTCCGAAAGCATCCGCGCGACGGAATCCGACGAACGGTCCGGGACGGACGCGACGCGCCGATCGGGTGACCTGGGCACGCTGTCAGGAGGTTCTCAGCGAGCCGGGGGAAGATGGGGTCGCGCGGGTCGACCGAGACCCCGCTCTCGCGCGTGGGTGCGGGCTGGTGACGGAGGGGTCGATGGAGTACCTGGGCGCTGTACTGATCGTGCTGGTGGTGCTGCTGCTGTCCATCGGGCTGCACGAGGTGGGGCACATGGTGCCCGCCAAGCGGTTCGGCGTGCGCGTGAGCCACTACATGGTCGGCTTCGGTCCCACGCTCTGGTCGCGCACCAAGGGAGAGACCGAGTACGGCCTCAAGGCGATCCCGCTCGGCGGCTACGTGCGGCTGGTGGGCATGTACCCGCCCGACGCCGCGGTGGGCAACCCCCCGGCGCGCACCTGGCTCGGCCGGCTCGCGCGCGACGCCCGGCAGGCCAGCGCCGAGGAGATCCGGCCCGGCGAGGACGCCCGCGCCTTCTACCACCTCTCGACGCCCAAGAAGCTGGTCGTCATGCTCGGCGGCCCGGTGATGAACCTGCTCATCGCGTTCGTGCTCATGGGGATCGTGCTGGTCGGCTTCGGGATGCCCACCCTGACGCCGCACGTCTCGGGCGTCTCGCAGTGCGTCATCCCCGCGGACGCGCCCGCGTCGCGGGAGTGCACCGCGTCCGACGTCGTCGCCCCGGCCGCCGCCGCGGGCATCCAGCCGGGCGACACGGTCGTGTCCTACGACGGCACCGAGATCACCTCGTGGGAGCAGCTCTCGACGCTGATCCGCGCGTCGAGCGCCGAGCCGGTGCCGGTCGTCGTGGAGCGCGACGGGGCCACCCTCGACCTCACGGTCACCCCGGTCGTCGCCGACCGGCCCGTCTACGACGAGGCCGGCGAGCCCGTCCTCGACGACGCCGGCAAGCCGACCACGACGTCGGTCGGCTTCCTCGGCGTCTCCCCGTCGCAGGAGATGGTCCGCCAGCCGGTGCTCTCGGTGCCCGGGGTCGTGGCGAGCACGACGTGGCAGACCATGACGGTCGTCGCGACGCTCCCGGCGCGCGTGGGCGACCTGGTCCGGTCCGAGGTGAACAACACGCCGCGCGACCAGAACAGCATCGTCGGGATCGTCGGCATCGGGCGCTTCGCCGGCGAGATCGCGTCGACCGACGGCCTCGACTGGCAGATCAAGGCGGCCTCGCTGCTGCAGATGCTCGCCGCCCTGAACATCGCGCTGTTCGTCTTCAACCTCATCCCGCTGCCGCCGCTCGACGGCGGGCACGTCGCCGCTGCCCTGTGGGAGGGTGCCCGGCGCCAGGTCGCCCGCCTGCGGGGCCTGCCGCGGCCCGGGCCGTTCGACTCCGCCAAGCTGGTCCCGCTCGCGTACTCGGTGTTCCTGGTGCTGGGTGCCGTGGGCGTGCTGCTGGTCTACGCCGACATCGTCAACCCGGTGCAGATCTGATCGGTGGGGGCCCTGGGGTGATCTCGTGCACACCGGCCCCTGCGGGCGGGCGCGCGTGCTGCCGGGTGCGATGATGGCGAGGTGAGCATCCCGATCAGCCTCGGCATGCCGGAGGCACCCCCCCTGGTACTGGCCCCGCGCCGCAAGACCCGCAAGATCAAGGTCGGCAAGATCGAGGTCGGCGGCGACGCACCGGTCAGCGTGCAGTCGATGTGCACCACGCAGACCACCGACATCAACTCGACGCTGCAGCAGATCGCGGAGCTGACGGCGGCCGGCTGCGACATCGTGCGCGTGGCCGTGCCCACCCAGGACGACGCCGACGCGCTGCCCGCGATCGCGCACAAGTCGCAGATCCCGGTGATCGCGGACATCCACTTCCAGCCCAAGTACGTGTTCGCCGCGATCGACGCCGGCTGCGCCGCGGTCCGCGTGAACCCGGGCAACATCCGCAAGTTCGACGACCAGGTGAAGGAGATCGCCAAGGCCGCGACCGACGCCGGCACGTCGATCCGCATCGGCGTCAACGCCGGCTCCCTGGACCCGCGGCTGCTGGCGAAGTACGGCAAGGCCACGCCCGAGGCGCTCGTCGAGTCGGCCGTCTGGGAGGCGTCGCTATTCGAGGAGCACGGCTTCCGCGACTTCAAGATCTCGGTGAAGCACAACGACCCCGTGATCATGGTCCGCGCCTACGAGCTGCTCTCCGAGCGGGGCGACTGGCCGCTGCACCTCGGCGTGACCGAGGCCGGCCCCGCCTTCCAGGGCACGATCAAGTCCGCCACCGCGTTCGGCGCGCTGCTGAGCAAGGGCATCGGCGACACCATCCGCGTGTCCCTGTCCGCGCCGCCGGTCGAGGAGGTCAAGGTCGGCATCCAGATCCTGCAGTCGCTCAACCTGCGTCCGCGCAAGCTCGAGATCGTCTCCTGCCCCTCCTGCGGTCGCGCCCAGGTCGACGTGTACTCGCTCGCCGAGCGCGTCACCGCCGGGCTCGAGGGCATGGAGGTCCCGCTGCGCGTGGCCGTCATGGGCTGCGTCGTCAACGGGCCCGGAGAGGCCCGCGAGGCCGACCTCGGCGTCGCGTCCGGCAACGGCAAGGGCCAGATCTTCGTCAAGGGCCAGGTCATCAAGACCGTCCCCGAGGCGCTCATCGTGGAGACCCTGATCGAGGAGGCCATGCGCCTCGCCGAGAGCATGGACCCGGTCGAGGCCGGCGACGGCTCCCCGGTGGTCACCGTCGGCTGACCCCCGACGCGGCGGCAGTCACTCGAACGACGTGTCGGGACCGCGGGTGAACTGTGCCCCGGTGGTGCAGGATCTACCCATGGTGCAAGACGCCGCTGCGCTGCTCGACGGCCGGGCCGGAGGCCGCGTGCTCGGAGACGTCGATCTCGCGAGCGCGCTGGCGGTCTGCGCGCGGGACGCCGTGGGTTCCGTCCTGGCGACCGCGCGGCTCGAGCAGGCCGTCGGGTCGTCCCTGCGGGCGGCCGGCGGCGCGCTCTGGGGGTACGAGGAGGACCACGAGCTGCTCGGCATCTGCTTCGCCGGCGCCAACATGGTCCCCGTCATCCCCGTCGACGACCCGCGCGTCGTCAGCCGCGCGCTCGACGCGTTCGCCGGGCTGGCCCGCGGCCAGGGCCGGCGGTGCTCGTCGATCGTCGGGCCCGCCGATGCCGTGCTCGGCCTGTGGGGGCGGCTGCGGTACTTCTGGCCGGCGGCCCGTGAGGTCCGCGACGACCAGCCGTCGATGGTCATCGAGCACGCGCCGCTGGTCCCCGCCGACCCGCGGGTCCGCCGGTCGCGGCCCGAGGAGTTCGACGTCGTGCTGCCCGCGTGCGTCCGCATGTTCACCGAGGAGGTCGGGTACTCGCCGGTGAGCGGTCCCGGCGGACCGTACGAGACGCGGGTGCACGGCCTGATCGCCCAGGGCCGGTCGTTCGTCCGGATCGACCCGACCGGCCCGGCGCCGCAGGACTGGCGGCGCGACCGCCGGCCGCCCGGCGACGTCGTGTTCAAGGCCGAGCTCGGTGCCGTGGCCGGGGGAGTGGCGCAGGTCCAGGGTGTCTGGGTGGCGCCGGACCGCCGCGGCGAACGGCTCTCGGAGAGCGGGATGGCCGCGGTCGTGCAGATCGCGCGCGGCGAGGTGGCACCGCTGGTGTCGCTCTACGTGAACAACTACAACGCCCGCGCGCTGGCGTCCTACCGCGCGGTGGGCTTCCGGCAGGTCGGCACGTACGCGACCGTGCTGTTCTGACGCAGGGAAGCGTCAGCGCCGGCCTCGTGGCGCCTCAGCGGAGCAGCCGCGACATCCGCCGGTCCGCCAGGGGCTTGCCGCCCGTCTGGCACGTCGGGCAGTACTGCAGCGACGAGTCGGCGAACGACACCTCGTGCACCGTGTCCCCGCACGGCACGTCGTTCCACCCCGGGCACGGCTGCCCGGTGCGGCCGTGCACCTTCATCCCGCGCCGCTTGGAGTCCTTGAGCTCGGCGGCGGGCTTGCCCGAGGCCGACTCGACGGCGCCGGCGAGGACCTCGCGGATCGCCTCCCACAGGGTCCGGGTGCGCGCGGCGTCGAACGACCGCGTCATCGCGAACGGGCTCATCCGGGCGGTGTGCAGGATCTCGTCCGAGTAGGCGTTGCCGATGCCCGCGATGGTGCCCTGGTCCCGCAGGAGGCCCTTGACCTGCTGGTTGCGCGCCGCGAGCAGCTCGGCCAGGCGGTCCTCGGTGAACTCGTCGGACAGCGGCTCGACGCCGAGCGTGGCGATCTGCGGCACGTCGGACGGGTCCTCGACCACGTGGACCGCGAGCCGCTTGCGGGTGCCCGCCTCGGTGAGGTCGAACCCGGAGCCGTCGTCGAGCCGCACGCGCAGGGCGAGGGGGGACTTGCCGGGCCGCACGGGGTTGGTGGACAGCTGCTCCGACCAGCGCACCCAGCCGGCGCGCGAGAGGTGCCACACCAGGTGCAGGGGCTCGCCGGTGGGTGTCGCGACCATGACGTCGAGCCACTTGCCGTGGCGCTGCGCGTCCACCACGGTGCCGCCCACGAGGGCGTCGGGCGCGGGACGGAAGGTCTTCAGCGCGCTGATCGCGCCGACCGACACCTCGGTCACGGCGTGACCCACCATGCGCCCGCGCAGGAACTGCGCGAGCGCCTCGACCTCGGGCAGCTCCGGCACGAGCACCATCCAACCCCACGGATTCCCGTACGGCCCATGGATCGCGGGCAACTAGGCTCCGTCCATGCTCATCCGCCTCTCCCAGCTCTTCTTCCGCACCCTGCGCGAGGACCCGGTCGACGCCGAGGTCGCCAGCCACCGGCTGCTCGTGCGCGCCGGCTACATCCGCCGCGCCGCCCCCGGCATCTACACCTGGCTGCCGCTCGGCCTGCGGGTGCTGGCGAAGGTCGAGCAGGTGGTCCGCGAGGAGATGGCCGCGGCCGGCGCGCAGGAGGTGCACTTCCCGGCGCTGCTGCCCAAGGAGCCGTACGAGGCGACGGGCCGCTGGACCGAGTACGGGCCGAACATCTTCCGGCTCAAGGACCGCAAGGGCGGCGACTACCTGCTCGCGCCGACGCACGAGGAGATGTTCACGCTCCTGGTCAAGGACCTGTACTCGTCGTACAAGGACCTGCCGCTGGCGCTGTACCAGATCCAGACCAAGTACCGCGACGAGGCCCGCCCGCGCGCCGGCCTCATCCGCGGCCGCGAGTTCATCATGAAGGACGCCTACTCGTTCGACATCGACGACGCCGGCCTGGAGGCGTCCTACCAGGCCCAGCGCGACGCCTACCAGCGGATCTTCGACCGCCTCGGGCTCGAGTACGTCATCGTCGCGGCGACGTCGGGCGCCATGGGCGGCTCGCGCTCCGAGGAGTTCCTCACGCCGACGGCGATCGGGGAGGACACATTCGTGCGCTCGCCCGGCGGGTACGCGGCGAACGTCGAGGCGGTCACCACGGTCGTGCCCGACGCCGTGCCGTACGACGACGCCCCGGCGGCCCACGTCGAGGACACGCCGGACACCCCGACCATCGACACCCTGGTGGCGGTCGCCAACGAGCGCTTCGCGCGCCCGGACCGGGCGTGGGCGGCGGCGGACACGCTGAAGAACGTGGTGCTCGCCCTGGTGCACCCGAACGGCGAGCGCGAGCTGCTCGTCGTCGGGCTGCCGGGCGACCGCGAGGTCGACCTCAAGCGCCTCGAGGCGTCCGTCTCGCCTGCCGAGGTGGAGGCCGCCGGCGACGCCGACTTCGCGGCCCACCCCGAGCTGGTCCGCGGCTACCTCGGCCCGGGCGTCCTGGGCCCGAACGTGCCCGTGGCCGAGGGCGCCGAGCGGACGGCCGTCCGGTACCTGCTCGACCCGCGCGTGGTCGCCGGGACGCGCTGGATCACCGGCGCCAACGAGCCCGGCAAGCACGTCTTCGACCTGGTGGCGGGCCGCGACTTCACCGCCGACGGCACCGTCGAGGCCGCCGAGGTCCGCGCGGGCGACCCGGCCCCCGACGGCTCGGGCCCGCTCGAGCTGGCGCGCGGCATCGAGATCGGCCACATCTTCGCGCTCGGTCGCAAGTACGCGCAGGCGCTCGGCCTGACGGTGCTGGACCAGAACGGCAAGGCGCAGGTGGTGACCATGGGCTCGTACGGCATCGGCGTGACCCGCGTCCTCGCCGCGCTCGCGGAGGCCAACAACGACGAGCGCGGGCTGGCCTGGCCGGCGCACGTCGCCCCCGCGCACGTGCACGTGGTGGCCACCGGGAAGGAGCAGGCCGTCTTCGAGGCGGCCGACGCGCTCGCGACGGAGCTCTCGTCGCGCGGCGTCGAGGTGCTCTACGACGACCGCGCGGGCAAGGTCTCGCCCGGCGTGAAGTTCGCCGACGCCGAGCTGCTCGGGGTCCCGCTGGTGGTCGTCGTCGGCCGCGGTCTCGCCGAGGGCGTCGTCGAGGTCCGCCCGCGCGTCGGCGGCACCACCGAGCAGGTCCCCGTGGCCGAGGCCGCGGACCGCGTGGCCGCGCTGGTCACCGGGCTCCTCACCGCGTAGCAGCCACGCGACGTCCGAGGAGGTGGCCGCCCCGGCGACCACCTCCTCGGACCTCCGGCAGGGAAACCCCGTAGCGTCCGAGCATTCGGTCGCCAGGGCGCTCACGTCCGCGGACGTCCGGCAAGGAGATCAGTAGCGACCGGATCCTCGGACGTCGTCGTGCGGGGTCCGGGTCAGCCCGTGGGCTGCTGCGCGCGCTCCGGGAGCCCCGGGAACGGGACCGGGGTGGCGCCCCAGCCGGCCGCGGCGTCGGTCGCGTCCCGCAGGCCGTCGAGCAGGGGCGCCCGGCTGCCGGGCGCGGCCTGCGCGACCGCGGTGGCATAGGCGTCGGCCACCGCGGTCTCGAGCGTGCGCGCCAGCGTCGTGGCCACCGCGGGGTCGTCCAGGCCGGCGGGCAGCGTGTAGGACGCGCGGCGGGGGTCCTGGGCGGAGCCGTCGATGCCCGCGGCCTGGGCCCACTCCTCGCTGCGGGAGCGGTGGGCGGCGGCGGCCGCGGCGGCCGTGGAGCGCTGGTCGCCCGACAGCTTCGCGGCGACCACCTCGAACCCGTAGCCGGCTTGGTCGTGGACCAGGGCCAGCGCGCCGAGCTCGTCGGCGGTGAGCCCGTCGACGAGCGCCGTCCCGCTCGGGGTCGGTGCGGGGCTCGCGGTCGCGGTCGCGGTCGCGTCCGGTACGGGTGGCACCTCGGTGCCGGTCGCGTGCGCGAGCCGGGTCGCCAGCTCGGCGCGGGACGTGGCGACCGACGCGACGAGCCGGGCGAGCGGTCCGTCGGTCAGGGCGTCGGCGTCGGCGCGCGCCGTCGCCGCGGCCGTCGCCAGCTGCGCGAGCACCTCGCCCACGGTGGCCGTCGCCGGGGGAGGCGCGGTGGTGGGGGAGCCCGTCGGCGTGGGCAGCCCCGAGACGTAGACGCCGCCCAGCTGGTCGGCGTGCTGGCCGGAGAACGACGTCACGTCGGCGAGCACGGGCGCGACCGGGTCGACGGCGCCGTCGGGCAGCTGGGCGGCGGCCGTGGCGGCCTCGGCGAGCGCGAGCGAGTCGGCCACGGTGCGGGCCCTGACCTGCTCGATCGCGTCCGGGCTGGGCTCGACGGGGGCGGGCGTCTCCGCGCGCAGCCCGCACGCCGCGAGCGTGAGAACCGTCACGGCGGCGGCCAGCGCGCGGACGATCCCGCGCCTCGGGCGCCCGCGATCCCGCGGGCCGGGAGGGTTCTGATCCGCGCTCATCGCCGGTGATCCTGCCATGCCCCGGGGCCGCGGCCGTCGGGCACGCCCGGACTCGTTACTCTGGACCCACAACATCACAGGGTCGCACCGTCGCTCGCCGACGACCCGCTGGACCGACAGGAGGCTGACATGGTCGCGCCAGCGCACGCAGAGCGGGTCCGGCACGTCGTGGAGCCCGCCGTCGTGGCCGGGGGTCTCGTCCTCGAGGACGTCACCGTGCGCAGGTCGGGAGCCCGCTCGGTGGTCGAGGTCGTGATCGACGTGACCGAGGACGACGAGGGCGAGCTCGACCTCGAGCGCGTGGCCGAGGCGACCCGTGCGGTCTCCGACGCGCTCGACGCGGCCGACGTCATCGTCGGCGAGTACACGCTCGACGTGATGAGCCCCGGGGTCTACCGCCCGCTGACCGAGCGGCGCCACTTCACGCGCGCCGTCGGGCGCATGGTCACCCTCACGCTGACGGACGGCGCCAAGCTCGCCGGCCGGCTCACCGACGTCGAGCGGGGCGGCCCCAGCGGCGACGCCGTGGTCGTCGTCCCGGTGACGCCGGGCCGCAAGGGCCGCAAGCCGACCGTGGGCGACCCCGTCCGGGTGCTCCTGGCCGACGTGCGCGAGGCGCACGTCGAGGTGGACCTGTCGGGCATCGGCCCTGTGGACGACGACGAGGCCGGGCGCGACGCCGCCGGCGAGGAGAGCTGAGATGGACATCGACATGACGGCGCTGCGGCTGCTCGAGCGCGAGCGGGAGATCAGCCTCGACGTGCTGGTCTCCGCGATCGAGCAGGCGCTGCTGTCCGCCTACCACCGGACCCCGGGCGCGCAGGCGAAGGCGCGGGTCGAGGTGGACCGCAAGACCGGCCACGTGACCGTCTGGGCGCGCGAGGCGGCGCCCCTGGGCGAGCCCGACCACGAGGGGATCATGCCGGCGCCGGGCCCGGACGGACCCGAGTACGACGACACCCCCGACGGGTTCGGCCGCATCGCCACCGCGACGGCCCGCCAGGTCATCGTGCAGCGGCTGCGGGACGCCGAGGACGACCAGGTGCTCGGCGCGTTCCGCGGCAAGGAGGGCGAGGTGCTCGGCGGCGTCATCCAGCAGGGCCGCGACCCCCGCACCGTGCTCATCGACGTGGGCGGCACCGAGGCCGTGCTGCCCGCGCACGAGCAGGTGCCGGGCGAGGAGTACGTGCACGGCGACCGCATCCGCGGCTACGTCCTCGAGGTGGCCCGGGGCCAGCGCGGCCCGCAGGTGACCCTGTCCCGGACGCACCCGAACCTCGTGCGCAAGCTGTTCGCGCTCGAGGTGCCCGAGGTGGCGGACGGCACCGTCGAGATCACGGCGATGGCGCGCGAGGCCGGCCACCGCACCAAGATGGCCGTCCGCGCGACCGTGCCCGGCGTCAACGCCAAGGGTGCCTGCATCGGCCCGATGGGCGGCCGGGTGCGCGCCGTGATGGCCGAGCTGCACGGCGAGAAGATCGACATCGTCGACCACGCGGACGACCCGGCCGAGATGATCGCGCACGCGCTGTCGCCCGCGCGCGTGCTGTCGGTCACGGTGGTCGACCCCGAGGCGCGCGCGGCCCGCGTGGTCGTGCCGGACTACCAGCTGTCGCTCGCGATCGGCAAGGAGGGCCAGAACGCCCGCCTCGCCGCGAAGCTCACGGGCTGGCGCATCGACATCCGCTCCGACGCCGAGGTCCCGGGCGAGCACGCGACGGCCTCGCAGGGTGCCCGCGAGGGTAGGGACGGCAGTGAGTGACCTCACGAGTGACGCCGTACGTGCCCCGGCGCGGTAGACTGACCGCGGCTGGGCCGGATGTCCGGCTCCTCCCGTCGAGCCGGCGGACCCCTCAGACACTCAACGATGTCTCAGGCATGGGTCCGGTGCGCACGTGCGTGGGGTGCCGAGCCACCGGCCCGAGGTCAGCCCTGCTGAGGGTGGTCGTCGACCGTGACGGCGCAGGAGATGCGCTTGTCGTGGACGCCGGTCGCCGGATGCCGGGCAGGGGGGCATGGCTGCACCCCGATCCTGGTTGTCTCGAGAAGGCCGAACGCCGGCGTGCGTTCGGGCGTGCCCTGCGAGTTGCGGGGCAGCCCGACACGAGCGCGGTCCACCGTCACCTCGAGCAGCAGGAGCAGGACGTCGTCGGGTAGTTCCCGGCGGCGAGGCCGATCGTCGATACGGAAAGCGGGTTGGAAGCCGATGGCTGCCCGATGAGCACGCACCGATGAGTACCCAGCGATGAGTACCCAGCACTAACGACGGTCCGACCCTGTCCGGGCGGACCGAGACAGGAGAGATGTGGCCAAGGTCCGCGTCTACGAGCTCGCCAAAGAGCTCGGGGTCGACAGCAAGACCATCATGACCAAGCTGAACGAGCTCGGTGAGTTCGTCCGCTCGGCGTCCTCGACGATCGAGCCGCCGGTCGTGCGCAAGCTTCGTGACACCTACCCCGTGGGTGGCGGCGCCTCCGCCGCGCCCGCACCCAAGGCACCGGCACGCCCGGCGCCTGCCCCCGCACCTGCACCCGCCGCACCGGTCGAGGCCCCCCGCCCCGCTCCCGTGGCC
>NZ_JBGFQZ010000036.1:0-31123 GCF_041295535.1 Cellulomonas sp. ICMP 17802 | reverse complement strand
TGCTCCTGGAGGCTGGTCACGCGGAACGGGCCCGCCTGGCGCGCCTCGATGGCCTGCACGGCCGCGCCGAGCTGCTGGACGGTGGTCACCATGGCCTTGTCGGCCGCGACGGTCGCCGCGCGGATCTCGTAGCCGTCCGCGCGAGCGCCCTGCCCCGACGGGGTGTTCACGACGATGTCGACCTCCCCGGCGGTGATGAGGTCGACGATGGTCGGCTCCCCCGCCGCGCCGCGGCCGGACGAGTACTTGCGGACCACGGTCGAGGCGATGCCGCTGCGGTGCAGGACCGCCGAGGTGCCCTCGGTCGCCAGGATCTCGAAGCCGAGCTCCGCGAGCCGCTTGACGGGGAAGACGATCGAGCGCTTGTCGCGGTCGGCCACCGAGATGAACGCCCGGCCGCCGGTCGGCAGGCCGCCGAACGCCGCGTCCTGGGACTTGGCGAACGCCGTCGGGAAGTCCACGTCGAAGCCCATGACCTCGCCCGTCGAGCGCATCTCCGGGCCGAGCACGGTGTCGACGACGACGCCCTCCTTGGTGCGGAACCGCTTGAAGGGCAGCACGGCCTCCTTCACCGCGATCGGCGAGTCGAGGTCGAGCACGCTCGCGTCGTCGACCGGCAGGATGCCCATGGCGCGCAGGTCGGCGATCGAGCGGCCGGCCATGACCAGGGCCGCGGCCTTGGCCAGCGAGACGCCGGTCGCCTTGGAGACGAACGGCACCGTGCGCGAGGCGCGCGGGTTGGCCTCGAGCACGTAGAGCACGTCGGAGACCAGCGCGAACTGGATGTTGAGCAGCCCGTGCACGCCGACGCCGCGCGCGATCGCCTCGGTCGACAGGCGGATGCGCTCGAGCTCGGAGGCCGAGAGCGTCACCGGCGGCAGCGTGCACGCCGAGTCGCCGGAGTGGATGCCGGCCTCCTCGATGTGCTCCATGACGCCGCCGAGGAACAGCTCGGTGCCGTCGAAGAGCGCGTCGACGTCGATCTCGATGGCGTCGTCGAGGAAGCGGTCGATGAGCAGCGGCGGCAGCGTGCCCGCGCGCCCCCCGTCGGCCGCGTTGTCCAGCGCGCGCTGCACGTACTCGTTGAGCTGGGGCTCGTCGTAGACGATCTCCATGCCCCGTCCGCCCAGCACGTACGACGGGCGGACCAGGACCGGGAAGCCGATCCGACGTGCCGTGTCGCGGGCGCCCGCCTGCGTGGTGGCCGTGCCGAACGCCGGCGCGGGCAGGCCGGCCGCTTCGAGCACCTTGCCGAACTCCCCGCGGTCCTCGGCGGCGTCGATCGCGGCCGGAGACGTGCCGAGGATCGGCAGGCCGGCGTCCAGCAGGCGCTGGGCCAGCGAGAGCGGCGTCTGGCCGCCGAGGGTGACGATGAGGCCCTCGACCGGCCCGGCGGCGAGCTCGGCCGTGTAGACCTCGAGCACGTCCTCGAACGTCAGGGGCTCGAAGTACAGCCTGTCGGACGTGTCGTAGTCCGTGGAGACGGTCTCGGGGTTGCAGTTGACCATGACGGTCTCGAACTCGCCCTTGAGCGCCAGCGCGGCGTGCACGCACGAGTAGTCGAACTCGATGCCCTGCCCGATGCGGTTGGGGCCGGACCCGAGGATGAGGATCGCCGGGCGGGTGCGCGGCGCGACCTCGGTCTCCTCCTCGTAGGTGGAGTAGTGGTACGGCGTGCTCGCGGCGAACTCGGCGGCGCAGGTGTCCACGGTCTTGAACACCGGGCGCAGCCCGACGGCGTGGCGGGCGCGGCGCACGGCGTCCTCGGACGTCCGGCGCAGCGTCGCGATCTGCGCGTCCGACAGGCCGTGGCGCTTGGCGTGCAGCAGCACGTCGCGCGTCAGGGCGTCGGCGGTGCGCGTCTGCTCGGCCACCTCGTTGACGAGCTGGATCTGGTCGAGGAACCAGGGGTCGATCCCCGTGAGCTCGTAGACCCGCTCCAGCGGGACGCCGGACCGCAGCACCTGCTGGACGTCGACCAGGCGGTGCTCGGTGGGCCGGGAGATCGTCGCGACCAGCGCCTCGAGCGCGTCGCCGGCCAGGGCGTCGCCGGCCCAGTGGAACACCGAGCCCTTCTTGTCGATCGACCGCATGGCCTTGCCCAGCGCCTCGGTGAAGTTGCGGCCCAGGGCCATCGCCTCGCCGACCGACTTCATGGTCGTCGTCAGGGTGTCGTCGGCGGCCGGGAACTTCTCGAACGCGAACCGCGGGACCTTGACCACGACGTAGTCGAGCGTGGGCTCGAACGACGCCGGCGTCGAGCCGCCCGTGATGTCGTTGGGGATCTCGTCCAGCGTGTACCCGACGGCCAGCTTGGCGGCGATCTTGGCGATCGGGAACCCGGTCGCCTTGGAGGCCAGCGCGCTCGACCGGGACACCCGCGGGTTCATCTCGATGACGACGACGCGGCCGGTGGACGGCTCGATGGCGAACTGGATGTTGCAGCCGCCGGTGTCGACGCCGACCTCGCGGATGACCGCGATGCCGATGTCGCGCAGCCGCTGGTACTCGCGGTCGGTCAGCGTGAGCGCCGGGGCGACCGTGACGGAGTCACCGGTGTGCACACCGACGGGGTCGACGTTCTCGATCGAGCAGACGACCACGACGTTGTCGTGCTTGTCGCGCATGAGCTCGAGCTCGTACTCCTTCCAGCCGAGGATGGACTCCTCCAGGAGCACCTCGGTGGTCGGCGAGTAGTGCAGGCCCTGGCCGACGATCCGGCGCAGGTCGGTCTCGTCGTACGCGATCCCCGACCCGAGGCCGCCCATGGTGAACGACGGGCGCACGACGACCGGGTAGCGCAGGTCGTCGACCGCCGCGAGGGCGTCCTCGATCGTGTGCACGATCGCGGAGCGCGCGCTCTCGGCGCCGCAGACCGCCACGACCTCCTTGAACTGCTCGCGGTCCTCGCCCTTCTGGATCGACGCGATGTTGGCGCCGATCAGCTCGACGTCGTACTTCTCCAGCACGCCGGCCTCGTCCAGCGCGATCGCCGCGTTGAGGGCCGTCTGGCCGCCCAGCGTCGGGAGGATCGCGTCCGGGCGCTCCTTGGCGATGATCGTGGTGAGGATCTCCGTGGTGATCGGCTCGACGTAGGTGGCGTCGGCGAACTCGGGGTCCGTCATGATCGTGGCCGGGTTGGAGTTGACCAGGATGACCCGCAGGCCCTCCTCCTTGAGCACGCGGCAGGCCTGCGTCCCGGAGTAGTCGAACTCGCAGGCCTGGCCGATGACGATCGGGCCGGACCCGATGACCAGGACGCTGCTGATGTCTGTGCGCCGGGGCATCAGGCGGCACCCTTCTCGTCGGTCGGTCGGGGCTTCATGAGGTCGAGGAATCGGTCGAAGAGGTACGCGGCGTCGTGCGGGCCCGCGGCCGCCTCCGGGTGGTACTGCACCGAGAAGGCGGGCAGGTCGAGCGCCTCCAGGCCCTCGACGACGTCGTCGTTGAGGTCCACGTGGCTGACGACCACCCGGCCGTAGCGGCCGCCGTCGTGCGGCGCGACAGACTCGCCGTCGAGCGGAGCGTCGACCGCGAAGCCGTGGTTGTGCGCGGTGATCTCGACCTTGCCCGTGCGGCGGTCCATCACCGGCTGGTTCACGCCGCGGTGGCCGTAGCCCAGCTTGTAGGTGCCGTACCCCAGCGCGCGGCCGAGCAGCTGGTTGCCGTAGCAGATGCCGAAGAACGGGATCCGGCGGTCCAGCACGTCGCGCAGCAGGTCGATCTCGTGGGTGGCCGCGGCCGGGTCGCCCGGGCCGTTGGAGAAGAAGACGCCGTCCGCCTGCGTGGCCAGGACGTCGTCGATCGTCGCGCTCGAGGGCAGCACGTGCACCCGGATCCCCCGCTCGGCCATCCGCTGCGGGGTCATGGCCTTGATGCCCAGGTCGACGGCGGCGACCGTGGCGACGTGCTCCCCCACCGGCTCGACCACGTAGGCGACGTCCGTGGAGACCTCGCCCGCCAGGTCGGCGCCGGCCATCGCCGGCGCCGCCAGGACCACGTCGAGCAGCTCGTCGTCCGGCTTGCGCTCGCCGTGCTCGTCCAGGAGCGCCGCGCCGGAGAAGATCCCGGCGCGCATCACGCCGCGCTCGCGCAGGTGGCGCGTCAGGGCGCGGGTGTCGATCGCGCTGATCCCGACGATGCCCTGGGCCACCAGGTCGTCGTCCAGCGTCCGCACCGACCGCCAGCTCGACGCGCGGCGGGCGGGGTCGCGCACGACGTAGCCGGCGACCCAGATCTGCGCCGACTCGTCGTCCTCGTCGTTGACGCCCGTGTTGCCGATGTGCGGCGCCGTCATGACGACGATCTGCCGGTGGTACGACGGGTCGGTCAGCGTCTCCTGGTAGCCCGTCATGCCGGTGTTGAAGACGATCTCGCCCAGCGTGGAGCCTTCGGCGCCGTAGGGGCGGCCCGTGAACGTCCGGCCGTCCTCGAGCACGAGTACTGCGTCGGTCATGAGTTCTCCTCCTGCGCGGGCGTGCCGCCCGTGGTCAGCTGCGTGAGTGCCTCGACGAGCCGCTCGCGGTCCGCGGCGTGCTTCGGTCGCAGGCCCGTGTCGAGGCCCCGGGGGTCGGCGGCGTCCGCCTGCCACGTGAGCACGACGACGCCCTCTCCCCCGACGACCTTGCCCGCCATGCCGGGCGCACCGGTCGCGCCGCGCACGGCCGCGGCCGGGACGAACAGGTCCGTGGCGCCCTGCCGGGTGATCCGCACGCCGGCGTCGAAGACCGTGACCTGCGCCGGGCTGCGGACGCCGAGGCCCTGCGCGGTGACCCGGTCCAGCCAGTCGCCCGCCCGGGTGGTCGAGACGTAGGTGGCGTCGAGCGGGCCGAGCCGCGTCGCGCCCAGCTCGTCGGGCGCCGCGGGCAGGTCCGGGACCAGCGCGGACGTCCGCCGCGTGCGCGCCTGCCACCCCGCGCGCATGCCCCAGAATGCGAGCAGCACCACGAGGACCAGGGCGAACGTCGAGACGGCCTGACGGCTCACGAGGAGACCACGATGCTCTCGTCGCACGCCGACCCGTCCATGACGGTCGCGCGCCCGCGCAGGAACGTCGCGATGACGCACCCCGACAGCTCGCGCCCGCGGAACGGCGAGTTGACGCTGTGGGTGGCCTGGTCCTCGGGCACGACGAGCCGTCGGACGTGCGGGTCCACCAGCGTGAGGTTGGCGGGCTCCCCCACGGCGATCGGGCGGCCGTGGTCGCTCACGCGGCCGATGCGGGCGGGCGCGGTCGACAGCACCCGCGCGACGTCGGCCCACGTCATCCTGCCCGTGTCGACCATCGTCTCCTGCACGACCGAGAGCGCGGTCTCCAGCCCGGTCATGCCGAACGCCGCGGCGCCCCACTCGCAGTCCTTGTCCTCGCGGGTGTGCGGCGCGTGGTCGGTGGCGACGATGTCGATCGTGCCGTCGGCCAGGCCCTCGCGGACCGCCTCGACGTCGCGCTGAGTGCGCAGCGGCGGGTTGACCTTGAACACCGGGTCGTAGCCGCGCGCGAGCTCGTCCGTGAGCATGAGGTGGTGCGGCGTGACCTCGGCGGTGACGTCGATGCCGCGCGACTTGGCCCAGCGGATGATCTCCACCGAGCCCGCCGTGGAGAGGTGGCAGACGTGCAGCCGCGAGCCGACGTGCTCGGCCAGCAGCACGTCGCGGGCGATGATCGCCTCCTCCGCGACCGCGGGCCAGCCGGCCAGCCCGAGCTCGGCCGAGACGACGCCCTCGTGCATCTGCGCGCCCTCGGTGAGCCGCGGCTCCTGCGCGTGCTGCGCGATGACCCCGTCGAACGCCTTGACGTACTCGAGCGCCCGGCGCATGACCACCGGGTCGCTCACGCACTTCCCGTCGTCGGAGAACACCCGCACCTGCGCCGCCGACTCGGCCATCGCGCCCAGTTCGGCCAGCCGCTCGCCCTCGAGCCCGACCGTCACGGCCCCCACGGGGCGCACGTCCGCCCAGCCGGCGTCGCGGCCGAGCCGCCACACCTGCTCCACGACGCCCGCGGTGTCCTGCGTCGGCGTCGTGTTCGCCATCGCGTGGACGGCCGTGAAGCCGCCCATCGCCGCGGCGCGGGTGCCGGAGCGGACCGTCTCGGCGTCCTCGCGGCCGGGCTCGCGCAGGTGGGTGTGCAGGTCGACCAGGCCGGGCAGCAGGACGAGCCCGCGCCCGTCGAGGATCACGGCGTCCGGCGCGGCCTGCGCCGCCGCGTCCGGGCCGATCGCGGCGATCACGCCGTCGGCCAGCAGCACGTCCGTCGTCTCGTCGCCCAGCGGGCTCACGGACCGCAGCAGGTAGTTCCTCGTCACGCGTCGGAGCCCTTCTCGTCGGTGCTGCTCTTCTCGGTGCTGCTCTTCTCGGCGGCCCGGGCGGGGGCGTCGCCGCCCGCGAGCAGCAGGTACAGGACGGCCATGCGGACCGCCACGCCGTTGGCCACCTGCTCCACGATCACCGCGCGCGGCGAGTCCGCGGCGTCCGCCGAGATCTCGAGACCGCGGTTCATCGGGCCGGGGTGCAGCACGATCGCGTGCTCCGGCAGCATCGCCAGGCGGCGGGCGTCGAGCCCGTAGCGGCGGGTGTACTCCAGCGGGCTGGGGAAGAACCCGCCGCCCGCGCTCGACATCCGCTCGCGCTGGACCCGCAGCATCATCACCGCGTCGGGCTTCTCGTCGGCGATGACCTCGTCCAGGTGGTACGACACGCGCGCCGGCCACGCGCCCACCCCGACGGGCAGCAGCGTGGGTGGCGCGACCAGGATCACCTCGGCGCCGAGCGTGTGCAGCAGCTGCACGTTCGACCGCGCGACGCGGCTGTGCAGCACGTCGCCGACGATCGCGACCCGCAGCCCGGCCAGGTCCCGCCCGGTGACGTCACCGGGGCCCGCCAGGTGGCGCCGCAGGGTGTAGGCGTCGAGCAGCGCCTGGGTGGGGTGCTGGTGCATCCCGTCGCCGGCGTTGATCACCGCGCCGTGCGTCCAGCCCGACGTCGCGAGCGTGTGCGGAGCGCCCGAGGCGTGGTGCCGGATGACCACCGCGTCCGCGCCCATCGCCTGCAGCGTGAGCGCGGTGTCCTTGAGCGACTCGCCCTTGGACACGCTGGAGCCTTTGGCGGAGAAGTTGATGACGTCGGCGGACAACCGCTTGGCCGCGGTCTCGAACGAGATGCGCGTGCGCGTGGAGTCCTCGAAGAAGAGGTTCACCACCGTCCGGCCGCGCAGCGTGGGCAGCTTCTTGATCTCGCGCGCCTGCGTCGCGGCCATGGAGCCCGCCGTGTCGAGGATCCGGACGGCGTCGACCACGTCGAGGTCGGCGGTGGACAGCAGGTGCTTCATCGCACCCCTCCCTCGATGAGGACGGCGTCGCGCCCGTCGCACTCCTCGAGCAGCACGCGCACGCGCTCGCTCGTGGAGGTGGGCAGGTTCTTGCCGACGTAGTCGGCGCGGATCGGCAGCTCGCGGTGACCGCGGTCCACCAGGGCCGCCAGCTGCACGGCGCGCGGTCGGCCCAGGTCGTTGAGGGCGTCCAGCGCGGCCCGGATGGTGCGGCCCGAGAAGAGGACGTCGTCGACGAGCACCACGACCTTGCCGTCCACGCCGCCGCCCGGGACGTCGGTGGCGCCGATGCTGCGGGTGGGGTGGTGCGCGAGGTCGTCGCGGTACATCGTCACGTCGAGGCTGCCGACGAGGAGCTCCAGGTCGAGCCCGGGCTCGACGGCGACGAGCCGCTGAGCCAGGCGCCGCGCGAGCGGGAGCCCCCGGGTCGGGATGCCCAGCAGGACGACGTCGGAGCCGCCCTTGTTGCGTTCGAGGATCTCGTGCGCGATGCGCGTGAGGGCCCGGCCGATCTCCGGGGCGCCGAGGACCACGTTGGCGTCGTCGTCGACGGTCTCGTGGGCGGGCGCGGGCGTGCCGTTGCTCATCAAGCAAACTCCTTCCCCGCCTCACAGGACGGGTCTTAAAGGAATGTCTCTCGAGCGGCCACTCTACCGCGCACGGGCGGCAGCTCCTGCCCCGTCTCACGCGACGAAGATCACTCCCGGGACGGGTCGATCGCGGAGGCCAGGACCTGGACCAGCAGCGGGTGGACCACCTCGGCGGGCAGCGCCTCCAGGGTGGCCATGACCCCCGCGAGCTCGTCGGGCAGCCCCTCGCTCAGCACCCGGCCGGCCAGGGACGGGTCCGGCACCGCCGCGGGCCGGCCGCGCACGGCGTCGGCCGCCGCGACCAGGGCGTCGACCAGCTCCTCGACGATCGCGCCGGTGACCGCGGTGACGGTCAGGTGGGCCGTCCGCGGCAGGGGCGCACCGCCCGGCTGGTCCATGGCCGGCTGGGCCTGCAGGAGCCAGCCCCGCCGGCGGACCTCGTCGATGAACGTGAACGGGTCGACGCGCTCGGCCGGGGGCACCGACTCGTCCGTGGCGAGCGCGACGAGCGGCCCGGTGGGCGCGCCCACCACCCGCAGGCCCCGGATGCCCGAGGCCGCCGCCAGCAGGCGGTCGGTCGTGCGCCGCGTGGTCGCGACGAGCTCCGCCAGCCCGTCGGTGCCCAGCACCTCGAGCACCGCCCACGCCGCGGCCATCGCGCCGACCCCGCGCGAACCGAGCATCGTCGGGTTCACCACCGGGTACCCGGGCCAGGCCGTCGTCGCGAAGTACTGCGCGCGGTGCCGCTCGGGCGCGCGGTACAGCAGGACGGAGGCGCCCTTCGGCGCGTAGCCGAACTTGTGCAGGTCCGCGGAGATCGACGTCACGCCCTCGACCGCGAGGTCCCACGGCGCGGCGGCGTCGCCCCACCACGGCAGCACCCAGCCGCCGATGCAGGCGTCGACGTGGCACGCGACGCCGCGCTCCGCAGCCCCCGCGGCCACCTCGACCACCGGGTCGACCACGCCGAACGGGTAGCTCGGGGCGCTGACGACGACGAGCGCGGTGCGGTCGTCGACCCGCGCGAGCACGTCGGCCGCCGACGGGGTGCCGGTCACCGGGTCCACCGGCACGGGGACCACGTCGAGGTCGAGGTACTGCGCCGCCTTGTGGAAGGCGGGGTGCGCGGTCGTCGGGAGCACCAGCGTGGCCCGGGCGTGCACCCGCCCGGGGTCGGCGGCCCGCCACAGGTCGCGCGCCGACTTCACGGCGAGCATGCAGGACTCCGTGCCGCCCGAGGTGACCGACCCGACCGTGCCCGCGTCCCCGTGCAGCACGTCCCGGGCGAACGCGACGAGCCGGCGCTCGAGGGCGGCCACCGACGTGAACGTCGTCGGGTCCAGGCCGTTGACCGGCAGGAACAGGCGGACGGCCTCGGCGGCCACCGCGTCCAGGTCGGGCCGGCCGGGGTCGTAGACGTACGACAGCACGCGTCCGCCGTGCGTGGGCGGGTCACCGGCGCGCAGCGCGGTGAGGTCCGCCAGGACGTCGGCGGCGGGGCGGGCGGCGGTGCTCACGGGTGGGCCTCCTCGGTGGAGCCGACGACGGCCGCGTCGACCACGGCCTCCGACAACGGGTAGCGGGCCAGGGGCAGCAGGCTGAGGAACGCCAGCGCGGCGGGCAGCACCGAGAACGCCACGGCGATGCCGGTGAGCGCCGACGCCGGCTGCGTCACGGTCACGTCCCCCGTCCGCGAGACGAACCCGGTGACCGCCAGCATGCCCAGCACGAGGGTCGGGCCGAGCGCGAGCCCCGCGGTCTCCCCCGCCGTCCACACGCCGCCGAGCACGCCCGCCCGGTCCTCGCCGCGCTCGCGGGCGTCGACCGCCACGACGTCGGGCAGCATCGCCAGCGGGTACAGCTGCATGCCGGCGTACGCGACCCCGGCGAGCGCCACGGACACGTAGACCCAGCCGCCCGGCGCCCACCGCATGGGCAGCAGCGAGAGCGCGGCGACGGCGAACAGGGAGGTGGCGCCGACGAGGGCCGCGCGCTTGCCGACGCGCCGCGAGATTCGCGTCGCCAGCGGCATGACGAGCAGGGCGGGCCCGACGAGCGCGACGAAGAGGAACGTCACCGCCCCCTCGGATCCCAGCGTGTAGGTGGCGACGTACTGGGCACCCGCGAGCATGGCCCCGGTGGCCAGCGCCTGCAGCACGAACGTCGAGAGCAGGCGACGGAACGCCGGGATCTCGCGGAGGGCCGACACCCCGAGACGCAGCGCGTCGCCGCGCCGCTCGGGGCGGGGACCGACGGGCGGCTCCGCGGCGACCGCGACCGCTGCCCGCCGCGGAGCGCCGGCCCACGCGGCGAGCATGCCGAGCCCGATCACGAGCCCGCCGACCACGCCCATCACGGCGTACCCGGCGCGACCGCCGCCGGCGGCGTCGCGCACCAGCGGACCGCCCGCGCCGAACGCGAGGATCGCCACGGCGAGCACGGCGATCCGCGGCGCCAGCAGGCGGGTCCGCGACTGGTAGTCGGGCGCGATCTCCGCGGGCAGCGCGATGTAGGGCACCTGGAAGACGCTGAACGAGGTCGCGGCCGCCACGAAGGCGACGACCACCCAGGTGGCCGCCGCCGAGCCGACGAGCGCGACGGGGGTCGCGAAGACGGCCGCGAAGAACAGCGGGATGGTGACCGCGCCGGCGAGCAGGAACCGACGGCGGCTGCCGTGCCGGGCGGCGGACACGTCCGACGCGGCGCCGATGAACGGGTCGATGACGACGTCCCACAGCTTCGGGACGGTCACCACGAGGCTCGCCAGGCCGGCCGCGACGCCGAGCGTGTCGGTCAGGTAGTAGGCCAGGACGAGGCCCGGCAGGGTGCCGAAGCCGCCGGTGCCGACCGAGCCGAGCGCGTAGCCCGCGACGGTCCTGCGCGGCAGCCGCACGGCGGTGGGGGTCGACGTCACGGCTGAATGATGCCAGCCGGCGCCACACCTTCCGGTCATGGGTGACATGACAGGTCACCCGGATGCCACGTCATCCCAGGGCACCGACGTGACGATGTCCCGTTCGTGCTCGGAACCGTGCCTACGTGGGTCACCGTGCTGCAGCTGCTCGCTGCAGGGTTGGTGGGGGGCTTCTGCGTCCTCCAGTGGGTGTGGTGGCGGGGCGAGGTCCGGCCCGCCAGCGCCGCGTGGTCCTTGGCGTGGTCGATCGACATGGCGCTCGTGCTGCTGGCAGGCGGTCTGTTCGCCCTGACCACGGCTGGCAGCGTGCGCGACGTCCTCGTGTTCGTGCACGCCCAGCTCGTCGCCGGCTTCCTGATCATCGCGATCCCGGCCACGCGCGCGATCGCCGGCGGACCCAAGTTCAGGTACTGGCTGTGGGCCGCGATCGCCCTGTTCACCGCCCGGGCCGTGCTCTGGTGGGTCCCGATGGACGGCCTCGTCGCGGATGCGGACGTCCTCGCCGCCGGCCTGC
This sequence comes from Cellulomonas sp. ICMP 17802, assembly GCF_041295535.1. NCBI lineage: Bacteria > Bacillati > Actinomycetota > Actinomycetes > Micrococcales > Cellulomonadaceae > Cellulomonas > Cellulomonas sp. ICMP 17802. The sequence goes on along the minus strand of NZ_JBGFQZ010000036.1, from coordinate 19,778 downwards.
TGCTCCTGCCGACCGCCGTGGTCATCTCCTACGTGGTGGTGGCCGTCGGGCGCACCCGCCTCACGGCGTTCGGCTCGCTGCTCGTGATCGCCGGCGGGGAGTCGCTCGCCATCTTCACGGCGGGGGTCCTGGTCCGCGACTCCGGCCTGCGCGCGATGCTCGCCGCGCTCTGGGCGATCCCGCTCGCGGTCGGCATCGAGGTGCTCGCCCTCAACCGGCTGCGGGACGCGCAGGACGCGGCCGTGCGCCAGAACCAGATGCGCGACGCGCTCGCCCGGCTGGCCAACTCCGCCTGGTTCGTCAAGGACGCCGACGGGCTTCTGCTGACGGCCCGCGACGAGGCGCGCACGATCCTGCGCGACCCGAGCCTCGAGGGGTCGCTGCGGCCGATCGCGCGCGACCGGTTCGTCACCGAGCTGTTCTCCGCCGACAAGATCGAGCACACCCCGCAGGCGCGCACCTTCCTCATCGACCTGGCGCAGATCGTCTCCGCGGCCGCCGAGCGCTACCAGCTGAGCGAGCGCCTGCACACCACGGCGTTCGCCGACCCCCTCACGCGCCTGCCCAACCGCCGGGCCGTCGAGGAGCACCTGCTCGCCATGCTCGAGCGCGCGAACGTCGAGCGCACCCGCGTCTCACTCATCTACTGCGACCTCGACGGCTTCAAGCGGGTCAACGACTCGTACGGGCACGCGCACGGGGACGCCCTGCTCGTCCGGGTCGCCGACTACCTGCGGTCCGCCCTCCCGGACCGCGAGTCGTTCGTCGGGCGCGTGGGCGGCGACGAGTTCGTCATCGTCCTGGCCCGGGCGCCGCAGGACGTCGACCTCGTCGCGATCGCCCGGGCGATGCGCGAGGGCTTCGTCGACCGCACCGGCGGGAGCCGGCCCGCCCGCCTGACGGTCGGCGTGGCGACGTGGGTGCCGGGCGACGTCGTCGACGCCGACGGGCTGGTGCGGCACGCGGACACCGCGATGCTCGAGGCCAAGCGCTCCCGCTCCGGCTTCCGCGTCTTCGACCGCGCGCTGCGCCGCCGCGTCGAGGCCGAGCGCCACCAGCGCGCCGCGCTCGAGGCCGCCGTCGCCGCCGGCCACTTCACGGCCTACTTCCAGCCGATCGTCGACGCCCAGACCCTCGAGATCGTGCAGGTCGAGGCGCTCGCCCGCTGGGACCATCACGGCAACCTCATCCTGCCGGCCGACTGGCTCGAGCTCGCCGAGGAGTCGGGCCTCATCGTCCCCATCGGCCTCGAGGTGCTCAGCCAGGCCCGCCGGGCGCTCGAGCGGTTCCAGATGCCCGTGTCGGTCAACGTCGCCGCGCGCCAGCTGGCCGAGCCCGACGCGCTCGAGCAGATCGAGACGGCCTGGGGTGACGCGTTCTGGGAGCACCTGACCCTCGAGATCACCGAGAGCGCCCTGGTCCGCACGTCCTCGGCGGTGCCGGTCCTGTCGGAGCTGCGCGCGCGGGGGGCCCGGATCGCGGTCGACGACTTCGGCACCGGGTACAGCTCCCTGGCCCGCATCGCGCGGCTGCCCGTCGACGAGCTGAAGATCGACCGCTCGTTCGTGCGGGACATGGGCACCGAACGCGGCCGCGGGGTGGTCCGCGCGATCGTCGCGCTGGCGCACACCCACGGCCTGTCCATCGTCGCCGAGGGCGTGGAGACGCCCGGTCAGCTCACGGCCCTCGCCGACATGGGCGTCACGCGGGTGCAGGGCAACTTCCTCGGCCGGGCGGCGGCGAACCTCCCGGTCCGCGGGCCGCGGCCCACCACGGGGGCCACCGCCGTCGTCGCCGAGGCGGGCCGCTCCCTGCGGTCGGTCGGCGTGCCGACGCCGATCTCGGGCCGCGACGGCGGGCGCCTGACGGCGGTGCCCCGCCGGCTCTGACGCCGACGCCTTGCCGGCTCGGTCGCCGGCGCCGCGAGCTCAGGCGAGCAGGGTCGGCTTCAGGTCGACGATCCGGCCGAGCAGGCCGTTCACGAACTGCGGCGACTCGTCGGTGGACAGCGACCGCGCCAGCTCGACCGCCTCGTCCACGGCGACGGCGTCCGGCACGTCGTCGTTGAACAGGATCTCCCACGTGCCGATGCGCAGCAGCGCGCGGTCGACGGCCGGCATGCGGTCGATGGTCCAGCCGTGCGCGTGCGTGGCGAGCAGCTCGTCGATGCGGTCCTGCCGCGCGATCACGCCCTCGACCAGGTCGACCGAGTACTGCGGCAGCGACGTCTCGGTGCCCGGCTCCGCGATGCGGTCCGCGAGCAGCCCGACGGGGTCGATCCCCCGCTGGTCGGCCTCGAAGAGGACGTCGAGGGCCCGCTTGCGGGCCTTGGTGCGCGCACCCACCTCAGTCGTTCACACGGCCGAGGTAGCTCCCGTCACGGGTGTCCACCTTGACCTTCGTGTTGGACTCGAGGAACAGGGGCACCTGGATCTCGTAGCCGGTCTCCAGCGTCGCGGGCTTGGTGCCCGCCGACGAGCGGTCGCCCTGCAGGCCCGGCTCGGTGTACGTGACCTCGAGGACCACCGACGGGGGCAGCTCGACGTACAGCGGCACGCCCTCGTTCGTCGCCACCATGGCGTTCTGGTTCTCCAGCAGGAAGTGGGCGACGTCGCCGACCGTGACCTCCGGGATGTGCACCTGGTCGTACGTGTCCGTGTCCATGAACACGAAGTCGGTGCCGTCCTTGTACAGGTACTGCATGTCGCGCTTGTCGACGTTGGCCGTCTCGACCTTCAGGCCGGCGTTGAACGTGCGGTCGACCACCTTGCCGGACAGCACGTTCTTCAGCTTGGTGCGGACGAAGGCGCCACCCTTGCCGGGCTTGACGTGCTGGAACTCGATGACGGTCCACAGCTGGCCGTCGATCTTGAGCACGGTGCCGTTCTTGAGGTCGTTGGTGGTCGCCACGATCGTCGCTTCCTGTCGAGTGAGTGTTCTGCGCGGTCCGCCGGGGGCGCTCCCATGGGGTGTGCGCGGCATCAGCGGCCGCAGACCGCCGACTATCGTACCGTGCACCCTCCGTGCTCACTGCCGCGCTCCCCGGGCCCGGCGCCGAGCTCCGAGCCCGGAGCCCGACCCGCCGACGCCCCCGGCCTTCCCGCGGGAGAATCCGAGCCCGCGCCGACAATTCGTCGGCAGACTCTCTGGATCTCGGGCGTCATCTGCCGCACCGCAGGCGCGCCAGGTTCGCGCGGATCTGTGCGAGCACCATCGACGCCCGCTGCGTGAGGTCCTCCCAGGTGTATCGGAGCACCGTGCACCCCGCCGCGACCAGCCGGTTCTGACGGGTCCGGTCCGCCTGGAACCGATCCGGTCCGTGGAACGCCCGCCCGTCGACCTCGACGACGAGTCGGACGTCCGGGAACCAGACGTCCGCCGAGGCGGCGACCCCGATCTCCTCCCGCAACGACGCCCCGGCGGTCCACCCGACGATCCCCCCGGCGCGCAGGAGGTCGTGCAGCAGCTGCTCCGCAGGGCTGGCCACGCGTCCGACCAGCTGCGCGACGGCGGTGCGCCGCTGCAGGTTGCCCCACGCGTGCGGGTGGTCGGCCACCCACGTCGCCAGGACCTCGGCGTCGACCAGCCGCCGACCGATCGCCAGGCGACCAGCGCGGAGGACTCCCGAGGCCCCAGGCGCCCCAGGCAGTCGATGATCGTCCGGTCGCGCGTGGTGACCCGAGCGTCGCCGACCCGCGCGACGTCGAGCGGTCCGAGCGGGTAGGAGTGCACACGCAGCGGCCCTCGATGCTGGCGCGGCGACGGCACATCGACGTGGATGAGCCCGTCATCGGGGACCGGCAGCCCGTGCAGCCGGGCCGCCGTGCCCAGGCAGACGACGGCGTCGGGCCAACACAGGGCGGCAGCGTGCGCCTGCTGGTAGGGCCCGACGGGGACGACCGAGCAGATCAGAGCACGGCCGACGATCCGGGTCCACGACCGGTTGCGGAGCCGCTGGGCGACCTGGTGGCGCGACAGCCCGCAGGCCCGGGCCTGCTCGACGGAGAACACGCCGGCCTGAGCCGCGGCAGCCTCGGGCACCCAGTCCCGACCACGAAGAGTCACGCGGCGACCCTGCCCACGCCGAGCCCGACAACGGCCCCCGCTGCCCGATCCGGAGGCCCCAGCCCTCCCGGGAGGGGCTGTGGGCGCCTCGGACAACCGGCGATTCAGAGGTCCTGCCGACGAATCCTCGGCAGCACGTCGGAATCCCGCGCCCGACGAGGTCAGCGACGCGCGGCGATCGCCTCCAGCGCTAGGCGGTAGCTCTCCAGGCCGAATCCCGCGACCGTGCCGGTGGCGACCGGGCCGATCACCGAGACGTGCCGGAAGGCCTCGCGCGCGTACGGGTTGGACAGGTGCACCTCCACCAGGACCAGCCCGGCGTGAGTCACCTGCGCCGCGGCATCGCGCAGCGCGTACGAGTAGTGGGTGAACGCCGCGGGGTTGAGGGCGACGTGCGCGGCCGCGTCGACCGCTTCGTGCAGCCAGCCGATCAGCACGGCCTCGTCGTCGGTCTGGCGGACGTCGACGTCGAGGCCCAGGTCGGCGGCCCACCGAGCGACGGCGTCCACCAGGTCGGCGTGCGTCGCCGAGCCGTACACCTCGGGCTCGCGCACCCCCAGCCGGCCGAGGTTGGGACCGTTGAGCACCAGCACGCGCGTCATGCGAGGCAGCCTAGGTGACGGCCGCGCTGGTCAGAGGGAGATCGCACGCGACGGGGCGGGCGCGCCCTCGCTCAGCTCGGCGTACGCAGCGGCGAGCAGCGTCGGGTCCGGACCCTCGAGCCGCACGGGCTTGCCGATGTCCTCCAGCACGACGAACCGGAGCAGGTCCCCCCGCGTCTTCTTGTCCCGGCGCATGGCCGCGAGCAGGCGCTCCCACCGGTCTCCCCGGTAGGTGACGGGGAGCCCGAGGGAGGTGAGGATCGACCGGTGCCGGTCGACGACCTCGTCCGGGAGCCGTCCCGCGAGGCGTGCGAGCTCAGCCACGTAGACCATGCCCACTGAGACCGCCGCGCCGTGCCGCCACTGGAACCGCTCGACGTGCTCGATCGCGTGGGCGAACGTGTGCCCGTAATTCAGGATCTCGCGCAGGCCCCCCTCGCGGAGGTCCTCGCCGACGACCCGTGCCTTCACGGCCACGGCGCGCTCCACCAGCTCGAGCAGCACCGGCGACGACGCCGCCGCGACCGGGTCGGTGAGCACTGCGGTGTTCTGCTCGACCAGCTCGAGGATGCGCGGGTCCGCGATGAAGCCGCACTTGACCACCTCGGCCAGCCCCGCGACGAAGTCGTGCTTCGCCATCGACTCCAGCGCCGCGAGGTCGCACAGCACGCCGGCGGGTGGATGGAAGGCCCCGACGAGGTTCTTGCCTTCCGCGGTGTTGATGCCGGTCTTCCCGCCGACGGCCGCGTCGACCATCGCCAGGAGCGTCGTCGGCACCTGCACCACGCGGATGCCGCGCAACCAGGTGGCGGCGACGAACCCCCCGAGGTCGGTGGTCGCTCCCCCGCCGACGGCGACGATCGCGTCGGACCGCGTGAAGTCCGCCTGGCCCAGCACCTGCCACAGGAAGGCGGCGACCTGCGCGGTCTTGGCCTCCTCGGCGTCCGGGACCTCGGCGATGAACGCCTCGTACCCGTGCGCGCGCAGGTCCTCCCGCACGGCGTCGGCGGTGGTCGCCAGCGCCGCCGGGTGCACGACGAGCACGCGCCGCACGCTCTGGCCCAGCAGGTCGGGCAGGGCACCCAGGAGGTTGCGTCCGATGACGACGTCGTACGGCTGGTCGCCCTCGACACGGACGGTCCGGGACTCGGTCATGACGGGCTCCCTTCGCCGCGGCGCAGGACCGCGAGCTCCTGCTCGATCTGCTCGGCCACGTCGGCCGGCCGGCGACCGTCCGTCAGCACGCGGACCGTCGACAGCGCCTCGTACACCGGGCGTCGCGCCTCCATGAGCGCCTGCCACTGGGCGCGCGGGTTGCCCAGCAGCAGGGGCCGGGACTGGTTGAACCCGACCCGCGGGGCGGCGTGCGCGAGGGTCACGTCGAGGAACACCACGACTCCCCCACCCGCTGCGTACGCCGCGAGGGCCTCCTGCGTCGACGGGTCCAGCACGGCACCGCCGCCGAGGGCGAGGACTCCGTCGTGCGCGGCGAGAGCGGTCCGGACCGCGTCCCGCTCGAGGGCACGGAACGCCGGTTCGCCGTCCTCGACGAAGATCTCGGCGATCGCCTTGCCGGCGACCCTCTCGACATCCGCGTCGGTGTCCCGGACGGTGAGCTGCCAGCGCTCGCCGAGCGCGAGCGCGACAGTCGTCTTGCCGGATCCGGGCGGGCCGACGAGCACGATGGCGGGGCCGGCGGAGGAGAACTCGGGCATCAGGCGAGCAGGTCCGGGATCGACGCCACGTACGCCTCGAGGTTGCGACGCACCTCGGCCACCGAGTCACCCCCGGTCTTCGCCAGGAGCGCGTCGGCAAGCACCAGCGCGACCATCGCCTCGGCGACGACCGCCGCCGGCGGGACCGCGCAGACGTCCGAGCGCTGGTGCTGCGCCTTGGCGGCCTCACCCGTCGCCGTGTCGACGGTGTCGAGCGCGCGGGGCACCGTGGAGATGGGCTTCATGGCCGCGCGGACGCGCAGGATCTCGCCGTTGGTCATGCCTCCCTCGAGGCCACCGGCCCGGTTGGTCCGGCGCACGATCCGTCCTGTGGCGTCGCGCTCGATCTCGTCGTGCGCCTGCGACCCCCGGCGGGCCGCGGTGCGGAAGCCGTCGCCCACCTCGACCCCCTTGATCGCCTGGATGCCCATGAGCGCGGCGGCGAGGAGGCCGTCCAGGCGCCGGTCGGAGTGCACGTACGAGCCGAGCCCCGACGGGAGCCCGTAGGCGAGGACCTCCACGACGCCGCCGAGCGTGTCCCCGTCCTTGTGGCACTCGTCGATCTCGGCGACCATCGCGGCCGACGCGTCGGCGTCGAAGCAGCGGACGGGGTCGGCGTCGAGCAGGGCCGTGTCGTCGGGCGTCGGCAGCGCGGCGTCCTCGGGGGCGGACACGGGGCCGATGCTCACGACGTGCGAGACCAGCCGGACGCCGGCCGCCTGCTCGAGCAATCGCGCAGCCACCGTGCCGAGCGCCACGCGGGTGGCGGTCTCCCGCGCGCTGGCGCGCTCGAGCACAGGGCGCGCGTCGTCGAACCCGTACTTGCGCATGCCCACCAGGTCCGCGTGACCGGGTCGGGGCCGGGTCAAGGGTGCGTTCCGCGCCCGGTTCAGCACGTCGAGGTCCTCGACGGGGTCGGAGGACATCACGTCGACCCACTTGGGCCACTCGGTGTTGCCGATCTCGATGGCGACGGGACCGCCCTGGGTGCGCCCGTGCCGCACCCCGCCGAGGAGGCGCACCTCGTCACGCTCGAACTTCATCCGGGCCCCCCGGCCGTAGCCGAGCCGGCGCCGGGCGAGCGCGTCCTGGATGTCGGAGCTCTGCACCTCGACGTCGGCCGGCAGGCCCTCGAGGATGCCGACGAGCGCCGGGCCGTGGGACTCACCGGAGGTCAACCAACGAAGCATGTGACGGATCCTCCCATGACGCGGTCCACCCCTCGGGCGAGCGCCCGGGGGGTGGACCGTGTCAGTGCGTCGGTCAGCGACCGGTGATCGGGACCAGCGGGTTCTTGCCGGGCACCGGACCCGGCACGGCTGGAGGAGCCGCGGCGGGATCGACGGGTGCGGGGACAGCAGCCGCATCCGGGATGGCGTACACGAAGCCGCCGATGACCATCTCCTGGTCACCCACAGCGGTGGACGGCTTCCCGGCAGTCGCGTCGGCCTGCTGCTGCGCGGTCGACGCGAAGCCGGACACCAGGAAGAGACGCGGCGTCGTGTGCTGCAGGTCGTACAGGAAGGCGAGCGTGTTGTCGTACGAGCCCAGCACCGTGATGGAGAACGGGATGTCGGTCATGCCGGCGGGGACACCGCTGGCAGGCGCCTCGGCTGCCGTCGACCCGTCACCGCTCTCGGCGGCGGAAGCCGCCGCCTCGGTGCCCTCGGCAGAGGCGGGGGCCGGAGCCGGTTGTTCGACCGGCGTCGCGAGCTCCATCGACTGTCCCGCGGACGGCGTCACGGCGGTCAGGGTCACGGAGTGCGCGACCGCGATCTGGTCCAGCTGACGCAGGTAGTTCGCCAGGTCACCGTCGACGGGGATCTGCGTCCGGATCGCCGCGAGGCTCGCCTGGTACTCGGGAAGCTTGGCGAAGTCGGCCTTCAGCTTGGTGACCTTCATCGCCAGCAGGTCGTTCTGCTGCCGCGTCTGCTCGGCCTGCGAACGCAGGTCGGCCGCAGCGGACAGCGTCGGGGAGATCGCGAGGAACCACGCCGCAGCCACGATCACGATCGCAACGAAGACCGTTCCGCCGACCCATGTGCTCTTCTTGGCGCCGCCCATGTCAGCCCTCCCCGTCGGTTGCGTCGAACCGGTGCGTGTAGGCGGCATCGGTGACCTGCACCGTGCCCGTCACCTGGTAGTAGATGCCGTGCTCGTCCTCGGTGATCGCGGTCGAGCTGACCCACGCGTCGGCGAAGCCGGGAACGGAGTTCAGCGCGTCGATCCACGCCGCGGTGTCGGGGATCGTCGAGGTCCTGGCCGAGTACTGGATCTGCCCGATGCTCGGGCCCTGCAGAGAGTCGGCCGGAGGAGCCGCCGGTGTCATGGGAGTCGCCTGGACGACGTTCATCGTGTCGATGCTGACGTTGGCCGGCAGGACCGCGGCCAGCGCGTCGATGTACTTCTTCCAGTCCACGTCGGTGGACATGCCCAGAGTGCGTCCACGCTCGGCCTCGTTGAGTGCACCGAGGACCTGCGGAACCTCTGCGTACTTCGCCTCCTCGGCCTGCAGTCGTGCGGTCGCGTCCTGAGCGTCCACGAGCTCACCCGCGGCGCTCGCGCCGGAGATGAGCGCGAGACCGAACCCGCCGACGCACGCAACGACCGTCACGATGAGGCTGATCACGAGCCAGCGCTTGGTCGCGCGCAGCCCTCGGGCAGCGCGGACCTCGGGGGGCAGCAGGTTGACCTGCGGAAGGGTGCCGCTCAGGGCGCTGCCTCCGCCCGACCGAGAGCGCGGACGTTCGATGAGGGTGGTCATGCTGCAACTCCGTAGGCCAGCCCGACGGGGAGGGCGATGAAGGACTCATGTCCGTTGAGCGCCTCGCGCTGAACGGTCTTCGCAGACCGGAGCCCGGCCAGCGGGTCGCCGAGGGTCACCGGCAGGCGACTTGCGCTCGACAGGTACTGCCCGAGACCGGGCAGGTGGGAGCCGCCGCCGGTCAGCACGCAGACGTCGATCCCCGCTCCAGGGTTGTTGCCCGCGTAGTAGACGAAGGTGTTGCGCACCGACTCGACGAGGGCACGGACGACGGTGCTGATCGCTTCCGCGGCGTCCGCTCTCTCGGGACCGACGGCGTAGCCGATACCGACCTCGCGCTTGACGGCCTCGGCCTCCGCGGCGGCGATGCCGAGGGAGCTCGCGACGGCGGCCGTCACGTTCTGGCCACCGGTCGGCAGGGACCGGACCAGGCGCGGCGAACCGTGCGCGGAGATCACCACGGTCGTGATGGTCGCGCCGATGTCGACGAGAGCAGCAGTTCCCTTCGCGAGGTCGCCGCGAGCCAGTGCCCGGTGCAGAGCGAATGCGTTCAGGTCCACCATCCGGGGCCGAAGCCCGGCACCCTCGACGGCGATGACGTTCGCGTTGACGGTGTCGCGCTGGGCGGCCACGAGCATCCCGTGCACGGTACGGCCCTGAGGACCGTCGAACTCCGAGGTCGGGAAGTAGTCGAGCAGGGCGTCGTCCGTCGACATGGGCAGCAGCTCGCTGACCTGGAAGGGCAGCGACGCCTTGAGCTGCGCGAGCGGCATCCACGGCAGGTCGAGCTCGCGCACGATGACCCGCTGGTTGCCGACGCCGATGACGACGTCCTTCGACTCGAACTTCGCCTGCGCCCAGAGCTGGCGCAGAGCGCTGGAGACGGTCTCGGGCTGTACGACCTCACCGTCGCGCACGGCGCCGAGAGGTAGTGCGACCTGACCGAAGCGGACGAGTGTCGGGGGCGTCTTGCCCGTAGGCCCGCCGTTCCCGAACTCGAGCTCCGCAGCGCGGACGCAAGACGAGCCGATGTCCAGCCCGATGACGCGTGTGGTGGCCACGAGGGTCCTTCCGACGGACGGTTGAGTTCATTCGTCCTATCGGGTGTAGTGCGACCCGACTTGAGGCGGATCCGGGAATGAAACTGGTGCTCCCCCGCTGCTCAGAGCACCGCGAGGTACCACGACCACAAGGCTTCACCGAGGACGATGCCCACAGCAGCGCCGAGCAGCATCCACGGCCCGAAGGGGATCCCCGACTTGCGCCCGGCCCGACCGGAGAAGAGCAGCGCGACGGAGAAGATCCCGCCGAACAAGAAGGCGGAGAACCACCCGACGAAGAGCGCGCCCCAGCCGAACCATCCGAGGTACAGCCCGAGGACTCCTGCGAGCTTGACGTCACCGAATCCCATACCGGCCGGATACACGACCACCGTCACGAGGTAGATGGCGTAGAGCACGGCAGCACCGATGAGGGCGCGCACGAGTGCCGCCCAGTCGGGCGTGCCCCCGGGGTTCCAGCTGGCGAGCGTCAGGAGCGCGAAGGCGACCGGGTAGCTCGGCAGGACGATCGCGTTCGGCAGCCGTTTCGTGTCGAGGTCGATCAGAGCAAGGGCGACCGAGATCGCCACCAGGTAGAGGAGCGCCGGCAGGACCCAGGAGGGGCCCGTCCACCAGGCCGTAGCTGCGAAGAGGACGCCGGTTGCCGCTTCGACGATCGGATACCGAGCGGAGATCGGGTTCCCGCAGTCACGGCACCGGCCGCGCAGCAGCAGCCACGAGAGAACGGGGACGTTGTCACGCGAGCGGATGGCGTGACCGCACCGCGGGCACGCACTCGGCGGGTGGGCGACCGACTCTCCGCGCGGAACCCGCCAGATGACGACGTTGAGGAACGAACCGATCGCGAGCCCGACGATCCCGGCGACGACCACCAGCAGCGCGGTCACGGGTTGCCGTCCCCGCCGGAACGGCTCCGGTCCGCCGGCGAAGCGAGCGCGGTGGCGATGTCGGTCAGCGGTCCGTGCGCGAGCCCAGCGTTCACCACCGGGACGCGCTTCCGTTCAGCTGTCCAGACCGGCCCGGGGCGCTGCGTGTGTCCATGAGGAGGGTGATCGGCTCGATGGCGACGGAACCTGAGGCGTTCTCGAGCACAGCTTCTGTGGCGCGAACGCGGGACGGCCGCCACGGGACAACCGTGGCGGCCGAACCCGACGTCGTCGCCTCTCAGTTCTTGAGCGCCGTGGGCGTCCTGATCTCGCCGAAGTAGCGCTGGGACCACTGCGCGTTCACCCAGCGCGGGAAGTACGGCGGCGCCGCGTACTTCAACCGGGTGTCGTAGACGTACTTCTTGAGATAGCCAGTGTCGCCGTTGCCGGTGCCGACGATGCCGCGCCAGCGCTGGGCGATCGAGCCGTCCACCCGCAGCTGCCCCTCGCCGGTGCCCTTGTCGTAGCGCTGGACGTAGAACGAGTGCTGCAGGGTCTGGATCGACCCCATGATCTCGATGCCGACGAAGTCGGTCGACCCGGTGGGAGCCGGGTAGTTCGCGGGCCAGCCCGTGACGGCCCCGGCGCCGGTGCCGCTCTCGGTCGGGTTGGTGTCGTCCCACTTGCAGGTCGACGCCGTCGGGCACCCGGACCCGGTCGCGTTCACGCGAGCCATGTACGGGTGGAAGACCTCGACGGTGTTGGTCGCGACGAGCCCCAGCATGTCCGACCCGTTGAGCCCGCCCGCGAGCATGATGTCGCCCGTGGCGACGATCGACTGCTCGGCTGCCACGGTCACGCGGCCCTTGACGGTGCCCTCGACGTAGACGTTGCCCTCCTGGCAGTACTTCGTGGTCTCCTTCATCGTGGCGTCGTAGGTGTAATACGACGTCCCCGTAGCGGGCTTGGCCGCGGCGAGCGCCTTCGTGTAGGTCCCCAGCGGGAGCGCGGAGCTGCCGGTCCCGCCCAGCTGGCCGGCGTCGCACCGGGAGTGCGTGCCGGACGCACCGCCCACCTGGATCACCATGTTGTCGGGCACCGTCACGTTGGCCCCGGCGGTGCTGTCGAGCGCGGTCAGCGACCCGCAGTCGAGCGAGGTGATGCCGGGCGCAAGGATCGCCGTCGGACTACCGCCTCCGTTGACGACCTTGTTCCACACCGTCATCGTCCCGTTCGAGTTGAAGATGATGCGGGTCGAGCCCTTGTAGTGGCAGCCGGGGGCGGCCGTGAAGGCGGAGGACGTGTCGTCGAGGTACAGCGCGGTCGAGTACTGCGGCTTGACCCCGCTGAAGTTGGCGGTGCTGTACGTGCCGCTCGTGAGTCGCAGGCAGTACTTCCAGGTCGTGGTGACGGCGGTGACGTTCTTGCAGTCGGGGTTCGCCGAGAGGAAGCCCCCGGTGAACGTCGGGTTGTTCGCCGAGACCGAGTCGTTGGAGAACACCGAGCCCTCCAGGGTGTCGCCCGTCGCGAACGAGATCTCCTGGCAACCGTTGGTCGAGCGACCTTCCCACCAGTACAGCGCGCTGTCGTACCCGTTGAGACCGCACGCGGTCTTCTGGGTCGCGTTCAGCGCATCGACCCGGGCCTTGGTGTACGCCTGCACGTTGGACGGGTCGGCCGACTCGAAGTCGGTGTAGTAGACGTAGTCGGTCGAACCGCCCTTGCCGACGGCCGCCTCGACGGTCCGGTACTTGCCGTTGACGCGCCCGGTGGACCGCACGGTGATCGTGCCCTCCGTGCCCGCGCGCGACGAGTCGATCGAGTAGTGGAAGTAGGCCGCCTTGGGGCCCGTGACGCCCGGCGAGACCGGGAGCCACCCGACAGGCGTCGCGCTGGTCCAGCCACACAGGTTGCCGGTGACGCCCGGTCCCCTGAGCGCGACGTTGGTGCAGTCGATGGACGAGTAGTAGCCGTCGTCCCTGTTCAGGCGTGCGATGAGGTCGTCGATGCCTGACTGCGCGGCAGACATCGTCGCGGTCGTGTCCTGGTCGTACCGCGCGAAGCGCTGGTTCGAGACCGTGTAGGCGAGCGCGGTCATCGCGAGCATCGCGAGCACGAGCATCGCTCCGATGACCATGACGAGAGCGATGCCCTCGTCATCTCCTCGCCGGGGCGTACGCCATGACCTGGTCACGGGGTCTCCTCCTGTCGCAGGACGGCCTGCGCGTTGGGCAGCGTCAGGCGCTGGATGTATGTCGTGGGATCGACCTTGATGCCCGTCTTGGCCTGCACGGACACCATGAGCTCGACCGACAGCACGTGGGAGAGGTCAAGGGACGAGAGCGACCCTCCGGCGGTGGCGGGCGACAACCGTGCGCCCACTCCGTCGTAGTACGCGAAGATCGGCTGACCGCTCGACTGCACGCCCTTGGCGACCGTCCGTGTCTTGAGCCTCGCCTTGCACGTGGCCGACGCCCCGACGGCCTCCGCGTCGCAGTAGACATAGCCCGAAGCGGTCGGCACGTTGGAGTCCGGGACCTGGATCTTCTCGACGAGGTCGCCGGCGGTCGTGCCGCTCGTCGAGAGCGTGTAGGTCACCCGGCTCGGGCCGACCGAGTTTCCGGGGTTGTTGATGTTCGCGTAGAACTGGACGGCGAAGTCCTTGCCGACCACGAACGCGTCCTGTGTGCACCCGGAGCAGGTGGACGTGAGCTGGCTCGGCATGACGGCCGTCCGGAGGTTCCGGCTCACCGTCTCGACCACCACCCGCGCCGTGTCCACCTGGTTCTGCCGCGTGGTCGTCTGGCCGTTGGTCTTCATGAAGCCGATCGACAGCGTCATGATCGCGGCGAGCACCACCCCGAAGATCAGCATGGTGACGAGGAGCTCGGTCAAGGAGGTCCCGCGCTCGGGGTGTTCGCTGGCCGGGACGTGCCGGCGCAGTCGGGTCGTCACGGTCCCACCGATCCCGTGCCGGACGCCCTCGTGAGCGACGCGGTCGCAGGTCCAACCACGTACGTCCCGACCGCCGTGCACCCGATGCTCCCGTTCGACCCCGTCTTGTTCCAGAGGTACGCGTAGTAGGTGAGCTGACCGGACGTCGGTCGGGGCACCGAGGAGACGGACAGGCTCTGTCCGTTCGCCGTGGTCCCTGTCGTCGACGTGTACTTGGTGCCTGTCGTCGGCACGGTCGTGGCCGTGCACGTCCCGCTGGTCACGGCGGTGCTGATCACGAGGTAGCGCGACGCGGTGATGTTCGACATCGTCAAGGTCGAGTACAGCGGCGTCGCACCCCATGTCTTCTGGGTGTCGGTGCCGTACGTCGTCGCGAACGAGTTGATCAGATCGGGATAGCTGGTGCAGGTGCCGTTGTAGGCACCGTCCGTCTGCCACACCCACCAGCTGCCCGCGGGGAGATCGATCAGAGCGCTCCGCGCGCCGTCGACGTTCATGGCCAGAGCGGCCGACGGCGCGGGGCACGTCGTCGCTGAGGTGATCCCCGACGCCTGCTTGTTGACCGCCCAGACGGTGCCCCCCGCGGGGACGCTGACCAGGCGGAGGCGAGTCGCGGCCCACGCGACGTCGTTGTTGTCGCCGGAGGCGAGACTCTGACCGGTCGGACCGGGCGAGCAGGCGAACTGTGTCCCGCTCGCGTAGAAGTCGTACAGCCCGGGCATCAGAGTGAAGTGGGCAGCGCCGCCCGACACGGCGGCACTGACGCCGACGCCGGCGGGGCAGGTTGCAGCTGTGCCCGCCGGCACCGCCAGCACGCTCGTCGTCCCTGCTGGCATCAGGGTCGCGTCGACGGTCGCCATCTCGAACGGCACGTCGATCGTGACGGCCCCCCCGGCGGGTAGCGGCGTGACGGTGTACCCGGACGTCGGTGCAACGCTCCCGAAGTACGCGCCGTAAGACGTGGGGTACAGGCCGGTGAAGGTCGTCGAGACGCCGGTCGCCGTACGGGCGCTGGCGCCGCTTGCACCCGAGTACTGGGTGGCGACGAGCGTCAGCGCCGAGCCGGCCACCTGGGCGTTCGTCAGCGCCTGGCCGTCGGAACGCACGAGTCGCACCGTGACGCTGCCGGCTCGGCCGACCGTGAAGCTCGCTCCGGCATAGATCGATCCGGGGTTCATGAGCCCCGTGGCCTTGCTCGGGTTCACGACTCCGGAGAGGTCGACATAGCTCGAGTCCGCGACCTTGACCGTGTACGAGGTCCCCCCGGTGGCGGGAGTCACTCGGATCACCGCACAACCGGTGGAGTCGGTGTAGGCCGAGCTGGTCGCCCCGCCCGTCGCCGTCACGAGGATGCCGGACAGCGGTGCGGCCGACTGGTCGAGCACCTTGGCTGCGACGAACGAGTCGGTCGAGGGGATACCCGTGTCCTTGTCCGGAGCCAGGGCGGCCGTGCTGACCACCGGCTTCACGGAGCGCATGTTGGGCCAGGTCACCGTCACGGTGATACCGAGGCTCGGGTAGGCGACGAGGGAGCCGCCCTCGCACGCCGACGCCCCGGTACCGGAGATGTTCCACTCCGCGAGCCGCTTGACGGTGTAGGTCTGGCCGTCCAGCTTCAGGGGCTGCCCGGCGGTCCCGCCGGCGAGAGGGTGCGGATTCACCACGAGGCCGGCGTTCGCGAGGTCGATCGGACCGGAGTCCGAGGCCGCGAACTGCTCGCGCACGAGGTCGATCTCGCGAGCCGCGAGGTTCGCCGCCCCAATGCGGCTCCGGTTGGTCACACCCTGCGCCTGGGCGTTCATGATCACGCCGATGACCGCGAGCGACATCGTGCCCATGACCACCATCGCGATGACGAGCTCGATGAGCGAGAACCCGCTGTCGCGCTGCTCACCACTCCTGCGTCGAGACGCCGTGACCATGTTGTGCCCTTCCACCGGAGGCCGGATCACCCGAGACGTAATGCCCGGTCGACGACTCGGTCGTCTACCGATCTGGAACTGCCGAGATGGGGTGGGAAGCACATGCTTCCCACCCCATCCGACGATGAGCCGTCAGGCTCAGCAGGCGCCAGCCTCGAGGCCGGCAGCGGCCGAGTACTTGAAGCCGACGACGGCCTTGTCACCCGACGCGTCCGTCACGTCGACGCACCACGACTGGTCGTGCGAGCCCGCACCGACGAACTGCACGCCGTCGCCGAGGGCGACCTTCTTCGACGCGTTGCCCAGGTCGGAAGCGGCACCGGCACCGGCGGCGATCTGGTACTTGCCACCGGTCGCGGCCGTCTGCGACAGCGTCGGGTCGGTCGTGCCGTCGTAGTCGACGTAGTACGTGGCGATCTCCTTGCCGAGGGTCGACACGTCGGCCTTGGCGGCCGTGTCCTCGGCCTTCTTGCGCTGGTTGAGGAACACCGGGATCGCGATGGCCGCGAGGATACCGATGATGATCATGACGACGAGGAGCTCGATAAGGGTGAAGCCCTTGTCCTTCTCCTCGATGGACTTGCGGATACGAGCGATCACAGCGAGCTCCCTTGTTGTCGTGAGTTCCAGAAGTTCAGTGCCGGATGACCAGGCCACGCCAGCATGCAAATCTCATATCGTCGGCGCCGGCTCGCTCCTTGAGCCGAAAATCCCGCGCTGACAGTACGTTCACCCGGTTGGAGCAACGTTTCCGACAAAGGCGCGGCAGAATGCCGGAGAGGGCCGGCCGACAGTGTCGGCCGGCCCTCTCCGTATGACGCAGCTGGATCAGCAGGTGCCGTTCTCGAGGCCACCGGCCGCCGAGTACTTGAAGCCCGTGACGGACTTGTCACCCTTGGGGTTCGTGACCGACACGCACCACGTGGTGTCGCTGCCCAGTCCGGCGGTGGTCCCGAGGACGACGTTCTTCGAGGCGTTGCCGATGGACGCGCCGTTCACCATCCACTTGCCAGCGGTCGGGCCGGCGATCGTGACGGCCGTGGTCCCGTCCCAGTCGACGAAGTAGGTGGCGACCTCCTTGCCGATGGTCGACACGTCGGCCTTCGCCGCGGCGTCCTCGGCCTTCTTGCGCTGGTTCAGGAACACGGGGATCGCGATGGCCGCGAGAATCCCGATGATGATCATGACGACGAGGAGCTCGATAAGGGTGAAGCCCTTGTCCTTCTCCTCGATGGACTTGCGAACGCGAGCGATCATTGTCAGCTCCCCAGTCTGTGATGAATGCATTTCGATGTCACGGTCAGTCCGGCTGGGCCGGGTCAGTCATGCATCCCGAGCATCGACCGCGTCCGCACCGATCTTGAGCGTTCGATCGCTACCGCCAGACATTCACTCGACCGGCTCAGCACCGTTCGTCCGAAATGTCAGCTGATCAGGTTGAAGATGCCGAAGATGGGCATATACATCGCGATGACCATGGAGCCGACGATGGCGCCGATGACGACGATCATGAGGGGCTCGATGAGGCTCGTGAGCTGCTCGGTGGTCGACTCGACCTCCTGGTCGTAGAAGTCCGCCACCTTGCCCAGCATCGTGTCGAGCGCGCCGGTGTCCTCGCCGACGGCCATCATCTGCACCACCATCGGCGGGAAGACGGGGTGCTGAGCGAGGGGGCCGGACAGCGACTCGCCACGTCGGACGGACTCCTGGACCGCCTTCGCCGCACGCTCGATCACCAGGTTGCCGCTGGTCTCGCCGACGATGTCGAGGGCCTGCAGCAGCGGCACACCGGCGTGGATCATCGTTCCGAAGTTGCGCGTGAACCGAGAGACGGCGATCTTGCGGAAGAGCTGCCCGAAAACGGGCACCTTGAGCTTCCAGGGGTCGGTCCGCTCCCGGATCCCCCGGTCGTTCTTGTGCTTGCCCCACCAGACGGAGAAGATCACGAGCGCGACGACGGTCGGGATGATCGTGATCTTCACGAACTGCGACAGCCACATCAGGATCTTCGTGGGCAGCGGCAGCTCGCCACCGAGCGATGCGAACATGCCGGCGAAGACGGGCACGATGAAGAGCAGCATGCCGGTCGTGGCCAGGATCGCCACGATGAAGACCACGACCGGGTAGGTCATCGCGGACTTGATCTTCCCGCGGAGCTTGACCTCGGCCTCGAAGTTATTGGCGATCGAGACGAGCACCTGGTCGAGGAATCCGCCGACCTCGCCGGCCTTCACCATGTTGATCATGAGGGGCGGGAAGACGTCGGCGTGCTTGGTCAGCGCCGTCGAGAACGCGGTGCCCACCTCGACGTCGTTGCGCACCTGAGCGATCACCTTGGCCAGCGGCTTCGACTCCGTCTGCTCGGCGAGGATCGTCAGGGCGCGCAGGAGCGACAGGCCCGAGTCGATCATCGTGGCCAGCTGCCGCGACATGATCGCGAGGTCCTTCAGCGAGATCTTGTTCCCCCCGAACCCAGGGATGTTGATCTCGGTGTTGAAGCCGCCCGTGCTGACCTCGGAGATCGAGACGGCCGCGAGGCCCATCTCGCGCAGTCGGTTGGCGACCGCAGCCTGGTTGGCCGCCTCGACGCGGCCCTTGACGATCTTGCCGCCCTTGTCCCGGACGGCGTACTCGTAGGTCTTCGTCCCGTTGGCCATCAGAGCGCCTGGCTTCCGTACGAGGAGCCGCCCATGCTCGCCTGGTCACCCAGGCCTGCGGCGCCCTGCGAGCCGCCGGAGAACCGGCCGGTCAGTCGGTTGAAGTCCTCCACGTGATGGCACTTCTCCAGCCCGGTCTCGTAGCTGATCTTGCCGGTCTTGACCAGCTCGGACAGGTGCTGGTCCATGGTGTGCATGCCCTGCTTGGCGCCGGCCTGCATGGCCGAGTAGATCTGGTGGGTCTTGCCCTCGCGGATGAGGTTGCGGATGGCCGGCGTGGCCACGAGCACCTCGGTGGCGACGGCACGGCCGGGCGAGTCGGCGCGCTTGGCCAGGGTCTGGCAGACGACGCCCTGGATGGCGCCGGCCAGCTGCGTGCGCACCTGCGCCTGCTGGTGGGCCGGGAACACGTCGATGACGCGGTCGATGGTCTGCGCGGCGTCCTGCGTGTGCAGGGTGGCGAAGACCAGGTGACCGGTCTCGGCGGCGGTGAGGGCCACCGAGATGGTCTCCAGGTCGCGCATCTCGCCGACGAGGATGATGTCCGGGTCCTGCCGCAGCACGTGCTTGAGCGCGTTGGCGAACGAGTGGGTGTCCTGGCCGACCTCGCGCTGGTTGACCACGCACTTCTTGTGGCGGTGGAGGAACTCGATGGGGTCCTCGACCGTCATGATGTGGTCCTCGCGCGTCCTGTTGGCCAGGTCGACGATCGAGGCGAGCGTGGTCGACTTGCCGGAGCCCGTGGGGCCGGTGACCAGCACGAGCCCGCGGGGCAGGCCCGCGAACGTGCCCACGACCGCCGGGACGCCGAGCGCCTCGAGCGGCTTGATCTCGTAGGGGATCACGCGGAAGGCGGCGCCGATCGACTCGCGCTGCTGGTAGATGTTCACGCGGAACCGGGCCAGGCCGCGGACGGCGTACGAGAGGTCGAGCTCGAGGTTGGTCTCGAACTTCTCGCGCTGCTTCTGCGTGAGGAACGCGTACAGCGTGCGGCGCAGGCCCTCGGGCTGCACCTGCCCGAAGCCGTCGAGCGCCTTGAGCGAGCCGTTGATCCGCACCATCGGGGTGGTCCCCGTGGTCAGGTGCACGTCGGACGCGCCGAGCCGCACCATCTCGGTGAGGATCTCGTCCATGGGGAGGTCGCCCTCCTGCTGCTCCTGACCCATCCCCC
>NZ_JBGFQZ010000035.1:0-31761 GCF_041295535.1 Cellulomonas sp. ICMP 17802 | reverse complement strand
CGGCGGGCGCCTGGGCGGGCATGAAGAACTTCGTGGCGCCCATCGGGGCGACCGCGGGCTGCTGCGGCACGAACGACGTCGGCGGCTGCGGCGGTCCGGCGTAGGCCGGCGGACCCGAGGGCGCCGGCTGGTACGCCGCGGCGGGCGAGGCGCCCCCGGGCGCGGGCTGGAACGGCGGCGGCCCCGCGGGGGGCGGCGTCGCCGGGACCGCGCTCTGCGACGGGATCGGCGAGAACATCGCCGTGGCGCCGGGAGGGGCGGGCGGACCCGCCTGCGGCCCGACGGGACGGTAGGGCGGCAGCGGCCGCGAGGGCTCCCCCGTGGGTGCCTGGTAGGACTCGCTCACGTCATTCCCTCCACGTGGTCACCTGGTCTCGACCGGCACGGACGTGCCGGAACCGGGCCTTCGCTCTGGACCGTTCATCGGCGGCGCGCATGCCCGACTTGAGGCATGGGCCCTGGTGAGTCGACGCTGCTACGCGACGACCCGGAGGATCTCCTCGATCGACGTGTCGCCGAGGACGACCTTCTGCCAGCCGTCGTCGCGCAGCGGGATCATCCCCTGCTTGACGGCGGTGGCCGCGATGTCGGCGCTCGACGAGTGGGCGACGGCATGGCGCTCGATGTCCTCGGTCACCGTCATGACCTCGTGCAGCGCCAGCCGGCCGCGGTAGCCGGTCTTCGAGCAGGTCACGCAGCCGACCGGACGGTAGAGCTCGGGGAGCGGCTCGCCCGGCATCCAGGGGAACCGGGCCGCCATCAGCTCCTCCGGCGACGGCTGGTAGAGCTCCTTGCACTTCCCGCAGAGCCGGCGCGCGAGCCGCTGCGCGACCACGCAGTCGAGCGCCGAGCCGACGAGGAACGGCTCGATGCCCATCTCGGTCAGACGCGTGACGGCCGACGGCGCGTCGTTGGTGTGCAGCGTCGAGAGCACGAGGTGGCCGGTGAGGGCGGCCTCGATGGCGATCTGCGCGGTCTCGTGGTCGCGGATCTCACCGAGCAGCACGACGTCCGGGTCGGACCGCAGGATCGAGCGCAGCGCCCCGGCGAACGTCAGGCCCGCCTTCACGTTGACCTGCACCTGGTTGATGCCGGGGAGCCGGTACTCGACCGGGTCCTCGACCGTGATGACGTTGATCTCGGGCTTCGACACCGCGTTGAGCGTCGCGTACAGGGTGGTCGACTTGCCCGAACCCGTCGGCCCGGTCACCAGGAGCATCCCGTAGGGCTTGGTGTACGACGACCGGTAGGTCTCGTAGTTGCTCTCGAGGAACGACAGGTCGCGCAGGTCGAGGCTCGCCGTGGAGTTGTCGAGGATACGCATGACGATCTTCTCGCCCCACACGGTGGGCAGCGTCGCCACGCGCAGGTCGATCTTGCGCCCGTTGTGCACGATCGACATGCGGCCGTCCTGCGGCTTGCGCCGCTCGGCGATGTCGATGTCGCTCATGATCTTCACGCGGCTGATGACGCCGCCCGTGATCTGCTTGGGCGCGCGCTGGGTCTCGTGCAGCACCCCGTCGATGCGGTACCGGACGCGCAGGTCCTTCTCCGACGGCTCGATGTGGATGTCGGAGGCGCGGTCGGTGATCGCCTGGGTGACCAGCAGGTTGACGAAGCGCACGATCGGCGCGTCGTCGTCGGCGATGTCCCCCATCTTCGAGAGGTCGGCCTCGGGCTCGGCCGTGACGTCCTCGAAGGCCTGCGACAGGTCTTCCATCTCGTCGTCGGCCCGGCAGAACCGGTCGATGGCGCGCAGCAGGTTGTCGTGCGTCGCGATCACCGGGATGACGGGCATGCCCGAGACCGAGCGCACGTCGTCGACGGCCATGACGTTGCCGGGGTCGGAGGTCGCGAGCACGATCGACCCGCCCTCGAGGGCGACGGGCAGGACCGAGTACCGCCGGCACAGCGCACCGGGCACCAGGCTCACGGCCGTGCGGTCCACGGGGTAGTCGTCGAGGTCGACGAAGTCCATGCCCACCTGGTGGGCCAGCGCCTTGACCAGCTGGCCCTCGGTGAGGACCCCCAGCTCCACCAGCGTGCGCCCGAGCGACGAGCCGCGGGCCATGGTCTCGTCGAGCGCGGCCAGCAGCTGCGCCTCGGTGACGAGGCCGTCGTCGAGCAGGATCTCCCCGAGCTGCTTCACGCGTGTCCCTCCGGTCGGCCCGGCGGCCGGTCGTGGCCGCGCGGGTGTCTCCAGAGGTCAATCGGCAGCAACCGCGGTGCGCGTGAGGAAACTCAGGCGGACAGTTTGGCGTCGAGCGCCGCCGCCATGGCGTCGAGGGGCGCGGGGTGCCCGGTCATCAGCCGCACCTGCTCGGCCGCCTGGTGCAGCAGCATGCGCTCCCCGCCCACCACCGCTCCCCCGGCCGCCGCCCACGCGACCGACAACGCGGTCGGACGCGGGTCGTAGGCGACGTCGAGCAGCACGCCGTCGACGGTGGTCAGCCCGGCGGCCAGCGGGTCGGCCGCGTGCGGCGGGAGGGTCGAGACCACGACGTCCGCCCGCCCGATCTCACCCGGCGCCGCGTCGAGCGTGCGGTAGACCGGGGTGACACCCATGCGGTGCGCCGCGCGCATCAGCCCGCCGGCGCGGGCGACCGACCGCACGTACACGACCGGCGACACGCACCCGAGCTGCGCCAGGGCGGCGAGGGTGGACGACGCGGTCGCGCCGGCACCGAGCACCGCCGCCGAGCGCACCGGGCCGGTCAGACCGAGCGCGGCGACGATCCCGTGCACGTCGGTGTTGGCACCGATCAGCGTGCGGCCCTGGAGCAGGACGGTGTTGACCGCGCCGACCACCTCGGCCAGCGGCTCGACGTGGTCGAGCAGCGGGATCACCGTCTGCTTGAGCGGCATGGTCAGGCTCAGCCCGACCCACGACGCGTCCAGCCCGGCGACGAACGCCGGCAACGACTCCTCCGTGACGTCGACGGCGTCGTACCGCCAGCCGGCCAGGCCCAGGCTCGCGTACGCGGCGCGGTGCAGCGTCGGCGACAGCGAGTGCGCCACCGGATGTCCGAGCACCGCCGCCCGCCGCGGGGCGGAGGAGGTCACTGCCCGTTCGCCGCCTGCCACTCGCGCAGCTTCTGGACGTTCGCGTTGTGCTCGTCGAGCGTCGTCGCGAACAGCGTCTCGCCCGTGTCCAGGTTCACCGTCACCCAGAACAGCCAGTCACCCTCGGCCGGCGACAGGACCGCGTCGATCGACGCGGTGCCCGGCGACGCGATGGGCGTCGGCGGCAGGCCCAGGTTCTTGTACGTGTTGTACGGGTTGCTCGCGTCCTGGGTGTCCGCCGTGGTGACGGCCGTGCCCGGCTTGTTCAGGCCGTAGGCCACCGACGAGTCGATGTCGAGCGGCATCTCCTTGGCCAGCCGGTTCTCGATGACGCGCGCGATCTTCGGACGGTCCTCCGCCAGGCGCGCCTCGCGCTCGACCAGCGACGCCTTGTTGAGCACGGTCTCCCACTGGTCCTGCGGGACGCCCTTCTGCGTGAGCACCGCGACCGCCTGCGCGGTCATCTGCGAGAGCACGCTGGCCGCCGTCGCGTCGGGCTCGACGTCGTACGTGGCCGGGAAGAGCCAGCCCTCGGGGTTGCCGTTGGCCTCGGCCGGCAGGCCGATCGCCGCGGGGTCCGCCAGGGCGGCGTTGAGGTCCTCGACCGGGATCAGCGTCTTCTCGTTGATCTTGGCGAGGATCTGGTCCTTGGTGAGGCCCTCGGGGACCGTGACCTTGAAGGAGACCCGGCTCGAGGGGTTGAGCAGCGCGGTGACGGCGTCGGACGCCTTCATCTCGAGCAGCATGCGGTAGGTACCCGGCTGGATCGAGCTGGCCTGCGGGTTGGCCGCGAACGCGGTGTTGAACGCCTTCGTGCTGGCGACCACGCCCGCCTCGACCAGCGTCGCCGCCATCTGCCCGCCGGTGTCGCCCGGCTTGATGACGACGTCCACGCTGCCGTGCCCGACGCCGGAGTAGTCCTCGACGTTGCCGCCGGAGCCCCCGGCGCCCTGGAACATCCCGCCCATGAGCTCGACGACGACGTAGCCCGCGCCGGCGACCATGAGGACCGCGACGACGAGCACCCAGATCGAGCGACGACGACGCCGCTTGCGCTCGCGCTGCTCCTTGGCCCGGCCGCGGGAACGGGAGGAGCGGTGCTCCACGGGGGCGACGCGGGTGTCTCCACCGAAAAGGTCGCTCACCTCGTCACTCCGTTCTCCAGGGGCCCACCGGTCGGTCTGGCTGTTGGTCACGTGCGCGTTACTCCACCGTCGTCTGAGCGTCGCCCGCAGCCCCCCCGCGCGCCACCGGAGCGTGCTTCGCCGGGTCGACGTCGACCCGTTCACCGGGGCGTCGCCCCGACGCACGTTCCGCGTCCAGCGCGGACTGCAAGATCACCACCGCGGCCGCCTGGTCGACGACCTGCCGGTGGCTGCGTCCGGATCGGCCGGACGCATGCAGCGCGTGATGGGCGGACACCGTGCTCATCCGCTCGTCGACCAACCGCACCGGGACCGGTGCGACGGCCTGCGCCAGTTGGACAGCGTACGCGCGCGCGGCCTCCGATGCGGAGCCTTCGGTACCCGACAGGTGCATGGGAAGTCCGACGTACACAACACCCACACCTCGCTCCTGCACCTCACGCACCACCTGCGCGAGGTCCGCCGGTAGCCGGCCCTTCTTCGCGGTGGCCCGCGCGAGGGTCTCCACCGGCGTCGCGATCAGGCCGTCGGGGTCGCTCGTGGCGACCCCGACGCGCACGGAACCGACGTCGATGCCGAGCCGTCGCCCGCGGACGACGACGTCACCGGTACCCGGGTTCTCGGACACTCAGCCGTTCGCCGCCGAGCTCACGGCGGTCAGCGCCTCCGCCAGGCGCGCCGGGTCGGTGCCCCCGCCCTGCGCCAGGTCGTCCTTGCCGCCGCCCCCGCCGCCGAGGATGGTCGACGCCGTCCGCACGAGCGCACCCGCGCGCACCCCACGGTTCCGCGCGGCCGCATTCGTGGCCACGACCACGACCGGGCGCCCCTTGCTCACGCCGCCGATCGCGACGACCGCCGGGGCCGACTCGCCGAGCCGGGAGCGGACGTCGAGCACGAGCGTGCGCAGCTCGTCGCCGCCGACCTCGCCCGCGTCGTGCGTGACGACGCGGGTCTCCCCCACCGTCTGCGCGCCCGCGGCGAGCGCGCCCGCCTGGGCCAGCAGGGTCGCCTGCCGCAGCGTCGCCAGCTCCTTCTCGGAGTCCTTGAGCTTGGTGAGCAGCGAGGACACGCGCTCGGAGAGCTCGTCGGGGCGCGCACCGAGCAGGCCGGACAGCTGGCCCACGAGCGCGCGCTCCTTCGCCTGGTACCCGTACGCCCCCGCGCCGACCAGGGCGTCGACCCGCCGCACGCCCGAGCCGATCGCCGACTCGGACAGGAGGGTGACGAGCCCGAGCTCGCCCGACCGCTTCACGTGCGTGCCCGCGCACAGCTCGAGCGACCAGCCGTCGCCGATGTCGACCACGCGGACCTCGTTGCCGTACTTCTCGCCGAACAGGGCCATCGCGCCCCGCCCGCGGGCCTCGTCGATCCCCATCACCGAGTCGGTGATCTCGAGGTCGTCCTGGAGCCGGTCGTTGACGCGCGCCTCGATCTCCGCGACGACCTCGGACGAGGTGGCCGACGGCGAGCGGAAGTCGAACCGCAGCCGGCTCGGCGCGTTGAGCGACCCCGCCTGCGTCGCGGACTCCCCCAGCGACTCGTGCAGCGCCTTGTGCACCAGGTGCGTCGCCGTGTGGGCGCGCGCGATCGCGCGGCGGCGGTGCACGTCGATGGTCGCCGTGCCGGACTCGCCGAAGGTGACGGTGCCGTCGACCAGGCGGCCGTGGTGCACGGACAGGCCCTTGACCGGCGCCTGCACGTCGTCGACCTCGATGCGCGCGCCGCCGTCCAGCACGATGACGCCGGTGTCGGCCAGCTGGCCGCCCGCCTCGGCGTAGAACGGCGTCACGTCCAGCACGACCTCGACGTCCGCCGGCGCGGTCGCCGCGGGCGCCGGGACGCCGTCGACGAGCAGCCCGACGACGCGCGACCGGGCCGTCGCGTCGGTGTACCCGATGAACTGCACGGGCTTCGCGTTCTCGCTGCTCAGCGTGCTGTGCAGGTCCTGGTAGGCCGCGTTGTCCGCGCGGCCCGCGCGCTTGGCGAGGGCGTCGGCGCGCGCCCGGTCCCGCTGCTCCTGCATGAGCGTGCGGAACGCGGTCTCGTCGACGGACACGCCCTGCTCGGCCGCCATCTCCAGCGTGAGGTCGATCGGGAAGCCGTAGGTGTCGTGCAGCTGGAACGCGTGCGACCCCGACAGGACGGACAGCGCCTGCTTCTTCACCGACTGCACGGCCGTGTCGAGGATCGTCGTGCCTGCCGCCAGCGTGCGACGGAAGGCCTCCTCCTCGGCGTACGCGACCTGGCTGATCCGGTCGAAGTTCTGCGCGAGCTCGGGGTACGACGGGCTCATCGCGTCCCGGCTCATCGGCAGGAGCGTGGGCAGCGCCAGGTCCTCGACACCCAGGAGCCGCATCGAGCGGATGGAGCGGCGCAGCAGCCGGCGCAGCACGTAGCCGCGGCCCTCGTTGGACGGCGTGACGCCGTCGCCCATGAGCATCAGCGCGCTGCGCACGTGGTCCGCCACGACCCGCATGCGGACGTCGTCGTCGTGGACCGCGCCGTAGCGCCTGCCCGACAGCTCCTGCGCGCCCTGGATGACCGGGAAGACCTCGTCGATCTCGTACAAGTTGTCGACGCCCTGGAGCAGGTAGGCCACCCGCTCCAGCCCCATGCCGGTGTCGATGTTCTTCTGCTTGAGGTCGCCGAGGATCGGGAAGTTCTCCTTGCCGCCCCCGTCACCCCGCTCGTACTGCATGAAGACGAGGTTCCAGATCTCGAGGTACCGGTCCTCGTCGACCACGGGACCGCCCTCCGCGCCGTACTCGGGCCCGCGGTCGACGTAGATCTCCGAGCAGGGACCCGAGGGACCGCGCGCGCCGGTGGACCAGAAGTTGTCCTTCCAGCCGCGGCGCTGGATCCGCTCATCGGGCAGGCCGGCGATCTGCTTCCAGAGCGCCGCCGCCTCGTCGTCGTCGTGGAAGACGGTGACCCAGATGGTGTCGGGGTCGAAGCCGAACCCGCCCGTCTCGCGCGACCCGGTGACCAGCTCCCAGGCGTAGGAGATCGCGCCTTCCTTGAAGTAGTCGCCGAACGAGAAGTTGCCGTTCATCTGGAAGAACGTGCCGTGCCGCGTGGTCTTGCCGACCTCCTCGATGTCGAGGGTGCGCACGCACTTCTGCACGCTGGTCGCGCGCGGCCACGGCGGCGTCTGCTCCCCCAGCATGTAGGGGATGAAGGGCACCATGCCGGCGATGACGAACAGCGTCGACGGGTCGGGCGAGATCAGCGAGGCCGAGGGCACGACGGCGTGGCCGTTGCCCTCGAAGTAGTCGAGCCAGCGCTGGCGGATCTCGGCGGTACGCATCGTGTCCTCGTCGTCCATCTGTCGTGTCTGTGGTGCAGCGTCATCGGACGCCTCGGGTGTTCCCGTGTGCTCAGAAGAAGGTGTAGCCGTCGTCGTCGTCGGGGTCCTCGGTCGGGCCGGCCCAGTCGGCGTCGCGGTGGCGGGCCGACGACCAGGAGCGGCGCAGGTTCGCCACGCGCTCGGGCCGCTCGGCCTTCAGCGTCTCGATGTCGGCGTCGCCCACGAGGTCGTGCCGCAGCTGCTGCTCCCGCTCGGACATCCCGGCCAGGAACTCCCGCTTGAGGGTGGCCACCGCGTGCGACACGCGCTGGACGCCGTCGACCGCGTCGGTGGTCCCGGCCGGCAGGTACGTGTCGACGATCGTGCGCCCCTTGCGGATCACGATCACCGTCACGACGACGCCGACGGCGAGCCACGTGAGTCGGCGCGCCATCACCGGCTCCGGCGTGCGCTCGCCGCCAGGCCCGACAGGGCGCGGCGGACACCGTAGGAGAAGGCGGCGGCCTTGATCATGGGCGAGCCGACCGTCGCGGCGAACAGCGACGTCAGCGCCGAGACGTTCTCCGACACCTGCGCGGCCGCCGTGGTGACCGTGTCGATGTTCTCCAGCTGCGTGTTCGACGACGCGACCAGCGTGGCGGCCTCGTCGAGCACCGGCACGGTGTGGTCGGTGATCTCCTTGACCGAGACCCGCGTCTCGTCCAGCACCCGGCCGAGCTTGATCAGCGGGACCGCCAAGAAGCCCACGAGCAGCACGAACGCGATCGCGGCGATCAGACCCGCGACGTCACCCACCGACATGTCCAGCCTCCTGGTCCTGGGGTCCTCGACCCCGCCGAAACCCTACCCGCCCCGGACGCACGAACGCCCCGCGGCGCAGACTGCGCGGCGGGGCGTCCGTGAGGAGATCGGATCAGCGGGCGTAGTACTCGACGACCAGCTGGACCTCGCACGTCACGGGGATCTCGGCGCGCTTGGGGTGGCGGACCAGGACGGCGCTCAGCTTCTCGAGCTGCACGTCGAGGTAGCCCGGGACGGCCGGGAGGACGTCGCGGTGGGCACCGGCGGCGGCGACCTGGAACGGCACGGTGGCCTGGCTCTTCGGCTTGACCTGGAGCGTCTGGCCCGGCTTCACGCGGAAGGAGGGACGGTCCACGATCTTGCCGTCGACGAGGACGTGACGGTGCACGACGACCTGGCGGGCCTGGAGGATCGTGCGGGCGAAGCCCGAGCGCAGGACGAGAGCGTCCAGGCGGGTCTCGAGGTTCTCGACGAGCGCCTCACCGGTCAGGCCCGGGGCCTTGCGGGCGTCCTCGTACGCACGAGCCATCTGCTTCTCGCGCAGCGCGTACTGGGCGCGCAGACGCTGCTTCTCGCGGAGACGGACCGCGTAGTCCGACTCGGTGCGACGACGCGCACGGCCGTGCTCGCCGGGGGGGTACGGCCGCTTCTCGAAGTGCTTGACGGCCTTGGGCGTCAGCGCGAGGCCGAGGGCGCGGGAAAGGCGCACCTGGCGACGCGAGCGGGTCACGCTGCTCACAGAGTTACTTCCTGTCGTTGTAGACGTCACACCCGGAGACGGAGATGTTCCGCCGGGCGTGGGGCCGACCGTGGATGCGTCGCGTCTGTTCTCGACGCTGGCTAAGGCCCCAGGTGGTCGTCCGGCCGGGGGCGTGCACGCACACCCGTCCCGCGGACGACCTCGACACTCTACCCCGCGACGGCCCTGATCCCCGAATCACGCCTGGTCGTCGAGGATCGCGCGGATCCGGTCGAGGCGTTCGGTGACCTGCCGCTCGTAGCCGCGGTCGCTGGGCTCGTAGTAGCGGGTGCCCTGCAGCTCGTCGGGCAGGTACTGCTGGGCGGCGACCGCGTGCGGCTGGTCGTGCGCGTACATGTACGACGTCCCGTGGCCCAGCTGCTTGGCGCCCGGGTAGTGCGCGTCGCGCAGGTGCGCCGGCACCGAGCCGATGCGGCCCGCGCGGACGTCGGCCAGCGCGCGGTCGATGCCGAGGTAGGCCGCGTTCGACTTGGGCGCCGTCGCCAGGTGCACGACGGCCTCCGCCAGGATGATCCGCGCCTCGGGCATGCCGATCAGGGCGACCGCCTGCGCGGCCGCGACGGCCGTCTGCAGCGCGCTCGGGTCCGCCATGCCGACGTCCTCGGCGGCGGAGATGACGATCCGCCGGGCGATGAACCGCGGGTCCTCCCCCGCCGCGATCATCCGCGCGAGGTAGTGCAGCGACGCGTCGACGTCGGAGCCGCGCACCGACTTGATGAACGCGCTGATCACGTCGTAGTGCTGGTCGCCGTCGCGGTCGTAGCGCACGGCGGCCACGTCGATCGCGCGCTCCATCGTCGCCAGGTCGACCAGCACGGGCGGCACGGCGTCGTCCTCGGAGAGCGCGGAGCCGGCGGCCGCCTCGAGGATGGTCAGCGCCTTGCGCGCGTCCCCGCCCGCCAGCCGCAGCAGGTGCTCCTCGGCGTCCTCCGCCAGCGTGATGGAGCCGCCCAGTCCGCGTTCGTCCTCGACTGCGCGGCGGACCAGGCGCCGCACGTCCTCGGTGTCCAGGGGCTGCAGGGTGAGCAGCAGCGAGCGGGACAGCAGCGGCGAGTTGACCGAGAACGACGGGTTCTCGGTGGTGGCCGCCACGAGCGTGACCCAGCGGTTCTCCACGCTCGGCAGCAGTGCGTCCTGCTGGGCCTTGGTGAACCTGTGCACCTCGTCGATGAACAGCACGGTCTCGGTGCCGTCCGTGGCGAGCCGGCGCCGCGCGTCCTCGATGACCGCCCGGACGTCCTTGACGCCGGCGGTGACGGCGGACAGCTCGACGAACCGGCGGCCCGACGTCGCGGCGATGAGGTACGCGAGCGTGGTCTTGCCCGTGCCCGGCGGCCCCCACAGGACGACCGACGTGGGCGCCGCCCGGCGCGCGGCCTCGTTCGCGGGCTCCACCAGGCGGCGCAGCGGCGAGCCGCCCACCAGCAGGTGCTCCTGCCCCGCGACCTCGCCCAGCTCGCGCGGCCGCATGCGGACGGCCAGCGGCGCCCCGGCCCCGACCGCAGGCAGCCCGGTGGCCGTCGACGTCACCGCATCGAACAGGTCCATGCGGGCAGGGTACGCACGCCCGCCGACGTCCGAGCGCCGCGGGCGCGCCGATCGGGTGGCCCCGTGTGCGCGACGCCCGTTCCACCTGCGACGATGACCCGCGTGTTCGCCCGAGTCGGTCGTGCCGTCGCCCACCATCCACGCCTCACCGTCGTCGCGTGGCTGGTCCTCGCCGTGCTCGGGTACGGGTTGGCCGTCCTCGGGGTGCACGGGGAGAACCTCTTCGACCGGCTGAGCACGGGTGCTCCGTCGGTGCCCGGGTCCGAGAGCGCCGAGGGCCGTCAGATCCTCGAGGACTCCGACGAGAGCGGCCCCTCGCTCACCCTGGTCCTGCAGGGCGTGGATCCCGCGGACCCGGACGTCGGCACGGCGATGACCACCGTCCGCACCGAGCTCGCGGCGATCGACGGCGTCACGTCCGTGATCGACCCGCTCGGGCTGCCGGACGGCGCCGCCAACCCCGCCGCCGCCCCGCTGGTCGCCCGCGGCGGTGACGGCTTCCTCGTGGTGGTCGAGGTCGCGCCCGACCTGTCGGCCGACGACCAGCAGGCCGCGCTCGACGAGGTCGCGGCGCGCCTGCAGGCGGTGCCCGCCGACCTCGAGGACGCCGCGCCCGGCGCGACCGGCATCGTCGGTGGCACCACGCTCATCGTCCGCGCGATCACCGACCAGGTGGAGACGGACCTGCGCACGGGCGAGACGATCGCGCTGCCCGTCGCCCTGCTCATCATGGTGCTGGTGTTCGGCGGCTTCCTCGCCGCCGCGATGCCCATGGCCGGTGCGGTCGCGTCGATCGCCGGGGGGCTCGCGGCCCTGCTGGCGTTCTCGTACGTGCTCGACCTCGACTCGTCCGTCGTCAACATCGTCACCGTGCTCGGGCTCGGGCTCTCGATCGACTGGGGCCTGCTCATGGTGTCGCGGTTCCGCGAGGAGCTGCACCGCCTCGTCGACGACGACGGCGGCCGCGGCAGCCGTCGGCGCCGGGGTGACGGCGCGGTGCTCGCGGCGATCGAGCGCACCATGGCCACCGCGGGCCGGACCGTGACGTTCTCGGCCCTCATCGTCGCGATCTCCATCGCCGGCCTGTTGGTCTTCCAGCCCCCGATCCTGCGCGCGTTCGGGGCCGCCGGCGTCGCGGTGATCCTGGTCGCGGTGGCCACCGCGCTGACCCTGGTGCCCGCCCTCCTGGTGCTCGCGGGCCGGCGCCTCATCCGGCCGAGCATCCTGGCGCGGGTGCCCGGGCTGCGCGGGATCCTCGCAAGGACCGCCGACGTGCAGACCGAGGAGGGCGCGTTCTCGCGACTGACCGGCCGCGTGCAGCGCCACCCGTGGTTCGTGCTCACCGGGTGCCTCGTCGTGCTCGGCATCCTCGCGCTGCCGCTCGCGCACCTCGAGCTGCGCAACTCGACCACCGAGCTCCTGCCGGCCGGCAGCACCCAGCGGGAGTTCGTCGACACCCTGGCCCGCGACTACCCGGCCGCCTCCACGCCGGCCATCACGGTGGTCACCCAGACCTCGCTCGACAAGGCGACCGCCTGGGCCGCGACCCTCGAGGACCTCGACGGCGTGGCCTCGGTGGACCCGCCGTCCCCGGTCGGGTCGTACGTGGTGATCGGGGTCCGCCCCGACACGGACGACCCCGGCGACGCCGTGTCCCGCAGCGTCGTGCAGGAGGTCCGTGACCTCGACGCCCCGTTCCCCACGTGGGTCACCGGCCAGGCCGCCTCGCAGATCGACTTCACCGCCGCCGTGGTCGAGCGCGCGCCGTGGGCCGTGGGCATCGTCGCCGCCGCCACGCTGGTGCTGCTCTTCCTCATGACCGGCTCCGTCGTGGTCCCGGTCAAGGCGCTGCTCACCAACGCGCTGTCCCTGGCCGCGTCGCTCGGCGTGCTCGTCTGGGTGTTCCAGGACGGCCACCTCTCGGGGCTGCTGAACTTCACGCCGACGGGCGGCATCGAGACCTACGTCGTCGCGCTCGTGATCGCCTTCGCGTTCGGGCTGGCCATGGACTACGAGGTCTTCCTGCTGTCCCGGATCAAGGAGCTGGTGGACGCCGGGCTGCCCAACGACGAGGCCGTCCGCCTCGGCGTGCAGCGCTCCGGGCGGATCATCACCTCGGCAGCGCTGATCGTCATCGTCGTCTTCGCGGGCTTCGTGGCCGGCGAGCTGCTCGTGATCAAGGAGGTCGGCTTCTCGCTGGCCGTCGCCGTGCTGGTCGACGCCACCCTGGTCCGGCTGCTGCTGGTGCCGGCCACGATGACGCTGCTGGGCCGGGCCAACTGGTGGGCACCGCCCTTCCTGCGCCGGTTCTATGCCCGCCTGGCGATCACCCACTGAACGGGTGAACGGCGGGCCGCGCCCGGCCCGTGCTTGCTAGCGTCCGCGTCACGCGACCAGCCGCCTGAGGAGCCACCGCCCGTGACCTGGCAGGACCTGCTCGGAGTCCGGTGGCGCTGGCGCCCCCGGAAGGCGGTCCGGGTCGTCGTGGCGACCGCGGTCACCGTCGCGGTCGTCGCTCCCCTGCTGCTGGCGCTCGTGCTGCTCTGCCTCGGGATCGGCGTGCTGTGGACGGGCGTCCTCGTCGCGACGGCGCTGCTGTTCCTGTGGATCGCCGAGAAGTGGTGGGTCGTCGTCGACCCGGAGAACCTGCTGCTCTGGCTCAAGCTCCTGCCCGGCATCTGGTCGTGGGCGCACGAGGACGCGCTGCCCGCCCACGGTGCCGACGCCGGGCCGGAGACCCGCAGCAACCCGTCGATCTCGCAGGAGCACTGGTCCGCGCGGCCGTGGTGACTCAGCCCGGCGGCCGCTCCGCGCCGGCCGGCGAGAACGACGTCAGCTCCGCCTCCGTGCGGTAGCCCAGGCGGTGGTAGATCCGGCGGGCGCCGGCGTTCTGCGCGTACATGCCGAGCGACACCCACGACGCCCCGCCGGCCAGCCCTTCTCGCGTGACCGCCGCCGTGAGCGCCGTGCCCATGCCGGTGCCACGCATGCCCGGCAGCACGCCCAGCCCGTGCACGTGCCACGAGCGGGCGTCCCCCGGCCCTCCGCGCTCGGCGGCGCCGACCACGCCGACCAGGGAGCCGTCGACCTCGACGCCCCACCAGCCGATCTCCTCCGGGCCGGTGGGGTCCGCCGAGGTCCCCGGGTTCGCGGCGCCCAGGCACGCCCGGATGGCGTCCGCCTCGGCCACGGGGTCGAGCCGGCGCACGCTGCGCTCCCCCGGGACGTCGGCCGGCGGCGCGACCGACGTCGAGAGCCAGTCCCACGTGGAGAACGGCACCAGCGCCAGGCGGTCGAGCACCTCGGGTGCCGGCGCGCTCCCGCGCGGCACGCTCATCCAGCGGGCGGCACCCCGGTCGAGCCCGGCGACCAGGCGGTCGACCACGCGCGGGTCGCCGCGACCGAACAGGTTCGGCCGGTCGGCACCGCCGAGCACCAGCAGGACGCCGTCGTCGTCCCCCAGGACCTCGACGGCGTCCCACCGCGCGCGGTCGGTGAGCAGCATCCGGTCCTCCCGCCAGCGCGGCGGGAGGAGCTCGAGCACGTCCGCCATCAGGCCGTCGGAGCGACCTTCGGCTTGGCGTCGACCCCGGCCTCGCGGCGCTGCTCGGGCGTGATCGGCGCCGGAGCGGCCGTCAGCGGGTCGAAGCCGCCGCCCGACTTGGGGAACGCGATGACGTCGCGGATCGACTCCGAGCCCGTCAGCAGAGCCAGGATGCGGTCCCAGCCGAAGGCGATCCCGCCGTGCGGCGGCGCGCCGAACTGGAAGGCGTCGAGCAGGAAGCCGAACTTCTCCTGGGCCTCGGCCGGGCCGATGCCCATGATGTCGAACACCCGCTCCTGCACGTCGCGGCGGTGGATACGGATCGAGCCGCCGCCGATCTCGTTGCCGTTGCAGACGATGTCGTACGCGTAGGCCAGCGCCGCGCCCGGGTCCTGCTCGAAGGTGTCGAGCCACTCGGGCGTCGGCGACGTGAAGGCGTGGTGCACCGCGGTCCAGGCGCCGCCTCCGACCGCCACGTCGTCGTCCTCGCCCGTGGGCTTGAACAGCGGGGCGTCGACGACCCAGACGAACTTCCACTCGTTCTCGTCGATGAGCCCGCCGCGGCGGCCGATCTCGAGCCGGGCTGCGCCCAGCAGCGCGCGGGCCTCGTTGGTCGACCCGGCCGCGAAGAAGACGGCGTCGCCGGGGTTGGCCCCGACCGCGGCCACCAGGCCGGCCCGCTCCGCCTCGGAGATGTTCTTGGCCACCGGCCCGCCCAGCTCGCCGTCCTCGCCCACGGTCACGTAGGCGAGGCCCTTGGCGCCGCGCTGCTTGGCCCACTCCTGCCAGGCGTCGAACCCGCGGCGGGGCGTCGACCCCCCACCGGGCTGGACGACCGCGCCGACGTACGGCGCCTGGAACACGCGGAACGGCGTGTCGGCGAAGAACGACGTCAGCTCGACCAGCTCCAGGCCGAAGCGCAGGTCGGGCTTGTCGTTGCCGTACCGGGCCATGGACTCCGCGAACGTGATGCGCGGGATCGGCGTCGGGATGGTGACGCCGATGAGCTCCCAGAGCGCCACGAGGACCTGCTCGCCGAGCGCGATGACGTCGTCCTGCTCGACGAAGCTCATCTCGACGTCGAGCTGCGTGAACTCCGGCTGGCGGTCCGCGCGGAAGTCCTCGTCCCGGTAGCAGCGCGCGATCTGGTAGTACCGCTCGAGGCCGCCGACCATGAGCAGCTGCTTGAACAGCTGGGGCGACTGCGGGAGCGCGTACCAGGAGCCCGGGGCCAGGCGTGCCGGCACCAGGAAGTCGCGCGCACCCTCGGGCGTCGAGCGCGTCAGGGTCGGGGTCTCCACCTCGACGAAGTCCTGCGCGTCGAGCACGCGGCGGGCGGCCTGGTTCGCCTTCGCGCGCAGGCGCATCGCCCGGGCCGGCGCGGGCCGGCGCAGGTCGAGGTACCGGTACTTGAGGCGCGCCTCCTCGCCGATCGTCTCGTCGAGCGACGACGACACCTGGAACGGGAGCGCCGCGGCCTCGTTGAGCACGACGACGTCCGTGGCCACCAGCTCGATCTCGCCGGTGGCGAGGTTCGGGTTCTCGTTGCCCGCGGGACGGCGGCCGACCTCGCCGGTCACCTGCAGCACGTACTCCGCGCGCAGGCCGTGCGCGACGGTCTCGTCGCGGATGACCACCTGGGCGATGCCCGACGCGTCGCGCAGGTCCACGAACGCCACCCCACCGTGATCGCGACGCCGGTCCACCCAGCCCGTGAGGGTGACGGTGGTGCCGATGTGCTCGGCTCGCAGCGAGCCGGCCGTGTGGGTGCGGAGCACGGAAGGTCCTTCGGGGTCGGGGGTGGGAGCGCCCGTCGGACGCCCGCACGATCTTAGTGCCCGCGGGCTGAGCGGCCTGCCGACATTTCGACGGTCGTGCGCACCCGGGTCACGCTCGGCGCGGCCGGGACCGACGAGAACCCGAACCGCACGGGCGGCACGACCGGCGCCACCGGCCCCAGGTCCTGCGACCCCCACAGCGCGCGCACCGCGGTGATCTCGTGCTGGTCGGTCGCCGAGTACCACTCGCGACGACCCCGGCCCGCCGTGCCGCGGGTGCGGACGCCGTCGAGCAGGACGCGCGCGGCCGGGTCGACCGCGGTGGCGACGAGCGGGTGCGGCGGGAGGAGCGCGAGCAGGTGGCCGATGCCGGTCCGCGCGCCGATGGTGAGGTCCGCCGTGAGGGGGCCGGCACGCAGCCGCCAGCGACGTCGTGCCGCATCGGGTCGGAGCCCGACCGGCACGACGTGGACCGCGTCGAAGACGTAGGTGGCCGCGACCAGGTCGGCGACGTCGTCACGCGGCGCCAGGAGCAGTCGCGTGCCGTCGGCTCGTTCGACCATCACGTCGGCGAAGGCACCGAGCGGCGAGGCGAGCCACCGTCCCACGACCACCCACGTGCCCTCCGCCGTGCCGAACCCCGCGATGTGCCCGTCGAACACCAGCCGGGTCGCTCCGTCGTCGGATGTCGTCACGCCGACACGCTAGGCGCGCCCGGCCCGGACCGCCCGCGGTCAGAACAGGACCGGCTGGGCCGCCGCCACCGTCGGCTCGTGCACGGGGAGCCCGCCCTCGGCGATGCTGCCTGTCGGGTAGGAGCCCTCGCCCGGCATCCGGTGCCCGCCTCGCCGTCCGGCGAAGCCGTGGCGGACCAGCAGGGGCCGGACGCGCTCGTCGAGCCACGTCGCGTACTCGCGCGGGGCGTACGCACCCTTCCCGTAGAGCTCCCGGTACCTGGGCACCAGCGCGGGCGCGTGCTCGGCCAGCCAGGCGAGGAACAGGGGCTTGACCGGGCCGCGCAGGTGCAGCGGGAGCACCGTGACCCCCGTGGCGCCGGCGTCCGCGAGCTCGCGCAGCAGCGCATCGAGCTGCCCACGGCCGTCCGTGAGCCACGGCAGGACCGGTGCCACCATCACGCCGCACGGCAGACCGGCGTCGCGGATCGCCCGGATGAGGTCCAGGCGCGCCCGGGGCGTCGGCGTCCCGGGCTCCATCGCCTGCTGCAGCGCCTCGTCGCCGATGGCCAGCGACACCCCGATGCCGACCGGCACGGCCCGCGACGCCTCGGCCAGCAGGGGCAGGTCGCGACGCAGCAGGGTGCCCTTGGTGAGGATCGACAGCGGCGTGCCGCTGCTCGCCAGCGCCTCGATGATCCCGGGCATGAAGCGGTACCGGCCCTCCACCCGCTGGTACGGGTCCGTGTTCGTGCCCAGCGCCACGTGCTCGCGCGCCCAGCTCGGTCGGGCGAGCTCGGCGCGCAGCACGTCGACGACGTTGGTCTTGACGACGATCTGCGTCTCGAAGTCCCGCCCCGCGTCCATGTCGAGGTACTCGTGCGTCGACCGCGCGTAGCAGTATCCACATGCATGGAGGCAGCCCCTCGTCGGGTTCACCGTCCAGCGGAACGGCATCCGCGACGCCTCGGGCACCTTGTTCAGCGCGCTCTTGCACGTCACCTCGTGGAACGTGACCCCCGCGAACTCCGGCGTGCGCACGCTGCGCTGGAGCCCGGCCAGGGCGAGGCCCGGCAGGACCGCGGCATCGTCGGTCCCCAGCTTCTGCCCGTCCCATCGCATGACCTCATGCGAACATGTGTTCGAACGACTGTCAAGCAGGCACGACCCGGGGCCAGAGATCGTCCTGCGACGGCGCCCAGGTGCTCACGTCCGCGTCCACCTGCTCGCCCGAACGGATGTCCTTGACCTGGTCGGGCACGCCCGGCTCGTCGGCGGGGAACCAGACGAACGGGATCCCCCGGCGGTCCGCGTGCCGGATCTGCTTGCCGAACTTCGCGGCCGACGGCGCCACCTCGACCGGGATGCCGCGGCCGCGCAGGGTCGCCGCGACGGCGTCCGACCGGTCCCGCGCGTCCTCGTTCGACACCGCGACGAGCACGGCGCTCGGCACGGAGCGCGTCGCCCGCACCAGGCCGCTGCTCAGCAGGCGCGACACCAGCCGGGAGACGCCGATCGAGAGGCCGACGCCCGGGTAGGTGTTCGCGCCGTCGGAGGCCAGGGTGTCGTAGCGGCCCCCCGAGCAGATCGAGCCCAGCTGCTCGTGGCCGACGAGCACGGTCTCGTAGACCGACCCCGT
The DNA here is from genome assembly GCF_041295535.1 of Cellulomonas sp. ICMP 17802. Lineage (NCBI taxonomy): Bacteria > Bacillati > Actinomycetota > Actinomycetes > Micrococcales > Cellulomonadaceae > Cellulomonas > Cellulomonas sp. ICMP 17802. The sequence continues at coordinate 13,502 of NZ_JBGFQZ010000035.1, read as the reverse complement.
GTAGTAGTCGAGCCCGCGCGCGATCCTCAGGTCGGCGACGACCACCCCCGGCGCACGCACGGCGGCCGCGCGGATGAGGGCGCCCAGCTCGGCCAGACCCTCCTCGAGGAGCTCGTTCGACTCGCCGGAGAGGGCGCGGACGCGGTCGATCACGGTCTCGTCCGACCCGCTGATCGACGCGAGCTCCAGGCACGCACGCGCCTGGGCCTCGTCGGCACCCGCCTCCGCCACCAGCAGCGCGGCCACGGCGTCGGGCCCGATCTTGTCCAGCTTGTCGATGCTGCGGAGCACCGCCTCGACGTCCGTGAGCCCGATGCCCCGGTAGAACCCCTCGGCGACCTTGCGGTTGTTCACCAGGATGCGGACCGGGGGCACGCCGATCTCCCGCAGCGCGCCCAGCGCCTCGGCCATGACGAGCGGCAGCTCGACCTCGTAGTGGTACGGCAGCGCGCCCGCGCCCACCACGTCGATGTCGGCCTGCACGAACTCGCGGAAGCGCCCGTCCTGGGGTCGCTCACCCCGCCAGACCTTCTGGATCTGGTAGCGGCGGAACGGGAACGCGAGGTGGCCGGCGTTCTCCAGCACGTAGCGCGCGAACGGCACGGTCAGGTCGAAGTGCAGGCCGAGGGTCCCGGCGCGGTCCGGCTCGGCCCCGGCCTCCTCCTGGAGGCGGCGCAGCACGTAGACCTCCTTGGAGGTCTCCCCCTTGCGCAGCAGCTGGTCGAGCGGCTCGACCGCGCGCGTCTCGATCCCGGCGAACCCGTGCAGCTCGAACGTGCGGCGAAGGACGTCGAGGACGTGCTGCTCGACGAGTCGCCCGTCGGGCAGCCACTCGGGGAATCCGGACAGAGGGGTGGGTCGCGCCATGGGGCCCGATCCTTCCAGACTCGCGCGGCCCTACAGACCCGCGAGGTACGGGTTGCGCGCCAGCTCGGTGGCGACGTCGCTGGTGGGGCCGTGCCCGGGGACGACGACGGTGGACGGCGGCAGGGTCGCGACGACCTCGCGCAGGGTCCGGGCCATCGTGGCGCCGTCGCCGCCGGGCAGGTCCGTGCGCCCGATCGTCCCGGCGAACAGCACGTCGCCGGTGAAGGCGAGCTCGTCGACGAGGTACAGGGAGCCCTCGGTGTGCCCCGGGGCGTGCCGCGCGACGACCCGCAGCGCGCCGAGGTCCAGGACGGCGTCGGCGGAGCGCGCGCCGTCGGCGGTCCCGAAGGTGTCGACGCGCGGTGGTGCGACGTAGGCGTGCGGGTCGATGCCGACCGCCGCGAGTGCCTGCGCCAGCGGTCCTGACGGGTCGTGCGTGGGCTCGCCCAGCCCGAGCGTCCCGAAGGGGTCGCCCAGGCGGTACGCGTCGGCGGCGTGCAGGACGACCGGGACGCCGAGTGCGACCGACAGCGGCCCCGCGTCCCAGGTGTGGTCGACGTGCCCGTGCGTGGCCAGCACCGCCGCCGGCCGCAGTCCGCGCTCCGCGACGAGAGCGAGCACCTCGTCCGTGACCCCCGCGCCGGCATCGATCACGACGCACGTCCCGTCGTCGCCGACGAGGACGCTGCAGCGCGCACCGAAGACCGCCGACTCGATCGTGACCACCTGCATGCCACGCACCGTAGCGGCACGGTGCGTGCGACGGTGAGGCCACCCCGCGGCGCTGCTGGTCGCCGGGAGCGCAGCCTTGCCTAGACTGTCCCGGGTTCCCCCTATGCAGTGCGGCGGGCGGACCACCTGCCGCATCGCACGACGACGCGAGGAGTGTGCGTGGCCAGCAAGCGCGAGCGCGAGTACGAGCGCCGCCGGTACGAGAAGTGGCAGCAGCGACAGGCAGCGGCACGCGCCAAGCGGCGCCGCTACCAGGTCATCGCGGGCTGCGTCGTCGGCGCCCTCGTCCTGACGATCGGCGTCATCGGCGCGTTCGCGCTGACGAAGGACACGCCCGCCGCCACGCCGAGCGCCTCGCCGACCGCCACCGCCACGACTCCCCCGGCGAACGCCGCGCAGGTGCCCGACCCGTCGCTGGCCGAGAACCGCACGTGGACGGGCGACATCGCGCTCACCCAGGGCGACCTCGGCATCGAGCTGGACGGTGCCGCCGCGCCCCAGGCCGTCGCCAACTTCGTGACGCTCGCCAAGAGCGGCTTCTTCGACTCGACCAAGTGCCACCGCCTCACGGGCGAGCAGCAGGGTCTGTACGTCCTGCAGTGCGGCGACCCGACGGCCCTCGGCACGGCCGACCCGACCACCGGCGGCTCCGGCGGTCCCGGCTACACGTGGGGACCGATCGAGAACGCGCCGGCCGACGGCGTCTACCCGGCCGGGACGATCGCCATGGCGCGGACCCAGAACGACGGCAGCTCCATGGGCAGCCAGTTCTTCCTGGTCTACAAGGACTCACCTATTCCCGCAGACACTGCGGGTGGCTACACCGTGTTCGGCCACATCACGTCCGGGATGGACGTGCTGCAGGCCATCGCCGACGCGGGCACCGTCGAAGGGACCCAGGTCCCGGTGTCCGACGTCATCATCGAGGGAGTGAACATCCAGTGACTCAGACCCCGACGTCCGGATCCGTACCCGACGACTTCGTGCCGGCCCCCGAGGCCGAGCAGCCCGAGACGGCTGCCGCGCACGAGGACGTGGAGGGCACGGCGCCCGACGATGTCACGCCGGACGCTCCCGAGCCGACCGCCGAGGCCGCGGACGCGGTCGACACGCCGGTCGCCGCCGACGCGGACGCCACGGCGACCGTCGCCGACGACGCTGCCGCAGACCAGGACGCCGCACCGGCCGAGACCGCCCCGGCTGAGGCCGCTGCGTCCGACGCCGCCTCGGAGGTCGCCGAGCAGGACGCGCCGGCGGAGCCCGCCGTCGCCGAGGTCGAGACCACGGCCGACGACGAGTCCGCGGCGGATGCCCCCGTCGCCGACGCGCCGGCCGACGACGAGCCCGCCGTGGAGGCCCCCCTCGCGGACGCCTCGGCCGACGACACTCCCGTCGCGGAGGAACCCGTCGCCGATGCACCGGCCGACGACGCTCCCACCGCGGAGGTCGCAGCCGCCGACGAGCCCGCCGCCGCGCCGATCCCGAGCCCCGCGGCGATCCGACCGGTCCCCCGCCCCCGGCCGGTCCCGCACCCGCCGGCCCACCCGACGCCCGCGGCGGTCGCCGCGGCGCCGAGCGCACCGGTCGCGCCCCCGCAGGACGCCGCCGAGGCCGCCCACGCGGCCACCTTCGGCAGCGTCGACGACGAGGGCAACGTCTCCGTCCGGGAGGCCGCCGGCGAGCGCGTCGTGGGTCAGTACCCGGGCGCGACGCAGGAGGAGGCGCTGGCGCTCTACGTGCGGCGCTTCCTCGACCTGCAGGCCAAGGTCACGCTCTTCGAGGCCCGCCTGAGCGCCACCGACCTGTCCATCAAGGAGATCGACCAGACGCTGGCGCGGCTCACCGACGAGGTCGCCGAGCCGGCCGCCGTGGGCGACCTCGACGGCCTGCGCACGCGCCTCGAGGCCCTCCAGGCCACGGCGGCGGAGCGTCGCGCGGCCGCCGAGGTCGAGCGCGCCGCCGCCCGCGAGGCCGCGGTGCTCGCCCGCACCGAGATCGTCGAGCAGGCCGAGAAGATCGCGGCCACGGACCCGTCGCGCATCCAGTGGCGGCCCGCCGGCGAGCAGCTGCGCACGCTGCTGGACCAGTGGAAGGAGGCGCAGCGCTCCGGGCCGCGCCTGGACCGGCCGACGGAGGAGTCGCTCTGGAAGCGGTTCAGCCACGCCCGCACGACGTTCGACCGCGAACGCCGGCACTTCTTCGCGGAGCTCGAGACCCGCAACGCGTCGGCCAAGCAGGTCAAGGAGCAGCTGGTCGCCGAGGCCGAGAAACTGCAGTCGAGCACCGACTGGGGAGCCACGGCCGGGGTGTTCCGCGACCTCATGGCGCAGTGGAAGGCCGCGGGGCGCGCCAGCCGCGCCGACGACGACGCGCTGTGGGCCCGGTTCCGCGCCGCCCAGGACGCGTTCTTCGCCGCCCGGGACGCCCAGTCGGCCGCGACCGACGAGGAGTTCCGCGCGAACCTCGAGGTCAAGGAGGCGCTGCTGACCGAGGCGGAGGCCCTGGTGCCGGTGACCGACCTGGCCGCGGCCAAGGCGGCGCTGCACAAGATCCAGGACCGCTGGGAGGCCGCGGGCAAGGTGCCCCGCGGCGACGTCCAGCGGATCGAGGGTCGTCTGCGCGCCGTGGAGACCGCGGTGCGGGACACCGACCAGGCCCAGTGGCGCCGCACCAACCCCGAGACGCGGGCGCGGGCCGAAGGGGCCGCCGCGCAGCTGGAGCAGGCCATCGCCGGGCTCGAGGCGGACCTCGACCGCGCCAAGGCCGCCGGCGACACCCGCCGGATCGCCGACGCCCAGGCGGCGCTCGACGCCCGGCGCGCCTGGCTCGAGCAGGTGCAGCGCGCCGCGCAGGACGCTCGCGGCTGACCTCACCGGTCGCCCGTGCAGGCCCTCGCCCTCCGGGGCGGGGGCCTGTCGCGTCCACAGATCGGTCCGGCCGCGTCGCGGCCGTCCGGCCGCCCGGCATGCTGGCCGGGTGAGCACCCGCCTCGACGCCTACCGCCCGCGGGAGCTCGTCCTGCCGCGGACGGTGCAGCGTGCCGAGATCGGCGCTGCCGCCTGGTTCGGCCTGCTGCGCGACGGCGTGGTGCGCGTCGTCTGGGGCGACGTGGCCATCGCGGCCGACCTCGTCGACACCCCGGAGCTCCGGGCGCACGCCCTGGCGCCCCTGGTGCCGGCGCGCGGTGTCCTGGGCCGACGGACGGCGGCCTGGGTCCACACCGGCTGCTTCCCGCCCGACCGGGTCGAGGTCCTCGTCCGCACCGGTGGCCGTCGGACGGACCCGCACCCGGCGCGGATCGCCGCCGAGGCGACGCTCGCGGGCCACGACGTCGTGCGCGTCGGCGGGCTGCGCGCCACCTCGGTCCGGCGGACGGGCCTGGACGTCGCCCGGATCCTGCCCCGGGACGAGGCCTTGCCCGTCCTGCGGGCGCTGCAGCGGGTCGGCTTCCGGCCCCACGAGGCGCTCGACCAGCTGGCGACGCTCGCGGGCCAGCGCGGGATCCTGCGTGCACGAGCCACCCTGCGGAGCCTGTGAGGATCAGGCGCGGATGACCGGCTCCTCGGCGGCCTTGGCCCCCGTGATGCGGTAGACGTCGAACACGCCCTCGACCTTGCGCACGGCCGCGAGCACCGACGCCAGGTGGCTCGGCTCGGCCATCTCGAACACGAACCGGGACAGCGCGACCCGGTCCCGGGACGTGGAGACCGACGCCGACAGGATGTTCACGTGCGAGTCGGACAGCACCCGCGTGACGTCGGACAGCAGGCGGCTGCGGTCCAGCGCCTCGACCTGGATCTGGACCAGGAACAGCGAGGTGCTGTTGTGGCTCCAGGCGACGTCGACCATGCGCTCGGGCTCGGTGCGCAGGCTCGCGACGTTGATGCAGTCGCTGCGGTGCACGCTCACGCCCGCACCGCGGGTCACGAAGCCGACGATGTCGTCGCCCGGCACCGGGGTGCAGCACTTGGCCAGCTTGACCCAGATGTCGTCGACGCCCTTGACGACGACGCCCGGGTCGCCCGTGCGCACCCGGCGCTGGGTCTGCCCCGGCCGCGCGACCTCGGCGAGGTCCTCCTCGGCCGCGGGCTCCCCGCCCATCGACTGCACGAGCCGCTGCACGACGGTCGCCGCCGACACCTGGCCCTCGCCGATCGCCGCGTACAGCGCCGAGACGTCGGCGTACCGCATCTCGTTGGCCAGCGCGACCAGCGACTCGTGCGAGAGCAGGCGCTGGATCGGCAGGTTCTGCTTGCGCATCGCCTTGGCGATCGCGTCCTTGCCGTGCTCGATCGCCTCCTCGCGGCGCTCCTTGGAGAACCACTGGCGGATCTTGTTGCGGGCGCGGGGGCTCTTGACGAAGCCGAGCCAGTCGCGGGACGGGCCGGCGGTCTCGGACTTCGACGTGAAGACGTCGACCACATCGCCGTTCTCGAGCGACGAGTCCAGCGGCACCAGCCGGCCGTTGACGCGGGCGCCCATCGTGCGGTGGCCGACCTCCGTGTGCACGGCGTAGGCGAAGTCGACGGGGGTCGACCCCGAGGGCAGGCCGATGACGTCGCCCTTCGGCGTGAACACGTAGACCTCGGACCCGGCGATCTCGAACCGCAGGGAGTCGAGGAACTCGCTGGGGTCGGCCGTCTCCTTCTGCCAGTCCACCAGCTGACGGAGCCACTGCATGTCGTTGCCGGCGGTGTCCGGGTCGGCCGAGCTGCCGTTCTTCGCGCTCTCCTTGTACTTCCAGTGCGCGGCGACGCCGTACTCGGCCCGGCGGTGCATGTCGTGCGTGCGGATCTGGATCTCCACGGGCTTGCCGCCCGGGCCGATCACCGTCGTGTGCAGCGACTGGTACAGGTTGAACTTGGGCATCGCGATGTAGTCCTTGAACCGGCCCGGCACCGGGTTCCACCGCGCGTGCAGCGCGCCGAGCGCCGCGTAGCAGTCCCGCACCGAGTCGACCAGGACGCGCACCCCGACGAGGTCGTAGATGTCCGCGAAGTCGCGGCCGCGCACGATCATCTTCTGGTAGATCGAGTAGTAGTGCTTCGGCCGGCCGGTGACGGTGGCCTTGATCTTGGCCTTGCCCAGGTCCGCGCCGACCTGCTCGCGCACGGTCGCCAGGTACTCCTCGCGGGCCGGTGCGCGCTCGGCCACCAGGTGCACGATCTCGTCGTAGACCTTGGGGTAGAGCGTCGCGAACGAGAGGTCCTCGAGCTCCCACTTGATGGTGTTCATGCCGAGCCGGTGCGCCAGCGGCGCGTAAATCTCGAGCGTCTCGCGGGCCTTCTTCTCGGCCGACGCCGCGGCGACGAACTTCCACGTCCGGGCGTTGTGCAGCCGGTCGGCCAGCTTGATCACCAGCACGCGGATGTCGCGCGACATGGCGACGACCATCTTGCGCACGGTCTCCGCCTGCGCTGCGTCGCCGTAGACCACCTTGTCCAGCTTGGTGACGCCGTCGACCAGCATCGCGATCTCGGGCCCGAACTCGCGCCGCAGCTGGTCGAGCGAGTAGTCCGTGTCCTCGACCGTGTCGTGCAGCAGGGCCGCGGCGAGCGTCGAGGGCGTCATGCCCAGCTCGGCCAGGATCGTCGCGACGGCCACCGGGTGCGTGATGTACGGGTCGCCGCTCTTGCGCAGCTGGCCCCGGTGCGCCTTCTCGGCGACGACGTACGCCTGCTCGACCACCGCGAGGTCGGCCTTGGGGTGGTTGGTGCGCGCAGCCTGGAGCACCGGCTCGATCGCCGGGAACGCGGCACCGCTGCGCGCGCCGAACCGGCCGAGGCGCGAGCGCATGCGGCTCGACGGGGAGTCGCTCTGCGTGGCCGGGACCCCGGTCTCGGGCGTGCGGACGTCCTCGCTCATCACACCCCCTCCCACGGTCGAGGCGACAGTCTACGACCGCGCGGGGGGTGGGACGGTCACGGCGGTCGCGACCACCCTGGTCAGGGCACCGCGACCAGGACGTCGATCGCGTGGCCGACCAGCTGGTCGCGGCCACGCAGGGCCTCGAGCTCGACGAGGAACGAGAGGCCGACGACCTCGGCCCCGCAGCGCTGGAGCAGCGCGACGGTCGCGGCGGCGGTCCCGCCCGTGGCCAGGACGTCGTCGATCACCAGCACGCGCGCACCCTCGGGCACGGTGGCCGAGTGGATCTCGATCGTCGCGGTGCCGTACTCGAGCTCGTAGGACTCGGCGGCGGTCGGGCCCGGCAGCTTGCCGGCCTTGCGCACGGGGAGCATGCCGGCGCCCAGCGCGACCGCGACGGGCGCCGCGAGCAGGAACCCGCGGGCCTCCATCCCGGCGACGAGGTCGACCGGACCCTCCACGCGGCCCGCGATCTCGGCGATCACGTCGGCGAACGCCGCCGCGTCGGCGAGCAGCGGGGTGATGTCGCGGAAGAGGACCCCGGGCTGCGGGTAGTCCGGGACCAGTCGCACCAGCTCGTCGACCCGCCGGAGCACGTGCGCACGCGCCGCGGGGACCCCCGAAGGAGCCCCCGCGGCGCCGTCCGGGAACGTCATCGCTTGCGCTTCGGCTGCGCCGCGACACCCTGGTGCGAGCCGGGCTTGAGCGCTCCGGCCGCGACGTGCACCGGCCCGACCAGCTCGGGCTCGCCCTCGCCGCCGGCCACCCGCGCCGCGCGCGCCTGCAGGATCTTGGCCGTGTGCGCCCGCAGCGCCGGCTCCCGCTCGCGCAGCGTCACCTCGAACGGCGTGGCGAGGAAGATCGACGAGAACGTGCCGATCAGCATGCCGACGAACAGCGCGAGCGCGATGTCGCGCAGCGTGCCCGGCCCCAGGATGAACGCGCCGACGAACAGGATCGCGCTCACGGGGAGCAGGGCGACCACGGACGTGTTGATCGAGCGCACGAGCGTCTGGTTGACCGCGAGGTTGGCCTTCTCGGCGTACGTGTACCGCGACTGGTCGAGCGTGTCCGCGGTGTTCTCGCGCACCTTGTCGAACACGACGACCGTGTCGTAGATCGAGTAGCCGAGGATGGTCAGGAAGCCGATCACCGTGGCCGGCGTGACCTCCCAGCCGACCGCCGCGTAGACGCCCACCGTGATGATGAGGTCGTGGAACAGCGCGAGCAGCGCCGCGACCGCCATCCGCCAGTTGCGGAAGTAGATCGTCATCACGATCGTCACGAAGACGAGGAACACCAGGATGCCGGTGATGGCCTTCTTGGAGATGTCCGCGCCCCAGGACGGCCCGATGAACGAGCTGGTGACGTTCGTGGCCTCGGGCACGTCGAACGCCGTGGCCAGCGCGCCCTTGACCTGCTCGACCTGGTCGTTGGTCAGCGTCGACGTCTGGACGCGGAGTGCGTCGCCGCCGACGGTCGTGATCTTCGGCTGCTCGTCCGGCGCGACCTTGAGCACGGTGTCGGCGGCGAGCTGCTGGTCCTGGTCGGCGACGCCCGAGACGACGAACTCGGAGCCGCCACGGAACTCGATGCCGGGGTTGAGGCCGGGCTTGATCAGGAAGATCGCCGAGAGGATCACGAGGATCGACGAGATGGTGAACCAGATCTTCCGGCGCCCGACGATGTCGTACGACCGCCGGCCGGTGTAGAGGTCGTTGCCCCACTGGGCGAATCCGGCGGCCATCAGTGCTCGTTCCCCTCGGTGCGCCCGGACTCGGGCTCGGACTCGGTGGTGGGCGCGTCGACCGGAGCGTCGGTGGCAGCTGCCGCCTTCTGCTCCGCCGCCCGCGCTGCGGCACGGCGCTCGGCGATCGTCTGCCCGCCCGTGCCCCCGCCCACGGAGACCGGCACGCGAGGTGCGGCCCCGGCGTCGACCGGCGCGTCCTCGACGGTCGCGTCCTGGACACCCGACGGCCGCGGGCCCGTGACCACGCGGCCGCGGCCGACGTAGCGCGAGCCCTCGACGCCGAGGCGCCGCGGGTCGAGGCCGGAGAACCGGTGCCCCTCGCCGAAGAACTTCGTGCGCGCCAGGAGCTGCATCACCGGGTGCGTGAACATGAAGACGACGAGGACGTCGATCAGCGTGGTCAGGCCGAGGGTGAACGCGAAGCCGCGGACCCCGCCGACGGCGAGCAGGTAGAGCACGATCGCCGCGAGGAAGTTCACCGCGTCCGAGGCCAGGATCGTGCGGCGCGCGCGCTCCCAGCCGCGGTCCACGGCGGCGACGAGCGTGCGACCCTCGCGCAGCTCGTCACGGATGCGCTCGAAGTAGACGATGAACGAGTCGGCGGTGATACCGATCGCGACGATCAGACCCGCGACACCGGGCAGGGAGAGCCGGTAGCCCTGGGTCCAGGAGAGCAGCGTGATGACGCCGTACGTGACCGTCGCGGCGATGAGCAGCGAGGCGACGGTGACGAACCCGAGAGCCCGGTACTGCAGCATCGAGTAGAGGACGACCAGCGCCAGCCCGATGAGGCCGGCGATCAGGCCCTTCTCCAGCTGCTCGGACCCGAGGGTCGCGGAGATCTGCTCCTCGCTCTGCACCGTGAACGTCAGCGGCAGCGAGCCGAAGTTGAGCTGGCTGGCCAGGCTCGCGGCGCTCGTGCGCGTGAACGTGCCGGAGATCTCCGCCTTGCCGTTCGAGATGATCACGCCGGGAGCCAGGCTCGGCGCCGAAATGACCAGGCCGTCCAGCACCATGGCGAACTGGTTCTGCGGGGAGGTCTGCGCCTGCAGGCGGGTGGTCACGTCGGTGAACTGCGTGGTGCCCTTGCCGTCGAACGCGATGTTGACGACCCACTCGTTGCCCTGGCCGCCGCTGGGCAGCTGGTTCAGGCCCGAGCTGGCGGACGAGATCCGCGCGCCCTCGATCTCGATCGGACCAAGGATGTACTTCGCGCTGCCGTCCTGGCTGCACGTGACGAAGGCCTTGTCCGGGTCACCGTTCACGCCACCCTTGAGGTTGGCGGGGTCGGTGCAGTCGAGGGCGTCGAAGTCCGCCTGGACCTTCGGCGTGATGTAGTACGCGGCGTCGCTGGGGCTGTCGGGCGCGGCCTTGGTGGGCTGGTCCGACGGGGCCTCGGCCGACGCGCTCGCCGTCGGCGTGGGCGCCGGGGTCGACGTGTCCGTCCCCGCCGCCGAGGCGGTCGGGGTCGGCGTCGGGGAGGTGTCCGTCGGCGTCGGGTTGCCGATGGCCAGCACGGGGCGGAACGCCATCTGCGCCGACGTCCGCACCAGCTTGAGGGTCTCCTCGCTGGGGTGCCCCGGCAGGGCGACGACGATGTTGCCGCCGCTCTGGCTGGTGATCTCGGCCTCCGCCACGCCCGACGAGTCGACGCGCTGACGGATGACGTCGATCGCCTGCGTGATGGTCGCGGAGTCGGGCTTCTTGCCCGTCTCCGTGATCACCGGCTGCAGGATGATCTGCGTGCCGCCCTCGAGGTCGAGCGCGAGGTTCGGCGTCCACGACGCCGTCGACCACTTGACGCCCGCGGCGATGGCGCCGAAGAGCGCGAGGATGATGACGCCGAGCACGATGAGCGTGCGGACGGGCCTCTGACGGCGTGTGGGAGGAGCCAACGGAGTTTCTCTCTCGTGCGCGCACCGGCCGCGGAGGCGGTCGGTGGGGTCAAGGTCCGGGCGTCGTCACCCGGACCGAACGGTCTACTTGGTGTCCGGCTCCCCGTCCTTGCGGGCGGGCGGCAGCGAGGACAGGTCGTCCGGGACGTCGATCACGTCGTCGTTCGCGCGGCCCGTGCGGTCGGCGTCGGCCACCGCGTCGTGCACCTCGTCGTCGTCGATCTCGCTGTCGTCGACGTCGGTGGAGTCCTCGACCGTCGGCTCGATCTTCTTGGCGATCGCGGCGCGGATCCACCGGGTGTGGGTGCCGGGCGCCGACTCCAGCGTGATCACGTCGTCCTCGACGTCCACCACGGTGCCCAGCAGACCCGACGCCGTCATGACCTCGTCACCGGCGACCAGGTTGTTGCGGAACTCCGAGGCAGCCCGCTGCTGCTTGCGCGTGCGGTTCGACATGAGCCAGAGGGCTCCGAGTGCGACGGCAAGGATGACGAGGAAGGAAGGATCCACGGCTGACAGGCTCCGATCGAGTGGGGTGTCCGCCGCAGTCTAGGCGCAGCGGCTCGCCGCTCCAACGCACGAACCCCGCGAGGGGTTCCGTCGTGGGACGGGTTCAGCCGAACAGTGTGCCCGATCCGTGGGGCATCTCGAGACCGAGGTGCGCCCACGCGGCCGGCAGAGCGACGCGGCCCCGTGCCGTCCGGCCGATGAGGCCCTCCCGCACCAGGAACGGCTCGGCGACGGTCTCGACCGTCTCCGCCTCCTCCGCGACGGCGACCGCCAGCGTGGTGAGCCCCACGGGGCCGCCGCCGAACCGGGTGCACAGCGCGGTCAGCACCGCGCGGTCGAGCCGGTCCAGCCCCAGCTGGTCGACCTCGTAGACCTCCAGCGCCGCGCGGGCGGCCTCGAGGCCGAGCGTGCCGTCGCCGCGCACCTCGGCCCAGTCCCGCACGCGCCTGAGCAGGCGGTTCGCGATGCGGGGCGTCCCGCGGGAGCGCGCCGCGATCTCGGCCGCCGCGGCGTGCTCGAGCGGCACCCCCAGCAGCCCGGCGGAGCGCACGAGGACCCGCTCGAGCTCCTCCGCCGAGTAGAAGTCGAGGTGCGCCGTGAAGCCGAACCGGTCGCGCAGCGGTGCCGGGAGCAGGCCGGCGCGCGTGGTGGCCCCCACCACGGTGAAGGGCGGCAGCGTCAGCGGGATGGCGCTGGCGCCCGCCCCCTTGCCGACGATGACGTCGACCCGGAAGTCCTCCATCGCCATGTAGAGCAGCTCCTCGGCGGGCCGCGCGAGCCGGTGGATCTCGTCGAGGAAGAGGACCTCGCCCTCCTCGAGCGAGGACAGGACGGCGGCCAGGTCGCCCGCATGCTGGATGGCCGGTCCACTGGTGACGCGCAGCGGGGCGCCCATCTCGGCGGCGATGATCATCGCGAGGGTCGTCTTGCCGAGCCCCGGGGGGCCCGACAGCAGCACGTGGTCCGGTGCCCGGCCACGGCCGCGGGCGGCGTCGAGCACCAGCGAGAGCTGGTCACGCACGACCCGCTGCCCGACGAACTCGTCCAGCCGGCGCGGGCGCAGGGCGGCCTCGGCCGCACGCTCGAGGTCGTCGGCGCCGGGCTGGACGAGCGACTCGGGCGCGAACCGCTCGGTCACCAGCTCGTCGTACTCGTCAGCCACGGGGGCCGCCCAGCGTCCGCAGCGCGGCCCGCAGCACGCCGGCCACCTCGTCGGCCGCCACGGGCCCCTCGGAGCCCTCGAGCACCGTGTCGACCGCGTCCCCGGCCGCCCGGGCGTTCCAGCCGAGGCCCACCAGCGCCTCGACCACCTGGTCGCGCCGGTCGCCCCCGAACACCGCGGCGGCCGGCGCGGCCTGGTTCACGGGGACGCCGATCCGGTCCTTGAGCTCGAGCACGATGCGCTGCGCGCCCTTGAGCCCGATGCCCGGCACGCGCTGCAGCGCCTTGAGGTCCTCGTCGACCACGGCGCGGCGCAGCCCGTCGGGCGTGTGCACGGCGAGCATCGCCAGCGCGAGCCGCGGACCGACCCCGCTGACGGTCTGCACGATCTCGAACACCTCGCGCTCGTCGGCGTCCGCGAACCCGAACAGGGTCAACGCGTCCTCCCGGACCAGCAGCGACGTGGCCAGCCGCGCGGTCGAGCCGACCCGCAGCCCCGCGAGCGTCGCCGGCGTGGCGTGCACGAGCAGGCCCACTCCCCCGACCTCGACCACCGCGGCGTCGAGCCGCACCGCCTGCACCGTCCCGTGGACCGACGCGATCACCGGTCACCTCCATCAGTCGATCCGAGTCTGCTGACGGACACTCTGGCACACGCAGGCGAACAGGTGTACGAAGACACGCGGTCAGCCGCGGCGCCGCGCCGCCTGCTCGGCGGT
>NZ_JBGFQZ010000034.1:0-34247 GCF_041295535.1 Cellulomonas sp. ICMP 17802 | reverse complement strand
TAGAGCCGACCGCGTCCGCGGGTGGCCTCGCCGGCGCGCACCACGACCGGCAGGGGCTCGGTGACCAGCCGCCCGAGGCGCCGGCCGCGCCACAGGGCGGTCACCAGGACGACGAGGAGCAGCTGCAGGCCCAGGATCGGCACCACGGGCGGGAGGAGCTGCCGCCAGCCCGGGGCGGCGGTGGTGTCCGTGGCCCCGGTGTCGTCGAGCGAGGGGATGTACCAGACGAGGCGCTCGTGCCGCCCGAGAGCCCGCAGCACGAGAGCGGCGTTGCCCTCCTCGGCGAGGTGCGCGTTGGTGAGCGGCGCGTAGTCCGCCAGGGCCACGACCCGGCGGTCGCCCTGGGCGGCCACGGCGTACGCGCCCCCCTTGTCGACGCCGGCACCCGGAGCCGGGAAGCAGACGGTCGCGCCCGGACCGACCGCGACCAGCGCGCCCGTCGCGGTGATGGTGCCCGCCACGACCGCGTCCGGGTCGTCGCACTGTGCGGCGCGCACCTCGGGATCGCCCGAGAGCCCGCCCTGCGAGACGATCGCGTCCGTGAGGCTGCCGAGCGCCCACTCGGCGTCGACCAGCACCAGGTCCGCGCCGCTGGCGTCCAGGACGTCGACCATCGAGTCGTCCAGCAGGTAGTCGCCGACCACGAGCACGGTCGAGCCCGGTCCGGCGAGCGCGTGGACGTCGGCGATGTGCCGGACGTAGCGGACGTCCACGCCCTGGCGCCCGAGGATCTGCGCGGCGGCGCGCCCGCCCGCCGCGGCGGGGTTGTCCGGCGCGAGCGTGAGGGTCGACGTGCGCGGCTCGGGCAGCACGGCGAGCACGGCCGTGACCACGAGGAGCGTCAGGATGCCGAGGGGCCAGCGGGCCCGGCGCCAGCGTCGCGCCGACCGGGTGCGGGCCGTGGTGCCGTCGCCGACGACGACGTCCGTCGCCGCGCTCACCGGGGTGCCGCCACGGTGAGGTCGGACGGGGCCGCGCCCGCGGTCGGTCGGGTGCCGCGCACGCGGTCGTCGAGGGTGCGCATCGCGCCGTCGTCGTCGGCGGTCGCGGGGACGTCACCGAAGGCCACGTCGTCGAAGGTCCGGCCCGCGGCGACCAGCTCGGTACCCAGGGCCGGCAGCCGGGCCGCGGCCGACAGCGCGGCCTCGTGCGCGGTCCGCGCCACCCTCTCGTCGAGCACCGTGCGCTCCTCGAGCCCCCGCACGATCGCGCGGTACCGCTCCAGGACGGCCAGCGACCAGTCGGCCCGGGCGGCGGCCGCGTCCGCGGCGGCACGGATCTGCGCCGAGGTCCGCGAGTCGTCGGCGTCGAGCACCCGACGGTCGGACACGGCGCCCCCGGCGCGCCGCACGGGTCCGGCGACGAGGAACGCGACCACCACGACGGCCACGATGACGCCGACGACCGTCAGCACCGCCCACGGGTCCAGCGCCGCCGGCGTGCGGAGGTGGGACAGCTGCTCGGCCAGCCAGTCCATCAGCCGGCTCAGCAGCGAGCGCTGCTGGTGGTACACCGGGTCGAGCAGCTCCTCGCGGGCCCAGCGGCGCGCGGTCGCGGCGTCCGGGTCGACCGGGACGGCGACGAACGCCCGGGCCGGCAGGGTCACGCGGTGGTCTCCGCGGCGCGGGCCAGCTCGACGTCCAGACCCTCGCGGCGCATGCGCACGTCGATGTAGAGCAGCGCGACGACCGCCGCCAGGAACGTGGTCGACAGGGTGGACGCGATGATGTTGGCCACCCCGATCACCACGATCGACCCGAACGACGTGGCCGTGGGGTCGCGCAGGAACAGACTGGTGATCAGGGTCGCGGGCACCACGATGATCTGGGCGATGATGCTGGCCAGCACGCTGGTGAGCAGGTAGATGCCGAACAGGCGCCAGAAGCTGCCGCGGGTCAGCCGCCACGCGCGCGTGATCGTCGGCCAGAACTTCTTGCCCTCGAGCATGAGCGCGGGCGGGACCAGCAGCGTGCGGGTGGAGAACCACACGCCCAGCACCAGCACGAGCAGCGCCCCGAGCACCCCGACCACGACCGCGAGCGCGATCTGGTTGTTCGTCGCCAGGGCCACCACGGACCCGACCACGGCGCCGAGGACGACCACCCAGGCCAGGCCGGTCAGGAGCGTGAACCCGACCACGAGCCAGACGCGCCAGGACCGCAGCACCTCGCCGACCGTGGCCACCTGGCCCAGGACGGAGCGGCTCACGGACACGATGAGCAGGCCGGTGAGCACCGTGGTGGCGATGGCCGTGACCGGCGCGCCGACGGCGAGGCCGAACGACGAGCCCAGCTGGTCCGCCATGCCCATCTGGCCCGACGGGTCGATGTCGGTGGAGATGTCCGTCAGCCCGGCGGCGGCGATGCCCCGGACGTACCACTGGATGACGGACTGCAGGGTCACGGCCAGCGTCACCACGAGCGCGGCGAGCCCGAACATCACGCGCGGGTTGGCGCGGACGGCCCGGAACGCGCCGTCGTAGATCTCGCCCATGCCGAGGGGGCGCAGCGGGATGATCCCGGGCTGCAGGGCCGTCGGCCGCCACGCGACGCCGGGGGGCGGCGGGGCCGCCGGACCCCACGAGCCGTAGCCGGCCGGGGGCTGCGGGCCGCCCCAGCCGGGCGGCGGGACGGGCGGCGGCGGGGGACCGGGCGCGACGGGGGGCTCCGGCGGTGGCGTGCTCGTGCCCGCGGGCGCTGCCCACGTCGGCGTCTGCGGCACGTCGTCGTGCGGGCTCGTCATGCGAGCGCGGCTCCCTCGGCTGTGTGGTCGGACGGCTGGGTCGACGCCGGGACGCTGGCCCCCGCGGAGCATTCATCGTGCCACGGCGGCGGGTGCCACCGACGCGCGAAAGGGTGATCTGTGCGCCCCGTGTCGGATCGAGATGCGGGGTGACCCGGGTCCGGGCCCGCACGGTGCGAGAATGCCGCCATGAAGGGACGCGTGCTGGTGGTCGACGACGACACGGCGCTGGCCGAGATGATCGGCATCGTGCTGCGGTCGGAGGGTTTCGACCCGGTGTTCTGCGAGGACGGCGACGAGGCGATCGGGGTGTTCCGGGCCACGCAGCCGGACCTCGTGCTGCTCGACCTCATGCTGCCCGGCAAGGACGGCAACGAGGTGTGCCGGCAGATCCGCGCCGAGTCGGGCGTGCCGATCGTCATGCTCACGGCCAAGAGCGACACGGTCGACGTGGTGCTCGGCCTGGAGTCGGGCGCCGACGACTACATCTCGAAGCCGTTCAAGCCCAAGGAGCTCGTGGCCCGCGTCCGGGCGCGCCTGCGCCGCAGCGACGAGCCCGCGCCCGAGCACCTCACGATCGGCGACGTGACCATCGACGTGCCCGGCCACCGGGTCGCGCGGGCGGGCCGCCCGGTCTCGCTCACCCCGCTCGAGTTCGACCTGCTGGTGGCGCTCGCGCGTAAGCCGTGGCAGGTGTTCACGCGCGAGGTCCTGCTGGAGAAGGTGTGGGGCTACCGGCACGCCGCGGACACCCGCCTGGTGAACGTGCACGTCCAGCGCCTGCGCTCGAAGATCGAGAACGACCCCGAGCAGCCCGAGATCGTCGTCACCGTCCGCGGTGTCGGCTACAAGGCGGGCGTGGCCTCGACGTGAGGCGGTCAGGAGCTGGCCCGTGCGGGTGAGCGGGGCCTGGCGACTGGTCCGGGCACGGTCGCGGCGCCGGGTCCGGTCGTGGACGCGCGCCTGGCGCTCGTCGCTGCAGGTCCGCGTCATCACGTCGACGATGGCGATCGGCCTGGTCGCGCTCACGCTCGTCGGCGCCTACGTCAGCGCGCGCATGGCCGACGGGCTGTTCAACGCGCGGCTCGAGCAGGTGCTCCAGGAGAGCGCCCGGTCGACCCAGCAGGCGCAGGCGACCCTGGACGCCTCGACCGCGACCTCGGGCACGGACGTCCAGCGGCTGCTGGGTGACGTGGCGAAGTCCCAGCGCAGCGGCGGCTCCGACCGGCGCGAGGTGTTCCTGCTGCGGGCGCCCGGTCAGAAGGGCGGCAGCGTCACCGTCTCGGGGGCGGCCTCCGACCAGGACCTGGTCCCGCTGGTCAGCCCCGAGCTCCGCATCGCCACGGCGCGCGGCGGCCAGCAGTGGCAGTCGGTCGCGATCGACCAGGAGGGCGGCGGCGTCTCGCCGGGCGTCATCGTCGGCCAGGACGTCACCGTGCCCGTCGCGGGCACCTACCAGCTGTTCTTCCTCTACAGCCTGCAGTCCGAGCAGGACCGCCTGGACTTCCTGCAGCGCACGCTCGGGCTGGCCGCGGTGGCCCTCGTGGTGCTGCTCGGCAGCATGACGTGGCTGGTCACGCAGCAGACCGTGCGGCCCGTGCGGCGGGCCGCCGAGGTGGCCGAGCGGCTGGCCGACGGGCACCTGTCGGAGCGCATGCCCGAGAAGGGCGAGGACGAGATGGCGACGCTGGCGCACTCGTTCAACGAGATGGCGGACAGCCTCCAGGACCAGATCCACCGCATGGAGGAGCTCTCCACCCTCCAGCGCAGGTTCGTCTCGGACGTCTCGCACGAGCTGCGCACCCCGCTGACGACGATCCGCATGGCCGGCGAGGTCATCCACGCCTCCCGCGACGACTTCGACCCAGCCCCCAAGCGGTCGGCCGAGCTCCTGCAGACGCAGCTCGACCGGTTCGAGGACCTGCTCGCCGACCTGCTCGAGATCAGCCGGTTCGACGCCGGCGCCGCCGTGCTCGACGCCGAGGGGCGCGACGTGCGCGACGTCGTGATCACGGCCGTCGACCACGCGTCCCCGCTGGCCGACCGCCGCGGCGCGTGGCTGCACGTGGTCGTGCCGGAGGAGCGCTGCGTCGCGGACATCGACCCCCGCCGGGTCGAGCGCATCCTGCGCAACCTGCTGGTGAACGCCGTCGAGCACGCCGAGGGCAGCACGGTCGAGGTGACGGTGGGTGCCGACGCCCACGCCGTGGCGGTCACGGTGCGCGACCGCGGCGTCGGCATGACCCCCGACGAGGCCGCCCACGTGTTCGACCGCTTCTGGCGCGCCGACCCCGCGCGGGCGCGCACCACGGGCGGCACCGGGCTCGGGCTGGCGATCTCGCTGGAGGACGCGCACCTGCACGGCGGCTGGCTCGAGGCCTGGGGCCGGCCCGGCCGCGGCGCGAGCTTCCGCCTGACGCTGCCCCGCCGGGCCGGCATCCGGCTCACCGACTCGCCCCTGCCGCTCGCGCCGGACGAGTCGCCGATCACCGGCGCGCTGCGCATCCCCGTGGTGCGCCCGCACACCGACCCCGCCGCGCTGCCGGACCTGGCGCCCGAGGAGCTCGACCTCGACGAGCGCCAGGAGGTCCGATGACCGCGCTGCGCCTGCGCCGGGGCGCCCTGGCGGCGCTCACCGTGGCGGTCCTGGCCGCGTGCTCCGCGATCCCCACGTCCGGGCCCGTGCAGGAGGGCAACGCGGAGGTGGCCGAGCCCACCGACATCGACGTGCTCGCGGAGGGGCCCCAGCCGGGCGACACCCCGACGGAGATCGTCGACGGGTTCCTCGCGGCGGGCGCCGCGGGGTTCAGCGACGGCTTCAACACGGCCCGCGAGTACCTCGCGGGGGAGGCCAAGGCGTCCTGGAAGCCCGACGCCGGCGTCGCCGTGGCCGGCCCGCTGGAGTACCAGCCGTCGACGGTCGAGACCGAGGTGACCATCGACGTCCCCGTGAAGGCACGCGTGGACGAGGGCGGTCGCTACGCCGAGGCGGCGCCGGAGGGCAGCGAGTCGGTCACGTTCGACATGGTGCAGGACGACCACGACCAGTGGCGGATCGCGGCGCTGCCCGACGGCCTGATCCTCCAGCAGGAGGACTTCGCGCGCAGCTTCCGGCCGGCGTCGCTGTTCTTCCTCTCGCCCGACCAGAAGTACCTCGTGCCGGAGTCGCGCTGGTTCCCGTCCAAGAACCTGCCCACGTCGATCATGACCGAGCTGCTCGCCGGCCCGTCGACGTGGCTGCAGGACGCCGTCGACACCGCGGTCCCGGACGGGGTGGAGCTGAACCCGCAGTCCGTGATCGTCGACGACGACGGGGTGGCGCACGTGAGCCTCGCCCCGGCGCTGCCGGTCACGCGCGCGGACCGGGACCTCCTGCTCGCGCAGATCGACGCCAGCCTGCTCCCGGTCAAGGGCATCGGCTCGGTCCAGGTCGACGCGGGCGGCGTCCTGCTCGAGGCGGGCGGCACCAAGACGCTCCAGGGCGGGAACCCGCCGCCGAGCAACGTGGAGTTCCTCCAGGACGACGCGATCGTGGCGCTCGCGGACAACGAGGTCACGCCGGTGCCGGGCCTCGACACGCTCGCCGGGCTCGACCCGCGCAGCCCGGCCAGGAGCGAGGACGCGACGATCCGCGTCGTCCTGTACGGCGCGTCCGTGCTGAGCACCGTGCCCACCGCGGCGGCGCCGGCCCGCACCCTGCTCACGGGCAGCGGCCTGGTGGCGCCGTCCGTCGACCGGTTCGGCTGGGTCTGGACCGCCGAGTCGCCCGGAGGCCTCGTCGCCGTGCCCACGGACGGCGACCCGGTCCACGTCGCGGCGCCGTGGCTCGACGGACGGACCGTGCGGGCCGTGCGGGTGGCGCGGGACGGGGTCCGGATCGCGATCGTGTCGGCCGGCTCCGACGGCGTGAACATCGACGTCGCGGCGATCACGCGCGACGAGTCCGGCGCCCCGCAGCAGGTCGGCGTCCCGGTGCGCGCGGGTGCGTCCGTGGTGGACGCGTCGTCGGTCAGCTGGTCGGACGAGTCCACGCTCGCGGTGGTCGGGCGCTCGACCGGCAACCAGGCGGTCCACCTGGTCCCGGTGGCCGGTCCGACGCGCGCGCTCCCCGAGGTGGCCAAGCTGGCCGCGATGGCCGGCGGCAGCGTGATCTACGTGACGACCACCGACGGCGAGCTGCGCAAGTTCGTGGGCTCGACCTGGGCGCAGGTGCTCGGCGTCAAGGGCGCGTCGTACCCGTTCTTCCCCGGCTGACCGGGCCGCCCCCAGCCCCGGGGGTCCCCAGCCGGCCGGGCGCGGGGGCCGGGGACCGCGCACTCTGCCGCATGACGTTCGCCCACGACCTCCTCGGCCTGCTGCTGCCCGTCGGGTGCGCGGGCTGCGGCACGGACGACGTCGCCTGGTGCCCCCGGTGCGCGGCCCGGCTGGCCGGGCCGCCCTGGCGCTGCGAGGACCGCGCCCCGCGGCTCGACCGGCTGGACGGCTCGGTGCCCGTCCCGGTGTGGACGCTCGCCGACTGCACGGGCGACGTCCGGCGGGCGATCGTCGCGTGGAAGGACCGCGGGCGGCTCGATCTCACCAGGCCGTTCGCGGGAGCGGCCCGGCGCGCCGCGGCGACGCTGGCCGGGCAGCTGGGCGCCGCGGTGCTCGTCGTGCCGGCGCCGTCCACGGCCGCGTCGCGCCGGCGACGGGGTGTCGACCTCGCCGGAGCCCTGGCCGGCGCGGTCGCGGGCGGGCTCGCGGACGCGGGCCTGCCGGCCGAGCTCGCGCCGGTCCTCGTCCGCGCGGGCGGTCGCGACCAGGTCGGGCTGGGCGCCCGGGACCGGGCCCGCAACCTCGCCGGGCAGGTCCGCGTGCCGACGTCGCGGGCGCCCCGCCTCCGGGGCCGCGCGGTCCTCCTCGTCGACGACGTCCTCACCACCGGGGCGACCCTCGCGGCGTCGCGGTCGGCGCTCGAGCGCGCCGGCGCGCACGTGGTCGGCGGGTTCACGCTGGCGTCGACGCCCGGCCCGGCGGTGACCGTGCAGCTGCCGGCGGCGCGTCGCGTGTCCACAGGGTGATCCCCGCGTGGTGCGGGTGGTTCACCGGCACCGGCGGGGTTAGCGTGGGGTCCTGAGCCGACGGCGCCCGGAGCGGACCCCCACAGGGTCGTCCGAGCAGGCCGCGGGAGGAGGTGACGCCGCCCGACTGCCCCCTGGGGCAGCCCATCGCACTGTCACCCGGGCGGGTCTGCCCGCCCCCGACCCTCGTAGGAGGCTCACATGGAGATCGTGGTTGCCGGCCGGCACACCGAGGTGCTTCCGAAGTACCGGACGCACGTCGAGCAGAAGCTCGCGAAAGTCGAGCAGCTGGCCCCCCGCGCGCAGCGGATCGACGTCGTCGTGTCGCACGAGACGAACCCCCGGCAGTCCGGCAGCAGTGAGCGCGTCGAGCTCACCGTCGTCGACCGCGGGCCCGTCATCCGCGCCGAGGCGTGTGCCGACGACCGCTACGCGGCGCTGGACCTGGCGTTGGCGAAGCTGCTGGAGCGGCTGCGCCGGACGCGTGACCGGCGCAAGGACCACCGCAACCACACTCCGATCGCGCCCGTGGACGTCCGACCGCCCGAGCCGGAGCCGGAGGCGGCCGCGCCGGTCGACCCCGACGCCGCCGTCGAGACGACGCTGGGCGACTCGCCCGTGATCATCCGCGAGAAGGTGCACCAGGCGCAGCCCATGACGGTCGACGACGCGCTCTACGAGATGGAGCTGGTCGGGCACGACTTCTACCTCTTCATCGACGCCGAGACCGCGCAGCCGTCGGTCGCCTACCGCCGCCGCGGCTGGAGCTACGGGATCATCAAGCTCGACACCGCCGTGGCCGGCGCACCGCTCGCCGCCGTCGGCGGCTGACCCCCGACCACACAGGCCCGCCCGGTCCCCGCGACCGGGCGGGCTTCGTCGTGTCGGTGGCGCACGGCAAGATGGGCGCGTGCTCCCCGAGCGACTCTCCCTCTCGCAGGCCCGCCGCATCACGCTGCGCGCCCAGGGCCTCGACCGGCCCCGGCCGGAGCGCGGCGCGGCCCCCTCGATGCGGCAGCTCCAGCAGGTGGTCGACCGGCTGGGCGTGCTGCAGATCGACTCGGTCAACGTGCTGGCGCGCGCGCACCTGATGCCCACGTTCTCGCGGGTCGGCGCGTACGACCCGGCGCTGATCGACCGCGCGTCCGGCCGCGCGCCGCGCCGGCTCGTCGAGACCTGGGCGCACATGGCGTCCTTCGTGCCGCCCGAGACGTACCGGCTGCTGGGGTGGCGGCAGCGCGACTACCTGCAGCAGGCTTGGGGCGCGATCGCCGAGGTGCCGCTGAAGCACTCACCGATCGTCGACGAGATCCGGGCGATCATCGCGGAGCGCGGCCCGGTCACCGCGCGCCAGGTGCAGGAGGACTTCGAGGCCGACCACCCGACCACGCGGGGGGAGTGGGGGTGGAACTGGTCGGTGGCCAAGCGGGTGCTCGAGTACCTCTTCTTCACGGGCGAGATCACGTCGGCCGGCCGCAACGGCGCGTTCGAGCGCCGGTACGACCTCACGTCCCGGGTGCTCCCGCCCGCCGTCCTGGCCGCCCCGGAGCCGTCCGACGAGGACGCGATCCGGGCGCTCACTGAGATCGGGGCCCGCGCGCACGGCATCGGCACGCTGCGCAGCATCGCGGACTACTTCCGGATCAAGGAGGCGCGGGTGGCGCCCGCGATCGCCGACCTGGTGGACGCCGGCGTCCTGCACGAGGTCACGGTCGACGGGTGGAACCAGGGGCGCGTGTGGAGGCACCGCGACGCCGACCTGCCGCGCCGGGCCACGGGGCGCGCGCTGCTCAACCCGTTCGACCCCCTGGTGTTCGAGCGCCGCCGGGTCGAGGCGCTGTTCGGGCTGCGGTACCGCATCGAGATCTACGTGCCCGAGCCCCAGCGGGTCTGGGGGTACTACGTGCTGCCGTTCCTGCTGGGGGAGTCGCTGCCCGCGCTGGTCGACCTCAAGGCCGACCGCCAGGCGGGGGTGCTGCGCGTGCACGCGGCGCACCGCTCCGTGGGTCCCCGCACCACCGACGCCGACGTGGTCGAGCCGCTCGCGGCCGAGCTGCGTGAGCTCGCCGGCTGGCTCGGTCTGGAGGACATCGTGGTCGGGCACCGCGACGGGCTGCTGCGGGGCGACCTCGCGGTCGACCTGTCGCACGCCCTGCGGATCGCCGCGTGACCCACGAGTCGCGCCCGCGCGACTTCGCGCTGGTCGCCCTCGGCGGCGTGCTCTGGGGGACCGGCGGGCTGGCGGGCGCGGCGCTGGCCGACGTCGCGGGGCTGCCCCCGCTGACCGTCGCCGCCTACCGCCTGCTCGGCGGCGGGGGAGTCCTGCTCCTGGGCCTCGCGGCGGCCGGCGCGCTGCGGGGACTCGCCCGCACGCGGTCGGTGGTCGTGCGGGTGGTCGAGACCGCGCTGCTGGCCGCCGTCTACCAGGCCGCGTACTTCGCGGCCGTCCAGCGCGCCGGGGTCGCGGTCGCCACGCTCGTCGCGCTGGGCGCGGCGCCCCTGCTCGTGGCGGTGGGCACGGCGGTGGCCCAGCGGCGGCTGCCGTCGGGGCGCACGCTCGTGGCCCTCGCGCTCGCGCTCACCGGTCTGGTGCTGCTCGTCGGCCCGTCCGACGCGGCCGGACCCGGCACGGCCGCGGGTGCCCTGCTCGCCCTCGTCGCCGCCGCGGCGTTCGCCACGATGACCGGGCTGAACCGCCGGAGCGTCCCCGGGCTGGGCGCGCTGCCGCTCACCGCGACCGCGTTCACGCTCGGCGGAATCGTCCTCCTGCCGATCGCGGCGGTGGTCGCCCCCGGGCTCGCGGTGCCCGACGACGCGCAGGGCTGGGTGCTCCTCGCGTACCTGGCCGTCGTGCCCACCGCGGCGGCCTACAGCGCGTACTTCACCGGGTTGCGGCACGTCCCGGCCACCACCGCGGCACTGCTCGCGCTGCTCGAGCCGCTCACCGCGACGGTCGGCGCCGTGCTGCTGCGCGGCGAGCGGCTGGGGATCCCCGGGGTGGTCGGCGCGGTGCTGCTCGCCGCCGCGGTGGTCGTTCTTCGCCCGCGCCGCGCAGGCTCGCCTACGATGGACGCGCCCGGCCGTGCGGCCGGTCACCTCAGCCGCTCCGACGCCGCGCGCGCCGGGAGTGCGAACACGTCGGGAGTAGTGCGTGCCAGCGATCCTCGAGAAGGTCCTGCGCCTCGGTGAAGGCCGGATCGTCAAGAAGCTGTCGGGCATCGCCCAGCAGGTCAACGCCCTGGAGGACAGCTTCGTCACGCTGTCCGACGCCGAGCTGCGCGAGGAGACGGACCGCTTCCGGGCCCGTCTCGCCGAGGGTGAGTCGCTCGACGACCTGCTCGCCGAGGCCTTCGCGACGGTGCGCGAGGCCGCCCGCCGCACGCTCGGCCAGCGACACTTCGACGTCCAGCTCATGGGCGGGGCCGCCCTGCACCTGGGCAACATCGCCGAGATGAAGACCGGCGAGGGCAAGACCCTCGTCGCCACCGCCCCGGCGTACCTCAACGCGCTCACCGGCAAGGGCGTCCACGTCGTCACGGTCAACGACTACCTGGCCAGCTACCAGGCCGAGCTCATGGGCCGCGTCTACCGATTCCTCGGCCTGACCAGCGGCGTCATCCTGTCCAGCCAGGAGCCGGCCGAGCGGCGCAAGCAGTACGCCTGCGACATCACGTACGGCACGAACAACGAGTTCGGCTTCGACTACCTGCGCGACAACATGGCGTGGAGCACGGACGAGCTGGTCCAGCGCGGCCACAACTTCGCGATCGTCGACGAGGTGGACTCGATCCTCATCGACGAGGCCCGCACCCCGCTGATCATCTCGGGCCCGGCCTCGGGCGACGCCAACCGGTGGTACGCCGAGTTCGCCAAGGTGGCCCGCCGGCTGCAGGCGGAGCGCGACTACGAGGTCGACGAGAAGAAGCGCACGGTCGGCGTCCTGGAGCCCGGCATCGAGCGCGTCGAGGACTACCTCGGCATCGAGAACCTCTACGAGTCCCTCAACACGCCGCTCATCGGCTTCCTCAACAACGCCATCAAGGCGCAGGAGCTGTTCAAGCGCGACAAGGACTACGTCGTGATGAACGGCGAGGTGCTGATCGTCGACGAGCACACCGGCCGCATCCTGCCGGGCCGTCGCTACAACGAGGGCATGCACCAGGCGATCGAGGCGAAGGAGGGCGTGGCCATCAAGGCCGAGAACCAGACGCTCGCCACGATCACCCTGCAGAACTACTTCCGCCTCTACGGCAAGCTCTCCGGCATGACCGGCACGGCCGAGACCGAGGCCGCCGAGTTCCAGGGCACGTACAACCTGGGCGTCGTCCCGATCCCGACCAACCGCACGATGCAGCGCATCGACCAGCGCGACTTCGTCTACAAGAGCGAGGACGGCAAGTTCGACGCGGTCGTCGCGGACATCGTCGAGCGTCACGCGCAGGGCCAGCCGGTCCTCGTCGGCACCACCAGCGTGGAGAAGAGCGAGCTGCTCTCCTCCAAGCTGAAGAAGCAGGGCGTCCCGCACGAGGTCCTCAACGCCAAGCAGCACGCGCGTGAGGCGTCGATCGTCGCGCAGGCGGGCCGCAAGGGCGCCGTGACTGTGGCGACGAACATGGCCGGCCGCGGCACCGACATCATGCTGGGCGGCAACGCCGAGTTCATGGCCGTCGAGGACCTGGCCGCGCGTGGGCTCGACCCGGCGGAGAACGCGGAGGAGTACGAGGCCGCGTGGCCGCTCGCGCTCGAGAAGGCGAAGGAGTCGGTGGCCGCCGAGCACGACGAGGTCGTCGAGCTGGGCGGGCTGTACGTGCTGGGCACCGAGCGGCACGAGTCGCGACGCATCGACAACCAGCTGCGCGGTCGCTCCGGCCGCCAGGGCGACCCGGGCGAGTCCCGGTTCTACCTGTCGATGCAGGACGACCTCATGCGCCTGTTCAACTCGGGCCTCGCGGAGTCGATGATGACGCGCGCCGGGTTCCCGGAGGACATGCCGCTCGAGTCGAAGATCGTCACGCGCGGCATCCAGTCGGCGCAGTCGCAGGTCGAGTCGCGCAACTTCGAGATCCGCAAGAACGTCCTCAAGTACGACGACGTCATGTCCCGCCAGCGCGAGGTCATCTACGAGCAGCGCCGCCGCGTGCTGGAGGGCGAGGACCTGCACGAGCAGGTCAAGCACTTCCGCAACGACGTGCTCTCGGCGTACATCACGGGCGCCGCGGCCGAGGGCCGTCCGGAGGACTGGGACCTCGACGCGCTGTGGACCGCGCTCAAGGCGGTCTACCCGGTGTCGATCACCCCCGAGGAGGTCGTGGAGCAGGCCGGCGGCGCGACGCGGCTGTCCGCGGAGCTCATCGAGCGCGAGATCCTCTCGGACGCCGCGCACGCGTACCAGGAGCGCGAGGACCAGATCGGCTCGGAGAACATGCGCCAGCTGGAGCGGCGCGTGACCCTGTCCGTCCTCGACCGCAAGTGGCGCGAGCACCTCTACGAGATGGACTACCTCAAGGAGGGCATCGGGCTGCGGGCGATGGCCCAGCGCGACCCCCTGGTCGAGTACCAGCGCGAGGGCTACCAGCTGTTCAACGCGATGACGGACGCCATCAAGGAGGAGACGGTCGGCTACCTCTACAACCTGGAGGTCCAGGTCGCCCAGCCCGAGGCGCCCGCCGTCACCGCCGACTCCGCGGTCGCCGCGGCGGCCAGCGCGGGTGCGCAGGCGGCCATCCAGCGCTCGGTGTCCGACGGCCCGACCCCGGGCGGCAAGCTCGTCGCCAAGGGGATCGACGGACCCGAGCAGCGGGCCCCCCTGCAGTACACCGCTCCGTCGGTCGACGGTGACGGGGCCGTGGTGACCCGCGGCGACGCCGGCGGCCGCAGCGCCGGCGCCCGACCCGCGGTCGCCGCCGGCGAGGACGGCACGGCCAACCGGGAGGCGCGCCGCAAGGCCGCCAAGCAGCAGCGCAAGCGCTGACCTCACGACGAGAGCCCGCCCCGGCACCGGGGCGGGCTCTCGTGCGTCCGGGCTCAGCCGATCTCGAGCGCGGTGACGCGCCAGGAGCCCCGGTGACCCTCGAGCCGGACGGCGACGGCCCGCACGCGCGCCCCGTCGTCCGCGACGACGCTCGCCTCCAGCACGTGCGTCCCGACGCGGCACGCGCGCGCCCGGCGGATCACCGGGGGGCGGGCCACCCCGCCCTCGCCGAGCACCCGCTGGGTGAGGCCGGCGCGCACCTGGAGGGAGTCGTAGACCCCCGGGGTCAGCCACCGGGCCAGCTGGGCGGGGGACCGGCGCCCGGCGAGCACCTCGAGCGCCGCCAGTGCGATGGTGCGCGCGACCACCGCAGGATCGCCGCCGGGGAGCGGACCGGGCTCGTCGTCGTCGACGTCAACCATGGGCGAGCGGTCGCTGACCCGCAGGACGGCGACGCGCGCCGACGCCGTGAGGGGCACGGTGTGCGCGGGTCCGGTGGCGTCCTCGACGGGCGCCGGCGGCAGCGCCGGGACCAGCCGGGCCGCCGGCCGTGGCCGGTCCGTGGTGCCGCGCACCCGCGCGAACGCCTCCTCGGCCGCGGTGGTGGTCGGGGCGAGGACGAGCGCGCTCACGACGACGCCCCCGGCGCCACGAGCACCTGTCCGGGCAGGATCACGTCGGGGTCCGCCCCGATCGTCCCGGCGTTGGCGTGGTACCACTGCGGCCACGCGGCGGCGATCTGCGCGTCCGTCGCGCCGGCAGGCAGGTGGCGGGCAGCGATCGCCCACAGGCTGTCGCCGACGGCGACCACGACGGTCTCGGCGGCCGGTGCCGTCGGCGGGGCCGGCGTCGGGGCGGCCGGCGCGAGCGCGGGGAGGTCGGCAGAGGCCGGCGTCGGGTCCGCCACGTCTGCCGGCTCGGGCGCGTCGTGCCGGTCGGAGGTCGTCACCGCCCACCCCAGATCGGCGGCGTCGACGGTCACCGCGAGCGACGGCGTCGGCTCGGGCACCGCCGCCGACGCGCCTGACGCGAGGCCGAGCCCGGCGCTCGCCCCGACGACCACCACGAGCGCCTTGCGCACGAGCCCCGGCGCCCACCCCTGAACCAGCCGCTCACCGGCCCGCCAGCTGGCCCCGGCGCCGCGAGCGAGGACGCAGGCGGCGGCGACGAGGGCCGAGACTGCCAGCCACCCCGCGACGAGCAGCCCGACCGCGGTCACCCCCGCCTCGACCGCCCCGTCGACGTGCCACGCCCCGGTCTGCCCGGCCAGGACGGCCTCGAGCCGCCACCCCAGCGCCGCGGTCAGGACGGTTGCTGCCGCCGTCCCGGCGAGCAGGCCACCGAGCGCCGCACCCGCGCGCCGGCGGGCCGCGGCCCTGCTGTCGTCGATCGGCATGATGAGCCCCTGATCGTGTCGTTTGATGCCGTTTGATGTTCTTTGAATGCCATAGATGTACCTGAGCACGCGCGACTTGTCCAGCGATGTCCGGTGCCAGGTCCGGGTGCGAGAGTGGCGACCATGAGCAGCGAGGCACCGGACGACCTCCGGATCGAGGTCTGCGCGCCCGACCACCCCGACGCGAGGGCCACGATGGAGCGCTACGCGGCCGACCTGGCGTCGCGCTTCCGCACGGGGTTCGACCCGGCGCGCAGCCACGTCGCGGTCGACGCCGAGCTGGCGCCGCCGGCCGGCCTGCTGCTCGTCGCCCGGCGCGGTGACCGACCGGTCGGCTGCGGCGCTCTCCGGTTCGTCGACGGCGAGACGGCCGAGGTGAAGCGCGTCTGGGTCGACCCGTCGGCGCGGGGCCGCGGCCTGGCCCGGAGCCTGCTCGGCGAGCTGGAGGCCCACGCCAGGCAGCGCGGGGTGCGCACGCTGCGGCTGGAGACCAACGAGACGCTGCACGAGGCCATCGCGCTCTACCGGAGCGCGGGGTACGTCGAGGTCGACCCGTTCAACGACGAGCCGTACGCGCACCACTGGTTCGCCAAGCAGCTCGCGAGCGACGACTGACCCCCTACGGTGCTCCCATGCGGTGGGAGGCGCTCTTCGCGGACATGGAGGCCCAGCTCGCGGCCGGCCGGCTGGCCGACGTGCGCGCGGACGTGGCCGAGCTCGCGCGGGCCGAGCGGGCCTCGGTCGGGCTCACCGACCGGCTGCGCGCCTCGACGGGGGCGACGGTGCGCGTGCTCCTCGCGGGCGGCGAGCTGCTCGAGGGCACGCTGGTCGACGCCGCCCCGGAGTGGCTCCTCGTGAGCGCCTCGCCGGGCCGCCAGGCGCTGGTGCCGCTCACGGCGGTCGCAGCGCTCGACTGCGTCGCGGCCCACGCGGCCCCGGCGCCGGGACCGGTCGAGGCGCGGCTCGGGCTGGGGCACGCGCTGCGGGCGCTCGCGCGCGACCGCGCCCAGGTCCGGGTCGACGCCGGCGGGGCCGAGCTCACCGGGCGGATCGAGCGGGTGGGCGCCGACCACCTCGACCTGACCGACGGGGCACGAGGCGTGTGGGCCGTGCCGTTCGCGACGCTGCGCGTGGTGCGGTCGGGCTGACCGGCGTCAGTCGTCCGCGTCGGGCGGGGCGTCGACCGTGCTGCCGTCGCTGGAGATGCGGGCGCGGGTCTGCTCGTACATGCGCTGGATGTACTTCTCCAGCTCGGTGGACTCGACGCGCCACTGCAGGCGTCCGCCGATCTGGATGGCCGGCAGCTCACCCGATCGGACCAGCGCATACGCCTGCGGCGCAGAGATGTTCAGCACCTCGGTGACGTCCGCGAGCGTCAGGAACCTCGAAGGCATGACCGCAGTGTGGCACGCGCTGGCGCCCTGACCGGTTTGTCCACAATGCTCCGTGCACGCGTGGCTGCGCGCGGCAGGATGGCCGTCCCGGCGGCACGCGACGAACCAGGAGAGTCGATGGACACGAGCGTGATCGATCTGCCCGCGCCGGTGGCGGCGCGGCTGCGGCGGCCGGGCTGGCGCGACCCGCGTCTGCTGGCCGGGATCGCGATGGTGGCCGCCTCGGTGCTGCTGGGCTCGTGGGCGGTGCGGACCGCCCAGGCGACCGTGCCGGTGTACGTCACGCGGGCGGCCCTGGTGCCGGGGGACCGGGTCGGGGCCGACGACCTCGCCGTGGTGGAGGTGCGGCTGGGCACGGTGAACCTCGACCACTACCTGCGCGCCGACCGCCCGATCGCCGCCGACGGCATCGTCGTGCGCGAGGTCGGGCGCGGCGAGCTCGTCCCGGCGTCGGCGGTGGGCTCGGCGGCCGACCTCGACCTGCGGCCCGTCTCGGTCACGCTCACGCGGCCCCCGTCGCAGGACGTCGCGCCCGGGGCGCTCGTCGACGTGTGGTTCACGCCGCCGGCGCCCGACGACGACACCGCGCCGGCCGAGCCGCGGCAGCTCGCCGGCGGCCTCACGGTCGCGGAAGTGACGACGCCGTCGGGGGCGTTCCGGGCGTCCGGCGGGAGCGCCGTCCAGGTGCTCGTGCCCACGGACGTCCTGCCGACGATCCTCACGGCGCTCGCGGCCGACGGCACGGTCGACGTGGTGCCCGTCCCGGGCACGGGGGACTGACGTGACGGTCGGGGTGCTGTGCGCCGTCCAGGGCTCGGCGGAGTCGATCATCGTGCAGGCCGTCGAGCGGTCCGGGGGTCGCCTGAGCGTCACCCGGCGGTGCGCCGACCTCACGGAGCTGCTGGCGGCCGCCGAGGCCGGGCTCGGCCGGCTCGCGGTGGTCTCGGGCGACCTGGACCTGCTCGACCGCGAGGCCATCGACCTGTTGCACCGGGCCGGGGTCCGGGTGGTCGGGATCGGCGACGACGCGCGTCCGTGGGTCGGTGAACGGCTCGCCGCGCTGGGTGCGGACCTCGTCGCCGCGGCGCCGCAGGACGAGGAGTCCGCCGGGTCGGTGGTCCGCGACGCGCTCGCGATCCTCGGCAGCACGTCCGACGACGAGCGGCCGGGGCCGGTGCGGCCCGACGACGCGACCGTGCGCCTCCCGGCCCAGGGCCTGGTCGTCGCGGTCTGGGGGCCCACGGGCGCGCCGGGCCGCACGACCGTGGCGGTGAACGTGGCCGCCGAGCTGGCCGCCGCGGGCCGCCGCACGCTGCTGGTCGACGCCGACACGTACGGCGGGTGCGTCGCGCAGGTGGTCGGCATGCTGGACGAGGCTCCGGGGCTGGCCGCGGCGGCGCGTGCGGCGAGCCAGGGGACGCTCGACCTCCTGTCGCTCGCGCGGCTGACCCCGTCGATCGCGCCCGACCTGCGCGTGCTGTCGGGCATCTCGAGGGCGGACCGCTGGCCGGAGCTGCCGTCGTCGTCGCTCGACGCGGTCTGGTCGGTCGCGCGCGGGCTGGCCGAGTGGACGGTGATCGACTGCGGCTTCTGCCTGGAGGAGGACGAGGTGCTCAGCTACGACACCCGGGCGCCCCGGCGCAACGCCGCGACGCTCTCCGCGCTCGAGGCGGCCGACGTGGTCCTCGTCGTCGGCACCGGCGACCCGGTGGGCATCCAGCGGCTGGTGCGCGGGCTCGGCGAGCTCACCGACCTCGGCCTCGGCGCCACGCGCGTGGTGCTGGTCAACCGCGTCCGCGCGTCGGTGGCCGGCGCGCACCCGGCGGACGCGGTCGGGCAGGCGCTCGCGCGGTACGCGGGCGTCACGGACGCGCACCTCGTGCCCGAGGACCGGTCGGCGGTGGACACAGCCCTGCTGGAGGCGCGGACGCTGCGCGAGGCGGCGCCGGGGTCGCCGGTCCGCCGGGCGCTCGCGGGGGTGGCGGCCCGCGTGGACGCGGTGCTGGTCGCCGCGCTCGCGGCCGAGCCTGTGCGCGCCTGACCCCGGCCCGGGGCGGCTGCGGCACACTGGCCGGGTGCGCATCTACCTCCCGGCCTCGCTCGACCAGCTCGACCCCGACGCAGGACCGATCACGGCGCGCCGGGCGCACGCCGTGACGCCCGCGCTGCGGGCCCTCTTCCCGGACGAGGACGACGAGGGCCTCGAGTTCGCGGCGCAGCTCGCGGCCGCCGACGACTCGCTCGAGCACCTCGCCACCCACCCGGACGTGCCCCAGCTGCGGGTGGTCCTCTCGGCCGACGTCCCGGACGCCGCGGTCCAGCCGGTCGCGGACGACGACGACGTGCCCAGCGCCGTCGAGGTCGTGCGAGCGGTCGAGCGGGCGGATCTCATCTGCGCGCACGTCGACGAGCCGGGCGCGGCGCCGGACGTCGTGCAGGCGGCCGGGGGCGACGAGGCGGCGGTCGACCGCCTCGACGAGCGCGACCTGCTCTGGTACGACGCGTCCGAGCTGGGCGCCATCCCGCGCTGAGCCCGGGCCGATCGTGGCCTTCGTCACGAACGGGCGTGCCGGCGGGTGCCAGTTGGACCGGGCCCCGGCGCTCGGGTAGTGTTCACCGCCGGTACGACGTCCGGATGCACGAGGATCCGCCCCGCCAGGCGACTTCGAGCTCCGGGCGTTATACCCCCATGGGGTATGGTGTAATTGGCAGCACGACTGATTCTGGTTCAGTTAGTCTAGGTTCGAGTCCTGGTACCCCAGCGCGAGCACCGCTGGTCCGACCTCCTCGGAGGATCGGGTAGAGTGTTCACTCGCAAGCGAGGCCCCCGGGTCTCGCAGCGTATAGGCCCCCGTTGTGTAGCGGCCTAGCACGCCGCCCTCTCACGGCGGTAGCGCCGGTTCGAATCCGGTCGGGGGTACATCACGAAGGCCCGGTCACCACGGTGACCGGGCCTTCGTCGTGCGTGAGCTCAGTGCAGCCCAGGCTCAGTGCTGGCCCGGCGGTCCGTGCGAGGACGTCGGCAGGAGCGCGACGACGCCCCAGCCGATGACGGCGGCCACGGCGCCGACGAGCACGCCGGTGACCGCCGCGTCGCCGGCGCCCCCACCGCCGAGCAGCGCGAGCGCGACCCCCACCAGCACACCGGCGGCGAACCCGAGCAGCGCGACCCGTCGGCGCAGCCGCCGTCGCGACGCCGCGGCCCCGCGGACGGCCATCAGTCGGCCGTTCGGCGCAGCACCTCGGTCAGCCGGTTGGCCGCCGAGACGACCGCGGCGGCGTGCAGCCGGCCCGGCTGCCGTGAGAGGCGCTCGAGCGGCCCGGAGACGGACACGGCGGCCACGATCCGGCCGGACGGGCCGCGCACGGGGGCTGACACCGAGGCGACGCCGACCTCGCGCTCGGACACCGACTGCGCCCAGCCGCGGCGGCGGACCCCGGAGAGGATCGTGGCGGTGAACTTGGCGCCCTGCAGCCCGCGGTGCAGCCGGTCCGGCTCCTCCCACGCGAGCAGGATCTGCGCCGCGGACCCCGCGTGCATGGTGAGCGTGGCGCCCACAGGGATCGAGTCGCGCAGCCCGATGGGCCGCTCCGCGGCGGCGACGCAGATGCGCTGGTCGCCCTGCCGGCGGTACAGCTGCGCGCTCTCGCCGGTGTGGTCGCGCAGCGCGGCCAGCACGGGGCCGGCGGCGGCGAGCAGGCGGTCCTCGCCGGCGGCCGTCGCGAGCTCCGACAGGCGCGGTCCGAGCACGAACCGACCCTGCATGTCGCGAGCCACCAGGCGGTGGTGCTCGAGGGCCACGGCCAGCCGGTGGGCCGTCGGGCGAGCAAGATGGGTGGCAGTGACGAGCTGCGCGAGGGTGGCAGGGCCGGCCTCGAGGGCGCTGAGAACGGACGCGGCCTTGTCCAGCACGCCGACTCCGCTAGAGTTGTCCATAGGTCGATATTGGCGTCTCGAAGGCTGAGATGCAAGTACGACAGCAGGTGAGCCGGGAAAACCACACTCCCGGCCGACGGAACGAACGAGAGAACGGACCGAGAAGATGGCCGGCACGTTGGCAGAGAAGGTCTGGGACGCGCATGTCGTGCGACGCGGCACGGACGGCGCTCCGGACCTGCTCTACATCGACCTCCACCTCGTGCACGAGGTGACGAGCCCCCAGGCGTTCGAGGGTCTCCGGCTGGCCGGCCGCGGTGTGCGCCGCCCGGACCTCACGCTGGCGACCGAGGACCACAACACTCCCACGCTCGACATCGACCGGCCCATCGCCGACGAGACGAGCCGCACGCAGATCCAGACGCTGCGCAACAACGCCGCGGAGTTCGGCGTCCGCATCCACTCGCTCGGCGACGCCGACCAGGGGATCGTGCACCAGGTGGGCCCCCAGCTCGGTCTGACGCAGCCCGGCCTGACGGTCGTCTGCGGCGACTCGCACACTTCGACGCACGGCGCGTTCGGTGCGCTCGCGTTCGGCATCGGCACCAGCGAGGTCGAGCACGTGCTGGCCACGCAGACGCTGCCGCTGGCGCCGTTCAAGACGATGGCCATCACGGTCGACGGCGAGCTCCCGCCCGGCGCCACCAGCAAGGACATCATCCTGGCGATCATCGCCAAGATCGGCACGGGCGGCGGGCAGGGCTACGTGCTCGAGTACCGCGGCGAGGCCATCCGCGCGCTCTCGATGGAAGCCCGCATGACGGTCTGCAACATGTCGATCGAGGCCGGCGCGCGCGCGGGGATGATCGCGCCGGACGAGACGACCTTCGCGTACCTCCAGGGCCGCCCGCACGCGCCCGAGGGCGCGGACTGGGACGCGGCCGTGGAGTACTGGCGGACGCTGCGCAGCGACGACGACGCGCAGTTCGACGTCGAGGTCGTGCTCGAGGCCGCGGACCTCGAGCCGTTCGTGACCTGGGGCACCAACCCCGGTCAGGGCCTGCCGCTGTCGGGCTCGGTCCCGGTGCCGGAGGAGATCGCCGACGCCAACGAGCGCGTCGCCGCCGAGCGGGCCATCGAGTACATGGGGCTGACGCCCGGCCAGCCGCTGCGCGAGATCAAGGTGGACACGGTGTTCATCGGCTCGTGCACCAACGGCCGCATCGAGGACCTGCGCTCGGTGGCCAAGGTCATCCGCGGCAAGCACAAGTCCGACGACGTCCGCGTGCTCGTGGTGCCGGCGTCGGCGCGCGTGCGCCTGCAGGCGGAGGCCGAGGGGCTGGACAAGATCTTCCTCGACTTCGGCGCCGAGTGGCGCAACGCCGGCTGCTCGATGTGTCTGGGCATGAACCCCGACCAGCTCGCCCCGGGGGAGCGCTCGGCGTCCACGTCGAACCGCAACTTCGAGGGGCGGCAGGGCAAGGGCGGACGCACGCACCTGGTGTCCCCGCTCGTCGCCGCCGCCACCGCGATCCGCGGCACGCTCTCGTCGTACGCCGACCTCGACACCGGGGCGCCCGCGCCGGACGGCAGCCCCCTCACCGACCTCCAGACGGTCTGACCAAGGAAGCGAGAAGACTGATGGAGAAGTTCCGCCAGCACACCGGCGTCGGCGTCCCGCTGCGGCGCAGCAACGTGGACACCGACCAGATCATCCCGGCCGTCTACCTCAAGCGCGTGACGCGCACCGGGTTCGAGGACGCCCTGTTCGCCGCCTGGCGCGGGGACCCGTCGTTCATCCTCAACCAGGACGCCTACAAGGCCGGCTCGGTGCTCGTCGCCGGGCCCGACTTCGGCACCGGCTCGTCGCGCGAGCACGCCGTCTGGGCGCTCAAGGACTACGGCTTCAAGGTCGTCATCTCGAACCGCTTCGCGGACATCTTCCGCGGCAACTCCGGCAAGCAGGGGCTGCTCGCCGCGCAGGCGTCGCAGGAGGACATCGAGCTGATCTGGAAGATCCTCGAGACCCGTCCGGGCACCGCGGTGACGGTCGACCTCGAGTCGAAGACGATCACGTGCGACGACGTCGTCGTGCCGTTCCAGGTGGACGACTACACCCGCTGGCGTCTGATGGAGGGTCTCGACGACATCGGGCTCACGCTCGAGCACGCCGACGAGATCTCCGCGTTCGAGGCGCGTCGCGAGCCGTGGCGGCCCGCGACCCTGCCGGCCAAGCACCTGCCGCCCGTCGAGATCGTGGCCGCGCGGCCGGTGGGCGTCCCGGTCGAGATCGGCCGCAAGCCCTGACCGTCCCGGCGGGTCGCCTCCCAGGTGGCCCGCCGGGTTCGTCCGATGGCTACGGTGGGTGCCGGGTCCGGTGCGGGACGCGCGCCGGCGACGAGAGGGACGACCATGCCGGGCAAGTCGCAGATCGCTGACCGGATCGCCGCGCGCGGGGCCTCGAAGGCCGCCGCGCTCGCCGCGGTCGACGCCGTGCTGGACGAGATCACGTCCGCCCTAGCGGCCGGCGAGCGCGTCACGCTCACGGGCTTCGGCACGTTCGAGGCGGCCGGTCGCGCGGCCCGGACGGGCCGCAACCCCCGGACGGGCGAGGCTCTCGAGGTGGCGGCGACCACGGTCGCGCGGTTCCATCCCGGCGCCACGCTG
The DNA here is from genome assembly GCF_041295535.1 of Cellulomonas sp. ICMP 17802. NCBI lineage: Bacteria > Bacillati > Actinomycetota > Actinomycetes > Micrococcales > Cellulomonadaceae > Cellulomonas > Cellulomonas sp. ICMP 17802. The sequence goes on along the minus strand of NZ_JBGFQZ010000034.1, from coordinate 11,140 downwards.
CGCGCCCGGGTCGCCGCAGGCCCGGGCGCTCCGCTGGGTGCGGTCGCCGACCTGGGCTCCCTGCAGGGACTCGCGGCGGCAGAGCAGACCCCCGTCGCCGCGCCGACCGAGAAGGTCCGCGCCAAGCCGGCGGCCAAGGTCACGGCGACGGCCTCGGCCACCGCGAAGGCGAAGGCGAAGGCCGAGGCGAAGAAGGCCGCGGTCAAGAAGCGGGCCGACGACGCCAAGAGGGCGGACGCGAAGAAGCGTGCCGCCAAGAAGGCGGAGGCCAAGAAGGCCGAGTCCAGCAAGGCCGACGCCAAGAAGAAGGCCGCCAAGAAGTCGGCGGGCAAGGGTCGCACCAAGAAGAAGTAATCGCGGAGCCCGATCCTGTGAAGGTTCCGCGCCGCCCCGGCGTGCCGGGACGCGGACGGTCGGGAGCACCCCCGCGGGTGGGAGACGATGGCTAGATGACCGACCTTTCCATGACGGATCTGCTGTACGTCAACGGCGGCACCCCGCTGTCGGGCGAGATCACCGTGCGCGGCGCCAAGAACTTCGTCTCCAAGGCGATGGTGGCGGCCCTGCTGGGCGAGACGCCGAGCGTGCTGCGCAACGTCCCCCAGATCCGCGACGTGGCCGTGGTCACCGGCCTGCTGGAGCTGCACGGCGTCAAGGTCGACGCCGACGCGGAGGGCGGCGTGCTGCACCTCGACCCGACGGACGTCGAGTCGGCGCACGTCGCGGACATCGACACGCACGCGGGGTCGAGCCGCATCCCGATCCTGTTCTGCGGCCCGCTGCTGCACCGGCTGGGTGAGGCGTTCATCCCCGACCTGGGCGGCTGCCGGATCGGTGACCGGCCGATCAACTACCACCTCGACATCCTGCGGCAGTTCGGCGCGGTCGTGGACAAGACCGACAACGGCATCCACATCCGGGCGCCCCGCCGCCTTCAGGGCACCAAGATCGCGCTGCCGTACCCGAGCGTCGGGGCCACCGAGCAGCTGCTGCTCACGGCCGTGCGGGCCGAGGGCGTCACCGAGCTGTCCAACGCGGCGATCGAGCCCGAGATCATGGACCTCATCAACGTGCTGCAGAAGATGGGCGCGATCATCTCGGTCGACACCGACCGGGTGATCCGGATCGAGGGCGTCGACCGCCTGGTCGGGTTCCGGCACACGGCCCTGTCCGACCGGATCGAGGCGGCCTCGTGGGCGTCCGCCGCGCTGGCGACGGGCGGCGACATCACCGTCCGCGGGGCCACGCAGCCCGAGATGACGACGTTCCTCAACACGTTCCGCAAGGTGGGCGGCGAGTTCGCCATCGACGACGACGGCATCCGGTTCTTCCACCCGGGCGGCGACCTGCGCTCGATCACGCTCGAGACGGACGTGCACCCGGGGTTCATGACGGACTGGCAGCAGCCGCTCGTGGTGGCCCTCACGCAGGCCAAGGGCCTGTCGATCGTGCACGAGACCGTGTACGAGAACCGGTTCGGTTTCACCGACGCCCTGGTGGGCATGGGCGCGACGATCCAGGTCTACAAGGAGTGCCTGGGCGGCCGGCCGTGCCGGTTCGGGCAGCGCAACTTCCTGCACTCCGCGGTGATCTCGGGCCCGACGCCGCTGGCCGCCGCCGACATCGAGGTGCCCGACCTGCGGGGCGGGTTCAGCCACCTCATCGCCGCGCTGGCGGCCAAGGGCACCTCGTCGGTGCGGGGGATCAGCCTCATCGACCGCGGGTACGAGCGGTTCACCGAGAAGCTCGAGGCCCTGGGCGCCGAGTTCAGCCGGGAGCTCGTGCGGCCGTGAGCGTCCGGTGCGCGCCGGGCGCCCGGTAGCATCGGCTCCCGTGCAGCCGCCGGTCAGATCCAATCGCGCCTACCGCAACGTCGCGCGCATCGTGCGCCCCCCGATGCTCGCCATGACGCGTCGGGACTGGCGCGGCACCGAGAACCTCCCCACCGAGGGCGGGTTCATCGTCGCGTCGAACCACATGACGAACATCGACCCGCTGACGTTCGCGCACTTCCTGTGGGACAACGGATTCGCGCCGAAGATCCTGGCGAAGGCGCCCCTGTTCAAGGTGCCGGTGCTGGGCGGCGTGCTGCGCGCCACGGGGCAGATCCCGGTGTACCGGAACACCTCGTCGGCCGGCGACTCCCTGACGGCGGGCATCGCGGCGATCGAGGCGGGCGACGCGGTCGCCGTCTTCCCCGAGGGCACCCTGACGCGCGACCCCGAGTTGTGGCCCATGGTCGGCAAGACCGGCATCGCCCGCCTCGCGCTCACCACGAAGGCGCCGGTCATCCCCGTGGCGCAGTGGGGCGCACAGGACCTCCTCGCGCGCTACGGCAAGCTGCTCAAGCCGATCCCGCGCAAGCTCGTGACGGTCGTGGCCGGCCCGCCGGTGCACCTCGACGACCTGTACGACCGCCCGCAGGACACCAAGACGCTGCGCGAGGCCACCGAGCGCGTGATGACCGCGATCACCGCGCTGCTGCAGGAGATCCGCGGCGAGGAGCCCCCGGCCGTCCGCTACGACATGCGCAAGCCGCTCGCGCAGGGTGAGAAGAGGGTCGGCGGCGACCACGCGACCCACCCGGAGCTGCCGTGACGGCGGACCAGGTGGCCGAGGAGCGTCCGGCCGTCGAGGGTGCTCCCCGCCTGCGTGCCGCCGTGCTCGGCGCCGGCGCGTGGGGCACCACGTTCGCGGCCGTCATGGCCGACGCCGGCTGCGACGTCACGGTCTGGGGCCGCGACGAGAAGGTGTGCCGGCAGATCGGCGACGAGCGCCGCAACGAGGCGTACCTGCCGGGCGTCACGCTGCCCGCGCGCGTGCGGGCGACCACCGACGCGCGCGCGGCCCTCGCGGGCGCCGACGTCGTCGCCATCGCGATCCCGTCCCAGAGCGCGCGGGCGACGCTCACGCCGCTCGCCGACGCCGTCCCCGCCCACGCCGTCGCCGTGTCCCTCATGAAGGGCGTCGAGCTCTCGACCGACCGCCGGATGAGCGAGGTCGTCTCCGAGGCGCTGGGCATCCCCGCGGACCGGGTCGCGGTCGTGTCCGGCCCCAACCTCGCTCTCGAGATCGCGCACCGGCAGCCCACCGCGACCGTGGTGGCGTCGACCAGCGAGGCGACCGCGCAGCTGGTGGCGCGCGCGTGCGCGTCCGCCTACTTCCGGCCGTACACCAACGACGACGTCGTCGGAGTCGAGCTGTGCGGGGCGGTGAAGAACGTCATCGCGCTCGCGGTCGGCATCTCGCAGGGCCGGGGCCTCGGCTACAACACGATGGCGACGGTCATCACGCGCGGCCTGGTCGAGATCACGCGGCTCGGGCTGGCGCTGGGCGCCGACGCCGACACGTTCCCCGGCCTGGCCGGGCTCGGGGACCTCATGGCGACCTGCGCGTCGCCCGACTCGCGGAACCACACGCTCGGCGGGCACATCGGCCGCGGGATGACGCTGGACGAGGCGATCTCCGCCACGGGCGGCACCGCCGAGGGCGTGAAGTCGAGCCGGTCCGTGCTGGAGCTGGCCACGACGCTGGGCGTCGAGATGCCGATCACCTCCGCCGTGGTCAAGGTGCTGCACGAGGGGCTCCCGGTCGACCAGCTGGCCGCGCTGCTCCTCGCCCGGCCGCACAAGGCCGAAGGGGCCTAGAGGGCCCGCAGCGCCCGGTCCAGGTCGGCCCAGAGGTCCTCGACGTCCTCGATGCCCACCGACATCCGCAGCAGGTCCTCCGGCACGGTCACCGACTCGGTGGCGAACCGGCGGCGGCGCTCGAGCGTCGACTCGACGCCGCCGAGGCTGGTCGCGGGCACCCAGAGCCGCAGCGCGGCCACGACGGCGTCTGCGGCGTCCGGGCCGCCGACGGGGCGCAGGCCGATGATCGACCCGAAGCCGTCCATGAGCCGGGCGGCGCGCTCGTGCCCCGGGTCGGTGGGCAGGCTCGGGTGCCGGACCTCGGCGACGGCCGGGTGCGCGCTCAGGCGGCGCGCGAGCTCGGCGGCGCTGGCCTGGGAGCGCTCGACCCGGAGCGCGAGCGTGCGCAGGCCGCGCAGCGCCAGCCAGACCTCGAACGGGCCGGCGATCGAGCCGTGCAGCGTCCGGTACGCGTGCAGGCGGGCGTGCAGGTCGTCGTCGTCGGCCAGCGCGGCGCCCAGCACGACGTCGGTGTGCCCCGCGAGGTACTTGGTCACCGAGTGCACGACGACGTCCGCGCCGTGCGCGAACGGGCGCTGCACCAGCGGCGTCGCGAACGTGTTGTCCACGCCGACCAGGGCGCCGGCGGCGTGCGCGGCCTCGACCAGCACCGGCAGGTCCGCGACCTCGAGCATGGGGTTGGTCGGGGTCTCGACCCAGAGCATCGACGTGGGCTCGCGCAGCGCGGCGAGCACGGCGTCGGTGTCGTCGATGTCCACCAGCGCCACGTCGACCCCGAGGCGCTCGTGCAGGTCCTGGGCGTAGCCGAGGGTCACCTGGTAGGAGTGCCGCGGCAGCACGAGGCGGCCGCCCGGCGGCACGAGCGAGAGGGCCGCGGCGATGGCGGCCATGCCCGAGCCGAACACGAGAGCCGGGTGCGCCGAGCCCTCGAGCGTGCCGAGCGCCTGCTCGAACGGGTGCCAGGTCTCGGCGTCGATGCGGCCGTACAGCGGCTCGCCCGGCCCCGGCACGCCGCGGGAGACGAACGTCGAGGAGAGGACCAGGGGAGGGTTGACCGGCGCGCCCTGGGCCCGGTCGGGTCTGCCGGCGGCCACCACGAGCGTCGCGGGGGCGAGGTCGTCGATGCGCTCCGAGGTCACCGGGGCAGGTTACCGGGCCGGTGCCCGGGGCCCGCTCGCCGACCGGTAGGGTCGGGCGCGATGGACGCCACCGCACAGCCCTCGGGCCACCCGCAGACCTCCGCCCCGACCTCCGGGGCCGACCGCCGCCCCCGCGTGATGGTCCTGTTCGGCGGGCGCTCCGGCGAGCACGCGATCAGCTGCGCGACCGCGGGCGGCGTGCTGCGGGCCATCGACCGCGACCGCTACGACGTGCTGGCCGTGGGCATCACCCCCGCGGGCCGCTGGGTGCTGGCCGACGACGACCCCGACCGCTGGGCGATCGTCGACGGCCGCCTGCCGCAGGTGGAGGACACCGCCGCGCACGTGCTGCTCCCGCAGGCCGTCGACGACCGCGACGTGCAGGTGCTCGAGGCGGGGCGGCTGCCGCGCGTCCTGGGCGAGGTCGACGTCGTCTTCCCGCTGCTGCACGGGCCGTTCGGCGAGGACGGCACCCTGCAGGGGCTGCTCGAGCTGGCCGACGTGCGCTACGTGGGCGCCGGCGTGCTCGCGTCCGCCGTCGGCATGGACAAGCACATGATGAAGGTCGTGCTGGCCGGCCACGGGCTGCCCGTCGGGCCGTTCCGCGTGATCCAGCCCGGCGAGCTCGACCGCGACCCCGAGGGCGTCACCGCCCGGGTCGCCGAGCTCGGGCTGCCCGTGTTCGTCAAGCCCGCGCGCGCCGGCTCCAGCCTGGGGATCTCCCGCGTCACCTCCCTGGCCGACCTGCCGGCGGCGGTCGACGCGGCCCGGCTGCACGACCCGAAGGTCATCGTGGAGGCGGCCGTCGTGGGGCGCGAGATCGAGTGCGGCGTGCTCGGTGGGCACGACGGCGACCGGGCGCGCGCGTCGCTGCCGGGCGAGATCGTCGTCACCGACCCCCGGCACGCGTTCTACGACTTCGAGGCCAAGTACCTCGACGAGGCCGGTGTGACGCTCGCGTGCCCCGCCGACCTGCCCGAGGGCGTGGTCGAGGCGGTCCAGGACGCCGCGGTGCGCACCTTCGAGGCGGTCGGCTGCGAGGGTCTGGCGCGCGTCGACGTCTTCGTCACGCCCGACGGCGACGTGGTGGTCAACGAGATCAACACCATGCCGGGGTTCACGCCGTACTCGATGTACCCGCGCCTCTGGGAGGCGTCCGGGGTCGGCTACGCCGAGCTGGTGGACGAGCTCCTGCGGCTCGCGCTCGCGCGGCCCACGGGTCTTCGCTGACCCTTCACCTGGACGTGCGCCCATCCGGGGCCCTGTCGGGCTACCCTCAGGGCATTCGTGATGGACCGCTCCCGACAACGTCGTCGTCCGCGGTGGTCGTCCCCCCATCACCGTCGGGACGCCCTGCGCCCCTCCGCACCCTCGACCGGGGGTGCGCCGCACGGCCGGCAGGCGCGCCGGCTCCCGTAGATCGATGGTGACCGCCATGGCCGTCTCGCCGACAGATTCGACCCACGAGGCGGGCGCATGAGCGCGACCGTGTCGCCCGGGGCATCCATTCCCGCACGAACGGCCACCACGCAGGACTACTCGGCGCTCGCCGCCTACGTCCGCGAGTCCGGTCTGCTGCGCCGCCGCTACGTCTACTACTGGACGCGCCTCGTGGCCGTGGTCCTGGCGTTCGCCGCGGTGTGGGTGGCCGTCGTCCTCGTCGGCAACTCGTGGTGGCAGCTGGCCGTCGCGGCCGGGTTCGCGGTCGTGCTCACCCAGATCGCGTTCCTGGGGCACGACAGCGCGCACCGCCAGATCTTCCGGTCCGGGCCGTGGAACGACTGGACCTCCCGCATCCTGGCCGGCGGGTTCGTCGGCCTCAGCCACACGTGGTGGCGCAACAAGCACAACCGGCACCACGCCTCGCCCAACCAGGTGGGGTCGGACCCCGACATCGCCCCCGGGGTGGTCGTCTGGACCGCGGACGCGCTGGAGACCCGCACGGGCTGGCGCGCCTGGTTCGGGCGTCACCAGGGCTGGTTCTTCTTCCCCCTGCTCACGCTCGAGGGCCTGAGCCTGCACGTCTCGAGCGTGCGGCTGCTGCTGGCCAAGGGCGAGGTCCCGCACCGCTGGGTCGAGGCCCCGATCGTGATCACGCGGCTCGCGGTCTACGCCGGCCTGCTGTTCTGGCTGCTGCCGCCCGGCAAGGCCGTCGCGTTCATCGGGGTGCAGATGGCCCTGTTCGGCGTCCTGCTCGGCGGGTCGTTCGCGCCCAACCACAAGGGCATGCCGATCATCCCCGCCGGCCTCAAGGTGGACTTCCTGCGTCGTCAGGTGCTGACGTCCCGCAACATCCGCGGCGGCGTGGCCGTCGACTTCGTCATGGGCGGGCTCAACTACCAGGTCGAGCACCACCTGTTCCCCAGCATGCCGCGGCCGAACCTCAAGCACGTGCAGCCCGTGGTCCGGGCGTACTGCGAGCAGCGCGGGATCACGTACACCGAGGTCGGTTTCTTCCGGTCGTACCGGATCGTCGTGGACTACCTGAACCGGGTGGGGCTCGCGGACCGGGCGGCGTTCGACTGCCCCGTCGCCGCGCAGTACGGCCGCTGACCTACAGGCAGGACCGTTCCTGCGCGGTCAGGGCGACCGCGGGTCCCAGCTGGTCGACGAACGCCGTCGAGCGCTCCCGCGCGACCGCGGCGGGCACGTGCAGCTCGACGGCCGGCACGCGCCCGTAGGTGGTGAACGTCCAGTCGCCGTCCGCGCCCTCGACGACCACCCAGTCGATGCTCGGGCCGCCCGGCGTCTCGACCGTCTGGCAGTGGTCCGTGGTCGGGCCCGGGGGCTCGACCCCGCACCGCAGGACGAGGGGCGCCGAGGGGTCACCCCACGCCGTCGTGGCCTGTGCCGTGGTGTCGTGCTGGGGGAGGCCGTCGCCCAGCGAGTCGGGCACGGCCAGCACGACGGACGCGCACACCGGGTCGGTCGCGTGGGGCGCCACCTGCGCCGGCACCGTGCTGGCGCACCCGGCGAGCACGGCGACGCCGGCGGCCGAGACCACGGCGAGCAGCGGTCGGCTCAGGGGCTGCAGAGGCACCCCGTCACGGTAACCCGGCCGGACCGCCGACCCTCTACCGTGTCGGGGTGACCGGCGACACCCCCACCGACGCCCCGCTCGTCTCCGAGCTGTCCGAGGAGGCCCTGCTGGCCCGCATCTTCCCGCTGCTGCCCCGGGGTGCCGACACCCTCGTGCCGCCCGGCGACGACGCGGCGGTCGTCGCCGCGCCCGACGGACGGTTCGTGGTGACCACCGACGTGCTCGTCGAGGACCGCCACTTCCGCCGGTCGTGGTCCTCGGGGGAGGACGTCGGTCGGCGCGCCGCCGTGCAGAACCTCGCCGACGTGGCCGCGATGGGCGCCCGGCCCACCAGCCTCGTCGTCGCCCTGGTGGTCCCGGCGGACCTGCCCGCGTCGTGGGTGGAGGGCCTCGCGCGAGGCCTGGCCGCCGAGTGTGCGCCTCTTGGGGTCGGCGTGGTGGGCGGCGACCTCTCGGGCGGCCCGGTGGTCGTCGTCGCCGTGACCGCGCACGGCGACCTGGGCGGCCGCGCCCCCGTGCTGCGGTCGGGTGCCCGCGCCGGGGACGTCGTCGCGCACGCCGGGGTCGCCGGCTGGTCGGCGGCCGGCCTGGCCCTGCTCGGGTCGGGGCGGGCCCAGCCCGACGCCGAGCTGGTGGACGCCTACCTGCGGCCCGGGTCCCCGCTCGCGGCCGGGCCTGCGGCCGCCGCGGCGGGAGCCACCGCGATGATGGACGTGTCCGACGGGCTGCTGCGCGACGCCGGTCGGCTGGCCCGCGCCGGCGGCGTCCGGGTCGACCTCGACGCGTCGGCCTTCGCGACGGACGTGGACCGGCTGGCGCCGACCGCCGCGGCGCTCGGCGCCGACGCGCTGCGCTGGGTGCTGGACGGCGGCGAGGACCACGGGCTGCTGGCGACGTTCCCGGCCGGGGTCGAGCTGCCGGAGCCGTTCCGCGCCGTCGGTCGCGTGCACGACGTGCCCGCGGGCGAGGCCCCAGGTGTCTGGGTCGACGGCCGACCCGCGCCCGCACGGTCGGGGTGGGACCACTTCGGCGGGTAGGTCGGGGCGGCGTCAGCCGCGGCGGTACCGGACCTCGAGCAGGCTCTCGCCGCCGATGTCGTCGTACCGCTCCACGCCGTCCGCCTGGAAGCCGTGCCGCCGGTAGAAGTGCCGGGCGCGCTCGTTGTCCGCCAGCACCCACAGGGTGATCGTCGTCTTCTCGCCGACCTCGCCGATCACGGTCCGCATGAGGTCGCGGGCCACACCGTGCCCCCACGTGCCGGGATCGAGGTAGATCGAGAAGATCTCCCGGTCGCCCCGCCGCGCGTCCTCGTCGCGGCTGGGCCCCACGGTGACGAACCCGACGGTGCGGTCCGGCGCGACGGCGACCCACGTGCGGATGTCCTCCGCCGGTCCCTGGCGCAGGTACTGACCCCACTGGGCCGTCCGTTCGCCCGCGTCCAGGGAGGCGAGGTACGCCTCGGGCACGATGCCCGCGTACGCCTCCTGCCAGGACCGTACGTGCACCCGGGCGATGCCCGCTGCGTCCCCCTCGGTGGCGATCCGGATCGTCACCTCGTCCAGCTGCTCGACCATGGAGGTCACCCTGCCACACGGACCGGGCATGGCGAAGGCCCGTGAGGTGACAACCTCACGGGCCTTCGGACAGTCGGTCAGACGTCAGATGGCGCGCTGCACCTTGCCGGCCTTGAGGCACGACGTGCACACGTTGAGACGCTTGGGCGTCCCCGCGACGACGGCACGCACGCGCTGGATGTTCGGGTTCCAGCGACGCTTCGTGCGCACGTGCGAGTGCGAGATGCTGTGCCCGAAGCTCGGGCCCTTGGCGCAGACGTCGCAGTTGGCAGCCACGGTCTTCTCCTGTTGCTCTGTACGGATCATGTGCCGCGTGTGCGGCGAAGTCATGGGTCGGGGCGCACGAGCGACTCCGACTCCGGAAGTGGATTCGGGGGCCGCGACGGGGCACCACCAGCGCCCAGCAAGGCCGGGCAACCGGTCAAGACTAGCCCATGGCGGACGTCGACCCAAATGTGGGCGCGATGAGGCAGGGTGGTGCCGCCGGTGCAGCCGGGCTCGCCGGTGCAGCCAGAGATCACGGAGGTGCGGTGGATCTGCTCGAGGCAGCGGCGGTGCGCGCGTGGGCCGGCGCCGCCCGCGCCGCGCTGGCGGAGGCGCGGGACCGGATCGACGCCGTCAACGTCTTCCCGGTGGCGGACTCGGACACGGGCACCAACGTGCTGCTGACCGTCGAGGGCGGCCTCGGGGCGGTGGAGCTGCTCGCCCCGGACGCCGCGGCGCCCGACGTGGCCCGGGCGTTCGCCCGGGGGTCGCTGCTGGCGGCGCGCGGCAACTCCGGCGTCATCGTGAGCCAGTACCTCACCGGGTTCGCGCGCGGGCTGCCGGCCGGGGCGGGTGCCCGCGAGGTCGCGCACTGCCTGGTGGTCGCCGCCCGGGCCGCGCGGGAGGCCACGGTCGAGCCCCAGGAGGGCACGGTCCTCACGCTGGCCGCCGTGGTGGGCAGGTCGGCCACCACCGCGGCGGACGCGGGCGCGGACCTGCCGACGGTGCTCGCCGAGGCCGTGGCGGAGGCGCTGCGGGGGCTCGGGCGGATCAGCGCGGCGCACCCGGTCCTGCGGGCCGCGCACGTGCTCGACGCCGGTGCGTGCGCGCTGCTCGTCGTGCTCGACGCGCTCGCGCGGTCCGTGGCCGACGAGCGTCCGGTCCGGGTTCCGCTCGACTGGCTGCCGACGGCGGCCGCGCACCACACGTCCGCGGAGCCGACCGGCGGCGCGTTCGAGGTCATGCTGCTCGTCAGCGACGACGGCCCGCGGCCGACCGTGCCGGTGGACACCGGCGCCGAGCTGCGGCGGCGCATGGGCGCGGTCGGCGACTCGGTCGCGGTCGTGGGCGGCGACGGCTGGTGGCACGTGCACGTGCACACCGACCACCCGGCCGAGGCGATCGCGGGCGCCGCGCTCGGCCGGCGGGAGCAGGTGCTCGTCCGGCTTCTCGCGGGGGCGCACGCCGGCGGGTCGGCGCTGCACGGCGGACCGGACGGCCGGGAGCGGTGGGGCGTCGTGGTCTGCACGGCCGCGCCGGGGCTCGCCGCCTGGTACGCCGCCGCGGGCGCGGTCACCGTCGTCCAGTGCCCGGAGGCGCCGATCCGGCCCGTGCACCTCGAGCGGGCCGTCGCCGACTCCGGGGCCGCACGCGTCGTCCTGCTGCCGGGGGCCGTGGGGGCGGTGGGCCCGCTCTCGACGCCCGGCGCGCGCGTCGACGTCCTCGCCGCGCCCGACGAGGTGCGCGTCGCCA